>VBJV01000131.1 GCA_005879785.1 Chloroflexota bacterium
AGGCTGTCGGCCTGGAAGGACCAGGAGATCCCGTCGTCGGTCAGCTGGTCGGTGATCACGTCGTTGAGCAGGCGGTTGCCTACACGGTATGTGGGTGCGGTGGTGGTCGCCGTCGACGGTCCGGTGGCGTAGATCGTGAAGATCTGACTGCCGCCGTGGATCACGCAGCGCTGCACGGTCACGTAGTTGGCGCCGATGTTGAGGGCCTGGCGCGCGTTCACGGTGAGCGTGTCGAGTGTGAGGTCCTGCACCACCGTGTGGTCGACCTGGGCGCTCAGCAGTGCGCCTTTGGGGTTGGTCTCCGTGAGCACGGTCACGTCGGCACCCGCACCCGCCACGGTCAGCGGCAGGCCGCTCTGAATCTTGATCGCACCGCCGATGCCCGGCCCGTAGAGCATGTAATGGCCGGCCGGGAAGTACAGCGTGCCCCCGTGAGACTGGGCGGCCTGCACGGCTCTGACCACGGCGGGCCCGCTGTCCGTGTGCCCGTCGCCGACCGCGCCGAACTGCCCCGGCCGTGGTCGCCGATGTCGACTTGGTGCCCGTGCTCGACGTCCCGGTCGACGATGACGGCGAGGTCGCGGTGCTGTTGGTGGTCGGCGCCGGGGTGGCGGTGACCCACTGGGCGACACCGTGGATATTCGAGAAGGAGGGGCCGCTGGCTATGAAGACGACTGCGCCCACCATGGCGAAGCCGGCCAGCCTGACGAGTGGTGCAAACATGCCGGGCAACGTCGCATCGATCGCGCCAAGTAGATCGCATTGACGCGTAACCACGATGTAACGTCCCTCCGATCCCGCCACACGGATCGCACGCCCGCCTGCGCACCGCCCCCGAACTGCGCCGTCCCTTGACTTCGGATTGGACGGCGCTACCATCGACCGGCGCAGTCAGCGAGCACAGAGGAGAGCGGAATGGCGAAGTATGCGTTCCTCGGCGGCTACACCGCCGAGGCCTGGAAGGGAATGATCGACAACCCGGAATCGCGCAAGGGCGCGATCCAGAAGGCAGCCCAGGCAGTCGGCGCATCACTGGATGCGATCTACTGGACGTTCGGTGACGACGACTTCCTGGTGATCGTCGACGCGCCGGACGACGCAGCCGCCGCGGCCATCGGCGTCGGCGTTGCCAGCAGCGGTGCGCTGCGCAACACGCGCACGATCAAGCTGATCAGCGCGGACGAGCAGACGAGCCTGCTCGGCAAGGCCCAGAAGGTCATGGCGGAGTACGTACCGCCCGGGGCGCGCAAGGCGGTCGGGGTCGGCTGAGGAGAAGCCTGGACCCGATTGTCACTGGGGTTCGCGCGCTCGGGGGAGCAGCGCGAGCCCCAGCTCCCGCAACTGCGATTCGTCGACAGGCGCCGGCGCATCCGTCATCACCTCCTGCGCCTGCTGGTTCTTCGGGAAGGCGATGACGTCGCGGATGTTCTCCTCACCGAGCCCTTCCATGACCAGGCGGTCGATGCCCGGCGCACACCCTCCATGCGGCGGCGCGCCGTACTCGAAGGCCTCCAGCAGGAACCCGAATTTGCGCCGCGCCTGCTCGCGGTCGATGCCGATGGCTGCGAACACCCGCCGCTGCACGTCTGGATCGGTGATCCGGATGCTCCCGCTGGCCACCTCGTGGCCGTTGACGACCAGGTCGTAGGCACGCGACCGCACTGACAGCGGATCGCTCTCCAGCTTGTCGAGGTCGTCGGGGTTGACCATCGTGAAAGGGTGGTGCGCAGGCGTGATCTCGCCCGTCTCCTCGCTGCGCTCGAACATCGGGAAGTTCGTGATCCAGAGCATGTCCACGCGTTCAGAGCCGTACAACTTCCGCTCCCGCCCGAGGTGGTTGCGCAGCGCACCCAGGGCGGCGGCGGCGATGCCGGATCTGTCGGCAACCATGAGCACGCAGTCGCCGACCTGCGCGCCGGTGGCAGCGCCGATGGCCTCGAGTTCGTCTGCGGTGAAGAACTTGGCGATGCCACTCTGCCACCCGTCCGCGCGCTTCCAGAGATAGGCCAGGCCCTTCGCCTTCACCGCACGTGCGATGTCGAGCAGCCGGCCTTCGATCTCACTCCACGTCAGGTCGTCGCCGCCCTCGACGCGGATGGCCTTGACCACGCCGCCCGATGCGACGGCGTCGGCGAAGACCCGAAACCCCGAGGTGCGAGCGACATCGGTTAGGTCGCAGAGGTGCATGCCGAAGCGCGTGTCGGGCTTGTCCACGCCGTAGCGTTCCATCGCCTCAGGCCAGGGGATGCGCGGGAAAGGAGTCGTGACGGGTGAGCCGCGGAACTCGCACGCGTTCCAGGCGCTCGATATCGCGTGCTCGACGGCGGCGAAGACATCGTCCTCATCGACAAACGACATCTCGAGGTCGAGCTGGGTGAACTCCGGCTGCCGGTCGGCGCGCTGGTCCTCGTCTCGCATGCAGCGAGCGATCTGGAAGTAGCGATCCACGCCGGCCACCATGCTGAGCTGCTTGTACAACTGCGGCGACTGCGGCAGCGCGTAGAAACTGCCCGGGAAGACCCGGCTCGGCACCAGGTAGTCGCGCGCACCCTCGGGTGTGGCGCGAATCATCATCGGCGTCTCCACCTCGATGAACCCCTGCTCCACCATGGCGGTGCGGATCACGGCGATGAAACGCGCGCGCGCGCGCAGGTTGCGCTGCAAGCGGGGGCGGCGCAGGTCGAGGTACCGATAGCGCAGGCGCAGCTGCTCCTCGACCTCGGCGTCCTCGTTGACCGCGAACGGCGGCGTCTTGGCCACCGCGAGCACCTCACAGACGCCGGCATGCAGCTCGACCTCGCCAGTTTCGAGGTTGGTGTTGACGTGCTCCGCGTCGCGCATGCGCAATTCCCCGTCGACCCGGAGCACCCATTCGTTGCGCACCCCGTGTGCGGCAGCGTGGGCGGCGGGAGAGGTCTGCGGATTGAGCACGATCTGCAGGATGCCGCTGTGGTCGCGCAGGTCCAGGAAGATGAGACCGCCCTGATCGCGCCAGCGGTTCACCCAGCCGTACACGGTCATCGTCTTGCCCACATCCACCGGTCGGGGAGCGCCGCACGGGGTCCGCAGCGTCGTCATCGCAGGATGCGTTCCACGGCTTCGCCCAGCTCGGCGTTGGGCACGGTCTGCTGGCTGCGCGCAACCAGGTCTCGCACCACAGCGCTCTCCGCGGCCACCTCCTGCTCGCCCACGATCACCGCAGCGCGTGCGCCGAGCCGGTCAGCGGCGCGCAGCTTGCGATCGAGCCGCCGATCCGACACATCGAGTACGACGCGGGCGCCGGACGCACGCAGACCGCGTGCAGCCGCCGCTGCACCGTCAATCTGTGCCGGCTCGACAGAGCAGACCAGGACATCGCTGCTCGCCTCCGGCGCAGGAGCGAGGCCCAGCTGGCGAGCGACGATGAGGATTCGCTCCACCCCCAGCGCGTAACCCGTCCCTGGCGTGGCCGGCAACCCGAGCAGCTCGGCCAGCCCGTCGTACCGGCCACCACCCCCGAGGGCGTTCTGCGCTCCCTGGAGGTGTTCGTGCCAGACCTCGAACACCGTGTCTGCGTAGTAATCGAGGCCACGCACGAGGCGAGGGTTGACCTCCGCCGGGATCCGTGCCGCCGTCAGTCCGGCCTGCACGTCGTCGAAGAAACGCGTGCTGTGCGCGCTGAGCGACTCCTGGATCATTGGCGCCGCCTCGACCAGGTCAGCGTCCTTCTTGCAGTCCAGCAGCCGCAGCGGATTGCTCTCCAGACGGCGCTTGCAGTCATCGCACAGCCGCGAGCGGAACGGCGTGTAGTACGCAACCAGCGCCGCGCGGTAGTGCCCTCGGTCGTCGGCGTCGCCGAGTGAGTTCACCTGCAGGTGCAGGCCGGTCAGTCGAAGCTCGCCGAAGAACCGCCACGCGCATTCCACGATCTCCACGTCGAGAGCCGGCGACCGCTCCCCGATGCACTCGATGCCGAGCTGCGTGAACTGGTGCTGGCGGCCCGCCTGGGGTCGCTCGGCACGGAACATCGGCCCCGCGTAGTGCACCCGCACCGGGCGGATCTCCTGATCAAGGCGCGCCCCCACCACAGCGCGGGTCACACCTGCGGTGCTCTCCGGACGCATTGACAGCGAGCGGCCGCCGCGGTCCTCGAAGGTGAACATCTGCTTCTCGACGATGTCGGTGTCGGCGCCGACAGCTCGCGCAAACAGCTCGGTCGACTCGAATATCGGCGTCTCGATCGGCCGGTACCCGAACGACTCCGCTACACGCCGATGCGTCTCGAGCACCCACCTCCAGGCAGTTGACTCAGCCGGGAGGATGTCCTTGGTGCCGCGGGGCGCGGCGATCTCAGCCATGACGCGCGAGTCTAGGGACTGCCCTTGTCGACCGGCGTGGAGCAGAGGGTGTCGTGCTGCCCCGGAGCGGGATCGTCTCGGACCCGAGACGGAACAGCTCGGATCGCAGGTCGAGGGGAGAGTCAGCGGCCGGGCCCCAGCGGGGCTCGGACCGCGTGGTCCCGCGCAGGGGCAGCACGACACCCGCCCTGGCGCATGAGCGCTCCAGTAACGGTCAGCTGAGATCTCGCGCGACAGTGTGAACGTCGCGCACCGACTCCAGGCGCTCAAGCAACCTGCTGAGCTGCGTGAGCGCGGTGCGGTCGTCGTACACCTGCACATCGGCGCCGCTGAGGTTGATCTTCGACTCGGCGATGACGGCGGCGATGTCGCGGAGCAGGCCGGTGCGATCCCAGCCCTCGATCTTGATCGCCACCGGGTACACCTGCTTGGCGCCGGTCTCCCACTCCACCTCGAGCAGCCGGCCGACGTCCGTGACGTTGCGGATGTTCGCGCAATCGGCGCGGTGCACGGACACGCCCTTGCCGCGCGTGGTGTAGCCGCGGATCGGCTCCCCGGCGACCGGCTTGCAGCAGTGCGCCAGCGCGGTGAGCATGTCGTTGTGTCCGTGCACGCGCACGTATCCGGTCGGCGCCGGCGTGCTGGTGAGAGGGATGCCGAGGCCGAGAGCTTCGTCGGACGGCTGCACACCGTCGCTGAAGCGCAGCACGGCGCTGCGCGCGCTGATGTCGCCGTAGCCCACGGCCGCCAGGAAGTCCTCGATGTTGTTGAACTTGAACTCGGCGGCGAGCTTGTCGAGCTCGGCGTCCTTCACCGTGTTCAGCGCCATCTGGCGCAGGCGGCGGAACTCCTTGTCCATGAGCTCGCGGCCCTTCTGGATGTTCTCCTCGCGCCGCTCCTTCTTGAACCACTGCCGGATCTTCTCCCGCGCGCTCGACGTCTTCACGAAGCCGAGCCAGTCGCGCGACGGCCCGTGCGGCGCTTTGGTGGTGAGCACCTCGACGATATCGCCGTTCTCCAGCCGGTGGTCCAGCGGGACCATGCGCGCGTTCACCTTCGCCCCGATGCAGTGGTGGCCGACATCGGTGTGGATGCGGTACGCGAAGTCGACCGGCGTGCTGCCCTGCGGCAGCGAGCGCACGTCACCACGAGGCGTGAACACGAAGACCTCGTCCTGGAAGATGTCGACCTTGACGGTGTCGACGAAGGCCTCGGCGTCGAGGACCTCTTTCTGCCAGTCCATGAGCAGGCGCAGCCACGTGTAGCGCTCATCCAGGCGCTCGCCGTCGTGCCCACCCTTGTACCGCCAGTGGGCGGCCACGCCGTACTCCGAGGTCTGGTGCATCTCGTGGGTGCGGATCTGCACCTCCATCGGCTCGCCGGTGTGCGACAGGACCGTCGTGTGCAGCGACTGGTAGCCGTTGCCCTTGGGCATGGCGATGTAGTCCTTGAAGCGTCCGGGGATGGGCTTCCACAGCGAGTGGACCACTCCGAGCGACCCGTAACAATCCTTGATGGAATCGACGAGGACCCGGATGGCGATGATGTCGTAGATCTCGTCGAAGTCCTTCTGGCTGCGCCGCATCTTCTCCCAGATGCTGTAGACGTGCTTGGTGCGGCCGGATATCTCCGCGCTCATACCCAACGGGTCGAACTCGCGCTCCAGGATCTCGGTGATGTCCTGGATGAACGCGGCGCGCTCCTCGCGCTTGCTGGCCAGCTTGGCCTCCAGCAGCGCGCAGTTGTCGGGGTCCAGCTGCGCGAACGCCAGGTCCTCGAGCTCGCCCTTGATCTGCCAGATGCCGAGGCGGTGCGCCAGCGGTGCGTAGATGTCCAGCGTCTCCCGGCTGATGCGCAGGCGGCGATCCGCCGTATGCGCCGAGACCGTGCGCATGTTGTGCAGCCGGTCACCGAGCTTGATGAGGACGACGCGCACGTCCTCGGCCATGGCCACCAGCATCTTGCGGATGTTCTCCGCCTGGTGCGCCTCGGCGGTGCGCACGTGGATCTTGCCGAGCTTGGTGACGCCGTCGACCAGCTTGGCCACCTGTGTGCCGAACTGATCGCGCACCTCGTCACGGGTGACCTCGGTGTCCTCCACGGTGTCGTGGAGCACGGCAGCGGCGAGCGTCTCGACGTCGGGATCCCGGCCACCGCCAGCGGGTGCTCGATGTAGGGGTCGCCGGTCAGCCGGAACTGGCCCTCGTGGGCCACCTCGGCGATCGCGTGGGCACGCCGCAGCGTCTCCTGGTCGGGCTCGGCCAGGTACTGCGCTTTGGCCATCAGGTCCGTGAGCGGCATGGCCTTAACGAGTGTAGGGCCTGATGTGCTCGACCAAACCACCGGGGCGAGGCTCAGCGCCAACCGCGCCTGCCGCGCCTCAGTAGGCGCGGGCGATCAGGGCCACCGCGTCCGCCGGCTCACCGCACGCGAGGCATGGCGCGCCGTCCGCGCGCCGATCGCTGCGCAGGTTGCGCACCGTTGCGGCGTGCACGGCTTCCTTGATGCGCGTCTCGCATGCACCTCGCTCGCAGAACGGCGCGCTGACGAACACGGGGCGCTCGCGGAACGCCTCGATCAGCTCATCGAGCGTTGCAACGTCGATGCTTCGCTCGGCGAGCAGGGTCTTGGCTCGTTCGAACAGCGTTGCCTGCGCACTCTCGAGGAGCTGCGGCAGGCGCGCAGCCACGTGCTCGACGGGCAGCCAGGTCCTGCGCGCCGACGACCAGTCGCAGCGGGACGCCCCGCAGTTCCCAGTGCGCGTACTTCTCGCCCGGCCGGATCCCCTCGCGGTTGTCGACACGCAGCCGCACTCCCTCCGGCAGCTCGTCGACGATGCGTGCGACGGCCTGCTCCACCAGCGCGCTGCCGTCGGGGTCATTGCTGCGCACGATCGGCACCACCACGACCTGCACCGGCGCCACGCGCGGTGGCAGCACGAGGCCCGCGTCGTCACCGTGAGCCATGATCACCGCACCGATCACCCTGGTGGACAGGCCCCACGAGGTTTGATGTGGATGCTGCTCCTGGTTGGAGCGATCGCTGAACGAGATGCCATAGGCGCGCGAGAAGTTCTGCGCCAGGTGGTGTGACGTGCCCGACTGCAGCGCCCACCCGTCGGCCATCATGCCCTCGATGCTCAGCGTGTAGCGCGCACCGGGGAACTTCTCCGACTCGGTCTTGCGCCCGGCGATCACCGGGATCGCCAGCCAGTCCTCGGCGAGCTCCCTGTAGCAGCCGAGCATGGTGTCCACCTCCTCGGCCGCCTGCTCGTCGGTCTCGTGAAACGTGTGCCCCTCCTGCCACAGAAACTCTGCGGTGCGCAGGAACAACCGCGTGCGCTTCTCCCATCGGTACACGTTGACCCACTGGTTGATCTTCACCGGCAGGTCGCGCCACGAGTGGATCCAGTCCTTGTACATCGAGCAGATGATCGTCTCGCTGGTCGGCCGGATGGCCAGGCGTTCGTCGAGCGTCTTTCCACCCCCTTGGGTCACCCAGGCCACCTGCGGGTCGAAACCCTCGACGTGCTCGGCCTCCTTCTTCAGGTAGGACTCGGGGATGAGCAGCGGGAAATACATGTTCTCGTGCCCGGTGCGCTTGATCATGCCGTCGAGCGCGCGCTGGATGTTCTCCCACAGCGCGAAGCCGTATGGCCGGATGACCATGCAGCCCTTGACCGGCGCGTAATCCGCGAGCTCGGCGCGCAGCACCGTGTCCACGTACCAGCGGTCGAAATCCTTCGACTGCGGAGTGATTGCCTTGGGATCAGCGCGCGCTGCGCTCATCCAGCGATGACGGGAAGCGCTGTGACGCCGTTGCCGGCCGGTTCGCCGAGCCCCACGGGCAGCGGCTTGCCCGCCGCCAGGAGCTGCGCGTCTTCGTCGGCGATCTCGCGCAGCTGTGCGACGAGCCTGTCGATGAGCTCGGTCTCGGGAAGCGACGCCACCACCTTGCCGCCGCGGTACAGGATGCCCTTCTGGCGGCCGCCGGCGATACCGATGTCAGCGTGCATGCCTTCGCCCGGCCCGTTGACGACGCAGCCCATCACCGAGACCGTGATGGGGCGCTTCACCATCGCCAGCGCTTCCTCCACACGCTTGACCATCGGCACCATGTCGATCTCGAGCCGCCCGCAGGTCGGACACGCGACCAGATTCGGACCGCTCCCCTTCTCCTGCAGGTTGGCGATGATCTGACGTGCGACGCGAACCTCCTCGTGCGGCTCGCCCACCAGCGAGACGCGGATGGTGTCGCCGATGCCCTCGCTGAGCAACACGCCGATGCCCATGGCGCTCTTGATGCTTCCCGTGTCCACCGGGCCGGCCTCGGTGAGGCCCAGATGCAATGGATAGCGGTTGCCGAGCGCCACGAACTTGCGATTCGCAGCAAGGTTGGTGAGCACGTCGCTGGCCTTGAGTGACACCTTGAGGTTGCGAAAGTCCAGCTCCTCGAGGATGCGGATGTGCCCCAGCGCGGCGTCGACCATGTGCTGCGCCGTCTCCTCGATGCTCGACCCGCGACCGCGCGCGAGCTCCTTGCGCTGCGGGATGCTGCCTGCGTTGACACCGATGCGAATCGGCACATCGCGCGCCTTCGCCTCTTGCGCGATCTCCGCGACCTTGGTGCGGTCCGTGATGTTGCCGGGATTGAGACGCAGGCAGTGCACCCCCGCCTCGAGCGCGAGCAGCGCCAGCGGCGCGTCGTAATGGATGTCGGCGACGATGGGGATCGGCGAGCGCTGCACGATCTCGCGCAGTGCCGTGGCCGCCTCGCGCGTGTCACACGTGACCCTGATGAGGTCAGCACCCGCCTCCGCGGCGCGCTCGATCTGCGCCAGCGTTCCCGAGACATCCTCGGTCTGCGTCTTGGTCATCGTCTGCACCGCGATCGGCGCTGCGCCCCCGATGACCACACCGCCGACGTTCACCGGCACTGTCGGGCGCCGATTGCCGTGCTGCTCTGCAGCGCTCATTGCGGTTTGCCGATCCTGCCCACGTCACCGATGGTGACATAGATAACGAACAGCACGACGAGTGCCAGGCCCACGGCAATGGCGATTGCTTCATGCCGCGGATCGAGACGCCTGCGGCGAACCGCCTCGATGCCAAGCAGGAAGAGTCGACCGCCGTCGAGGAACGGAATGGGCAGCACGTTGATCAGACCGAGGTTCATGCTGATGAAACCAATCCACCAGAGCAGTCCGCGGTCACTGAGGAAGCCCTGCTGCGATGCGGTCGCGGTTGCCTCGGCGATGCCGACCGGGCCGGACAGGCCGTTTGGCCCGGTGACGCCGCCCAGCGAAGGGTCCGTGGCCAGCTCGTAGAGCGCCGCCGCCGTGTCGTGCACGAATGACGGGATGGCCACGACGCCGTTGGCGACTGCTTCCGGAAATGGCTGGCCGTCGAAGCCTGCCTGCACGCCGAGCCGCCAGCTCGCCTGTGCCTTGCCCGGCACCTCACCGTATCCATCGACGACCCCTGACAGCGAGCGCTCCGTGACCTGCGTGCCCACCGTGCCATCCGATCTCTCGACGTAGCCGAGCACGCGCACCGTGCTGCCGCTGCCGAGCAGCGCGCGCGGATCGCCGGTCGCCACCGGCCGGCTGTCTATCTCGGTGACCAGGATCTGCTGGGCCGGCGACGACGCTGTCCTGGGAACGATGATCACGAGGGCCGGTGTGACGACGGCAGAACGCGTGGCGCCGCTGGCAGTTTCGTACGTCACTTGCACGGGACGCCCATGGCTGGCGATCGTCGCGCTGTGCAGGTCGTGCGTGACGTTGTCGAGCGTGTCGTCGCGCACCGCTCGACCGTCGAGAGACGTGATCCTGGCCCCATTCGGAATGCCCGCGCTTCGCGCGGGGCCACCCGAGACCGTGCCCCATGGCGAGCTGGCCACTATGTTCA
>VBJV01000132.1:0-2646 GCA_005879785.1 Chloroflexota bacterium
ACCCGTACTTCGTCCCACGCTCCGACGGGCGACTGGTGATCGGCGCCACGCGCGAAGAGGCCGGCTGGGACCCGGGCCTGACCGCCGGCGGCATCGCCTGGCTGCTCAACCGGGCCATGCAGGTCGTCCCCGCGCTGAGCACCTGCCCGATCGCGGAGATGTGGACCGGCTTCAGGCCACTCTCAGCTGATGGCCTGCCGCTCATCGGCAAAAGCGCGGTCGACGGACTCTACTTTCTGACCGGCCACGGACCAAGCGGCATCGCCCCGCTGCCTGGCTCGATCGCGCTGTTGATGGCGCTGATTCACGGCGAGACGCCGCCACTTGCGCCCGAGGCATTCGACCCGATGCGGTTCGAACTCCACGAGGTCAGAGGCTAAACGAAGGTAGGCGGGCGTGCGCTACGCGGAGTCGCGGGCGGCGCGAGGGGCTGCAGCAGTGAGTCGCGAAGGCCAACGCTGCACATCTTCGACGGGCAGCAGTGAGTCGCGAGGGCCAGCGCTGCACATCTGCGACGGGCACCGCGAAGCAAACATACTGCGAACCCCGGCGAAAGGGCTCAGGCGACTTCGCCCAGGCTGCGCGAGCTGGCCTGTTCGACGGCCTCCGCCAGTGTGTCGACGTCGAACGGCTTCGACACCACGTGAGCGACTCCTAACCGATTGTAGGACCGCGGCAGGGCCGGATTGACCGACACGACGACGATTGGAATCAGCGAACCGCCAGTCTTTTCGAGGTAGCTCTCCATGAATGCCCAACCGTGCATGACCGGCATCAGCAGGTCGAGGACCATCACGTCGGGTCGCACCGTGTCCAACTGATGGAGCGCGTCGGAACCGTTGACAGCCGGGAAGACGCGAAAACCCTTGTCCTCGAGCACGTCGGAGATGACTTCGCGAATGGACTCGTCGTCCTCGACGACGAGGACCGTCTGCCTTTCCGCCGTTACCACAGTTAAGATCCTAGGGCAACGCAATCGTGACTGTTTAGCCAAAGCGCACTTCGGGGCTGAAGTTTTGGCGTCGGTTACGTATCGACCGAGTAACGCTTCGTAACGAGTGCGCGGGCGCGTAGCCTGTGCCCAGTATTCGTGTACTACGGCTGGGTGCTGGTGGTCACGCTGGGCGTGACCGAGACGATTTCCTGGGGCATTCTGAACTACGCCTTCGCGGTCTATCTGGCACCCATGCAAGCCGAATTGGGCTGGTCGCGCGGCGACATGACCGGCGCCTTCTCACTGGCCCTGCTGTTGGCGGGCCTGACGGCCATCCCGGTCGGCCGCTGGTTGGATCGCCACGGACCGCGCTTGTTGATGACGGTCGGTTCGATCGCCGCGACGCTGCTGGTCGTGGCCTGGTCGCGCGTCTCCAGCCTGGACCAGCTGTACCTGGTCTGGGCCGCCATTGGCCTGACCATGGCGGCCACGTTGTACGACCCAGCGTTCGCCACGGCCACCAGGTGGTTCGAGCGCCAGCGCGTCCGTGCCCTGACCGCCATCACCCTGATCGCCGGGTTCGCCAGTACGATCTTCATCCCATTGGCCGGCTGGTTGGTCCAGGTCGAAGGCTGGCGTCAGTCATTGGTCACCCTGGCCATCATCCTGGCGATCGGCACAATCGCGCCGCACGCGCTGCTTTTACGCCGACGGCCCGAGGACCTGGGCCTGCACCCCGACGGCGAACCGATGCTGCAGCTGCAACGGCACAGCGAGCCCGACCGCCCACCCGGTATGCCGGTCGGCCAGGCCCTACGCCACGTCTCGTTCCGCTGGCTGGTCGTGGCCTTCTGGCTGGCGACCCTCTCGACCATCGCCGTCGGCGTTCACATCCTGCCCTATCTCCAGGACCGCGGTTACGACGCGACGTTCGCCGCCAGTGTCACTGGCCTGATTGGCGCCATGCAGGTGCTCGCGCGGCTGCTGCTGGCGCCGTTCGGCAACCGAGCCAACCCGCGGTTGTTGGCGGCGTCGATGCTGGCGCTGCAACCGCTCTCGCTGGCGGTGCTGCTGCTGGTGCGCACCACGCCAGGCATCTTTCTCTTCGTTGTCCTGTTCGGGGCGCAACGCGGCTTGAGCACCCTGGCTCGCCCGGCTCTGTTGGCCGAGCTGTACGGGCGCGCCGAGTACGCCAGCATCGCCGGGGTGCTCCAGTTCGCGATTTCGCTGGCGCAGGCGGCGGCACCGGTTGGCGAACCGGTGTTCTGGGCCCTGGCCGTCATCTCGGCACTTGCGGTTGTGGCTATTCTCCCCGCGCGGGAAAAGCCTGGCGAGCTACAGTCACAGACGTGACCGAACCGATCGGGTTGTCGACCTCTTGGAATGGCCCAGGGAGCAACCCCGCGCATCTTCTCGAACAAGGCCGTGGGCTGGGCTTCCGGCGAATCGAGGCGTACGCCCACTTCACTCTCGATGGGTTGCGCGCGCTCGCGGCCGCGGCTGCTCAGCACGGCATGCACATTGGCAGTTTGCACGGGCCTTGCCCGGTAGCGCCGGCGCCGACTGGTGATTGGCTCGCCTCGACGAACCCGTCGGAGAGCAGCCGGGCAGTCGATGCCCATCGGCGCACGATCGACGCCGCCGCCGAGGTTGGCGCGAAAGCGATCGTCGTGCACCTGGGTAACAGCGGGGCCGGATCGCGCCAGGCG
The DNA here is from genome assembly GCA_005879785.1 of Chloroflexota bacterium. Taxonomy (GTDB): domain Bacteria; phylum Chloroflexota; class Dormibacteria; order Aeolococcales; family Aeolococcaceae; genus CF-165. Next base: position 2,644 of record VBJV01000132.1, read on the forward strand.
TCG
>VBJV01000132.1:2660-3172 GCA_005879785.1 Chloroflexota bacterium
CGTGCACCTGCGTGACGCTGCCTGGCGGGATCGCGAGGCCAGCAAGGGCCCGCATCTCGACGTGGCTTTGAACAACATCCGCGCCCTCGGCGAGCACGCTTTGGGCACGGGCGTGCGGCTCGGAGTCGAGTGCCGCGACGGCTACCACGAGATTCCCAGCCTGGACGAAGTCGCGCAGGTCCTTGCGGCTGGCGCGGGCTTACCCGTCGGGTACTGGCACGACGCCGGACACGGCGCCAAACTCGACTACCTCGGGTTCCTGGAGCACGAGGAATTCTTGCGCCGCTACGGCGCGCAGATGGTGGGTATGCACATCCACGACACGCGCAACGGACGCGACCATCTCGCGCCTGGGCAGGGCAGCACCGACTTCAGCATGCTCGGGCGGTATTTGCGCCCTGACACGATCCGCACGCTCGAGCTGCATCGCACCGTCGCCGCCGCCGACATCAGCCGGGCGCTCGATCTCCTGGAACCCCTGGAGGTGTTCGGGGTGCGCGAAGGAATTCTCG
>VBJV01000132.1:3281-7337 GCA_005879785.1 Chloroflexota bacterium
CTGACTTCTGACTTCTGACTTCCAGTGAGCGCTCTTTATTGGGCGCGGGCGTGCCGTGCGGATGGAGCAGGTTCTGCACACCGCGGACACCTGGGATCCGCCGCACGCGCTCTTCGAGCTCGGCTACTTCGGCGACACGATCAACTTCGCCACGCAGGATTACCGTGCCGTGCTCGCAGTTGATGTTCAAATTGCCTTTGGGCACGTGCCGGTCGCGGAACAACTGGCTCTCGACCCGCTGACGGAGAGTTTCATCGTCGGCCACGTCGGTCGTGCGCGGCACGAAGTGAACGATGCGGTGCGAGACGCCGTACGTCTCCGCCGCCGCGCCACGCCAAAACTGTTTGCGGCCCCGGCCGACCCGTCGGAGGCGTGCCGCAAGGCGATCGCGCAGCATGTTACGGCGCCGTCGGCCTCGCTCGCGATCGAAGAAAAACATAGCTAAGGCACCGAACATGCTCGAGCTCAAGCACATCCAGATGGCACGTACCACGGGCGTGTCCTCCGTCCTTTACTGGCACAAATGCGGCAAAACGCATGCCACGGCACACTCCATGCTGCTAGAACTGCCGGCGTGAAGCCCGAGGTGGACGGGTCAGCACGTGGCAGTGCCATTGCCTCCGCGGCCGCAATGTCGGTTGAAGAGCTGCAGGCAGTGCTCGAAGAGGTACCCAGCGGAGTGATCGTTGCCGACCGGAGCGGCCGTCCCGTCGTGACCAATCGTGCCGCGCGCCGAATATTGGGCGATTTCGCGAACACGTCGCGTTCGCTGATCGACGTTTCGGTCGAGGCCGGGCTGCGCGACATCCGTAGCGGCCAACCCGTGTCGCCCGAGTCGAGTGTGCTCGCCCGGACGTTACGTGGTGAGGCGATTTCGGCCGAGGAGTACGTCGTACCTCTTGCGCCGGACAAGGCGGATTTGCATGTGCGGGTGTCGAGCGTGCCGCTCCGAGACTGGCGTGGGGTGATCACTGGCGCGGTGGCGGTGTTCACCGATGTCGGAGCCGACGCGGCGCACGCGGACCGTGTCGAACGCCTGTTTGAGCTGGAGCGGCGCGCCCGCGCAGAGACCGAGCAAGCCCTGGCGCAGCTCGAGCAGGAGCTCGCCGAACGGCTGCGCGCCGAGGCAGCGCTACAGGCTCACCAACAACGCTTCCGATTGGCGCTCGAAGCGAGCCACATGGGCACCTGGGACTACGACCTGGTCAAGCGGACGTTCACCGAATGGTCCCCAGAGATGGCCAGCCTGACGGGCCGGACGGTCGAATCATTGAATGCCCAGAGCTCGATGGCCGACGCATTCTTGCCCGTGCATCCGGACGATCACCAGGCCCTCGAGCGAGCCATCCGTGACGCCCTTGAACGTGATTCGGGATTGCAGATCGAAACGCGCTTCAAACATGGCCCGACGAACACCATCCGCTGGCTGTTGCTGAAGGGCCGCGTCTATCGCGACACTGCCAACCGCCGACCGTTGCGCATGACCGGCGTCGCGATGGACATCACCGGCCAGAAGGAGGCCGAGGCAGCGCGGCACGCGATGGCCCACGGCGAGCGACTCCGCGCGCTCGGCGAGATGGCCAGCGGCATCGCCCACGACCTCAATCAATCGCTGGCACTCATTTCCGGCTACAGCGACATGGCCCGCCAGGAGCTCCTGCTCGACGTGCCCGAGCTCGAGCGCGTGCGGGAGATGGTGGGAATTACGGCGCGGGCTGCGCTCGAAGGTGGTCAGGCCCTGCGCGGCTTGTTGACATTCGTGCGTAGCCAGGAGCTGCTGGCGGTCTCTGAGCGGTTCGATGTCGGCGACGTCCTCAAGGACGTCGCGCGGCTGACCGCGCCGCGCTGGCGGGACGCACCCCAGATCGAAGGTCGACCAATTGAGCTGGACGTCAACGCAGAGACTGGCTGCTGGATCAACGGTTCGCCCGCTGCTCTACGCGAAGCGATCACCAACCTGATTTTCAACGCCGTGGACGCACTGCCGCGGGGTGGCGCGGTGCACCTCGTTACGTATCAAGATGGCGAGCACACGGTGATCGATGTGTGTGACACCGGTGAAGGCATCCCCAAAGATGTTCAGGCACGGGTGTTCGACCCGTTTTTCAGCACCAAAGGCGCCCACGGTACGGGGCTCGGCTTGCCCCAGGTGCGCTCGATCGTCGAACGCCACGGCGGCTCGATCGAGCTTCACTCGACACCTGGCCGGGGCACCACATTCCGTCTGGTCTTTCCCAGCGCCGGGTCGGCAACCGATAGCGCAACCAAGGTTGCCGAAGCCGATGTCGACGAACCACAGCGTCGTATACGTATTCTGGTAGTCGAGGACGAGGAGCAACTTGCGCGGATGGCCTCGCTGGTGCTGACGCAGCGCGGACATGATGTGGTCGTCGCATCTTCAGGGGAGGAGGCGCTCGAGCGACTGCAGCAGGATCGCTTCGAGCTGATCATTTCCGATCTCGGCCTCGGCTCGGGCAAGAATGGCTGGGACGTCGCCGCGGCGGTGCGCCAGCAGTCGCCGGGGACACGCTTCGTGCTGGTGACCGGCTGGGGCGCGGCGATCGACCCTGAGGAGGCCCGCAAGCGAGGTGTCGACGAGGTAATCGCCAAGCCTTATCGCATCGCCGATTTGCGCCAGGTTGCCGATCGCGTAGCAAGCGGACTTGACAACGAGTAGATTGGATAGCGGCATGCGCGTGCTCATCGCCGAGGATGATGTCGGCATCCGCGAACTGTTGCATGACCTGATCGAGCGACAGGGAAACTCCCCGTTCGTCGCCCGCGATGGTGAAGAAGCCTGGGCGCTGTTCAGAGACCAGGGCGCTGAGGTCATCATCAGTGACTGGCTGATGCCCCGCCTGGAAGGGCCCGAGCTGTGCCGCCGGGTACGCGACAGCGATGCGCCGTACGCCTATTTCATTCTGCTCACGGCGCTGGGCGACCAGCAGCACCACCTCACCGGCCGCAAGTCTGGGGCCGACGATTACCTGGCCAAACCCTTCGACATGGAGGACCTGGCCGCGCGTATGGTCACCGCCGAGCGGGTCATCACCATGCATCGGCGCCGCGAGGCGTTGCTGCGTCTGGCCCGCCATGTCGCCACGGCGACCGAGCCGGCGGCACTGTTCTCAACCCTGCTCGACGAGGCACTGCAGCTGAACCGGGCCGAAGCTGGCGTGGTCACCCAGGCCGGCGTCGACGGTTCGAGCTCGATTGTCGCCCAGCAGCTGGTCGGTCTGAACGAGGACGCTGCCCGCGAGTTGATGGACGGCCTACAGACGGTCGCGGCGGCCGCGGCCAGCCAGCGTCGACCGGCCACAGAAAGCGGCAGCATCGCCGTCGCGTTGATTCATGAGGGCCAGCTGCTCGGAACTCTGGCGCTCGGCACCCGCGATAGCCGGCGCGTCTTCACCCGCGAAGAGGCCGAAAGTCTGGAGACGATGGGCACGTTGTGCGCCGCGGGACTGGCCGCCCTCGAACGGGCACGGCTCGAAGGCGTTCTTCTGGCTGCGCGCACCGCGCAGCACGAGTTGAACAACCGGCTCGGCGTGGTGCTTGGCTACGCCGAAATGTTGGCTGAGTACCCTGGTTTGCCCGAGCCTATGGCCGAGCTCGTCTCCGAAATCGTCAGTGGCGCCAAGGACCTCGCCGAGACCGTGGATCAGCTGCGCCGGGTGACGCGCATTCGCGAAACGCCGCGGCCGAGCTTGACTGGCTCAACCCTCGATCTGCATGAATCAGTCGCCTAGCCCGCAGACTGACGCCGGTCTCGGCCGCACGATCTTGATTGCCGATGACGATCCACGCCTGCGCGCGCTCCTGATCTGGACCCTGGAGATGGGCCAGTACCGTGTTTTGGCGGCCGTCGACGGGCTGGACGCGCTGCAGCAAGCGCGCGCGCATCACCCCGATCTGTTTGTCCTGGACGTTGGCATGCCCGGTATGAATGGCATCGACGTATGCCGCCAATTGCGCGAGGACCAGGTCATCGCCCCAATCTTGATCCTGACCGGGTTCGGCAGCGAAGAAGACAAGGTCGCTGGCCTCGAAGCGGGC
>VBJV01000133.1:0-2358 GCA_005879785.1 Chloroflexota bacterium
GCTAAATTCATCTGGAACGCGGGGGCGTCGCGTAGCCGCGGGATGCCACTGGCCTGAAGCGCTGCGAGGAGGAGCCGGAAGCGCGCGATGGCGACGGCAAATGGGTTCAGGTCGACCCCGAAGACCTGGTCGAGCGCCTTCTGGACGAGGTCGCGCGGATTCGCGGCCGGGTGAGTAAGCTGCCAGCGGCGAAGAAGGCGGGCAAATGCGCCCAGCAAGAAGTGGCCGGAGCCGCAGGTCGGATCGATGAGTCGTACCTCGCGATGCCCGAACTCGGCGATCGCCGGCTCGAGCGTGCGATCGAGGATGAACTCCTCGACGAAGGTAGGTGTCTGCAGCAGGGCGTACTTCTTACGTGCCGACTCCGAGAGGTCCTGATAGAGATCGCCGAGGAAGCGCGTGTCCCACTCGGGGTCGCTGAAGTCGTGCGCGAGCTGGCCTGTTGCCGGGTCGATCCGCTGCCAGAAGGCGAGCAGCTTCGTCGCGCCGTCACCCGACAGCCCAACCCGCCAGAGCGGGTTATGGCGCTTGTCGAAGAGGTCGCCCAGGCCGGGCAGACGGGCCATCTGCTCGAAGACGTCGTATAGGTACTCGCGATCCGTCTCGGTTGGGTGCTGCTGGAAGTAGTGCTGACGTTGGTCGAGAGCGCGCTGGCGGCGGAGGCCGGGGCCGGAAAGCCACGGCGCTTCGACGAGGTCGTTGTCCTCGCAAAAGCGGACAAACACGCACGCCAGCACCCAGGCGACGGCGACTTGCGTGAGCAGCTCTTCGCGCCATGGTTCGTATGCGCTGGCGGTGCGGTTGGCCTCGCGTGCCGATGCCCACTCGGAGCGGAGCGGCTCGTCCACGTCCGGCCGTTCGCGGCAGAGTTCCCGCAGGTCGGCCTCCAATCCCAGTAGCAGCGGCTTCAGGTCGGCGAGGAGCTGGGGTGATACGCAGCTCACGCGGCACGGCCCTCCGGTGACGTAGGGTCAAGGGCACGGTGGCGGTTCTCCAGCCAGGCGTCGGGGATAACCGCCCATTGAGCTGGCGTCAGGACCGGAACGGAAACGCCATCCAGCGCTGGGGGACCGTGCTGGCTGAAGCTCGGCACGAGCACCCACAAGCCATGCGGGCCGTCAGGACGGCCCGCCTCATCGCGCAGGCGTTCGACCAGGCCCATCTGGCCGTAGCGAGCCAGGAGTCCAGCGCGAGTGAGGAGGACGGTCTTCCGCTCCGCGCGCAGTGCCGCCTCGACGGCAGGAAGGGCACGCTGCACGAGTAGCAGCAGGCGGCTCCAGTCCGCGCTGCCCGGCCCACCACTGTCGGCCGCCAGAACAAGATCCCAGCGGGCGTTCGCCAGCGCGGCGGCCTCTCGCATCGCGGAGGTCAGGACAGCATCCGCGTTGTGCACCGCGACTGGAAAGCGTCGGCTCAGCTCGTCGCGGGCCCGCTCCAGATGTCGGGGTGAGACGGTGAGCGCCAGGAAGCCCCCGTCGCGTGCGCTTCGCAGCAGGCGCTCTTCCAGCGCCGCGGCCCGCGCCACGTCGGGATCGTCGAGCGGCACGTGGCCGCTGACGGTGCCCCGCCGTTCGAGGGAGCTGGTCGGCGTGGACACGAGGCTGTCGCTCGGGAGCAGGCGATAGGCCCCCTGGCCGCCGCGAGCCGTCGACACCCAGGCAGCGTCGCGCACCACCTCGGCCAGGAGGCCATCGAGAGCGGGCGGGAGCGGCAGCTCCTCGGCTTCGGGGTAGCGGGCGTGAACGCGCTCCCGGATCTCATCCGCCGACAGCTCCCGCACACCGGCCAGGGCACCCTGCGCGAGCTTCAGCGCGCGGGCGGCGGGCATGCGGCGCGGGTATATCTCGAGACGGCTCGACAGAGCTGCCCCCTGCGATGCCGCAGCGGCCAGCGCGAGGAGTCGCGCCGGCGGAGGCGAGGTGCCCGGAGGAGCGGCGACTGCCTGGGCCGCCTCGAGGGCGCGAGTTGGGGTTGGCAAGGGGTCCTGGCTGGCCAGTCGATCGGCGGTGCGGCCGAGTGCGTCGGCCCAATCGGCCAGCGCCTGGCCGTCGACCCCGATAGACGGATCGTCACGCGCCACCAGCACCAGCGGGCCGCTGCGCCGCGTGATGAACCGCGGCTGCACCCGGCCACGCTCTGCCTCGACTGCGGCGCGTGCGACGGCCAGTGCCGACTGCCGGCGCTGCGGCTCCGGCAGTGCGGAGCCCCGAAGTGCGAGAACAGCGTCGCCGAGTTCCGCGGCCGTCATGACGCCTCCGTGAGCCTCCAGCAGGGCAACGACGTCCTCACGCAGCGCCGTGATGGACGGGTTCTTGAGCCAGCGCTTGCGGGCGTCCTGTAGAACCTGGCCGATTCGTT
>VBJV01000133.1:2368-6495 GCA_005879785.1 Chloroflexota bacterium
GGTCTGACTGCGGAAGCAGGATGCATCGGGTTCGTCGCCAAGGCCCAGCAGCATACGCAACGCCCGTAGGCTGGGCTCTGCCGCGGGCGGGGGCCGTCCGGGGAGCAGTTGTTGGGCGATGAGGTCGACGCTGGAGACGGTGCCCCGATGCTCGTCGTCATCCGTCATCCGACCCGGGCGGCCAACCACGTCGGGGAAGCGCTCGGCGAGCTTCCGGATCAGCGTCGTGATCTGCCGACGCGCCGGCTTGCCCAAGCCATCAAACGTGGTCACGCGCGCCATCGGGAGTCCGAGCAGGTCGCGCGCGGTCGTGGCGCCCGTGCGCTCGAGAGCGCTCAGGACGCGGGCGCCGAGCCCGAGCGCGGGAAGGGGGCTGTCGAGGGTGGCTGTAGACAGTGCGGCGTCGAGATCGACGTCGGGCACGTCGTCGTCGGTTGGCCTCGCCGGGCGATCGAGCGCACGGAAGATGCCCTGCCAGGCGTGGCGCATCTCCTCGCCGTTGTCGAAGCGTCGACGCGGCTCACGAGCGAGGGCCTTCTGGAAGAACGCGGGCAGACTCTCGCGCAATGCGGCGTCGAAGCGCTCGGCGTCGATGGTGACCTCGCATTCGAGCACCGCTGGATCGCTGCGTCCATCGCCCCACGTTGGGAGGACACCGGTCGCCATCTCGTGCAGCACCATCCCGGCGGCGAACCGCTCGGCGTACGCGTCCCAGCGCGCCGGGCGGCGCAGAGTAAGGAAGGGGTCGAGGTAGGGTGGTGTACCGGCGCGGATGCGGTCCGGGGGCACGCGCGCCAGGGAGAAGTCGAACAGCATCAAATGCTCCGTGCCGTCGCGGCGGCGGCGTACGATGCCGATGTTCTCGGGCTTCAAGTCGCGGTGCGAGATGCCCTCTTGTTCGAGGTACTCGACCGTCGCGAGCAGGTCCTCGCCGAAGCGCTCTAAATCGGCCAGCCGCAGTCGCCCTTCGCGGCGCAGCCGCCGGGCCAGCGTCTCTTCGCCGGCGCGGGCCATCAAGAGACCGCGCCGGCCGCTGACCGTCACCTCACCATGGCTCTCGACGATCCCCTGGTGGCGCAGCTTAGCGAGGACCTCGGCTTCGTCGCGAAGGCGTGCCTCGTGCTCGGCGTCTGCGACCTTGAGGACGTGCTCGCGACCGTCGCGCTCGACGAGGAGCGCGGTAGCGGTGCTGCCCTTACCCAAGCGCGCCTTCACGAGGAACCCGCCGTCGAGCCGCTGGCCTGACTCGGCCACCAGTGGGTCAACGATCCCTTCGGTCGGCTCGGTCAGCTCTTCCTCGACAATTTCGAGTTGAGCGAGGAAGTCGTCCGCCGTCTCCAAGCGGTCAATGACGTCGGGTGCGGTGGCGTAGCGCACGAGGTCTTGCAGCTGCGGACGGGCACCGTCGAGCGCGCTGGCGATCTGGAGGCCGCCGCCAGCTCGGAGCTTCTCGATCAGCCCCACGCGGGTTGCGGCGGGTGCGGTGTTCGCAAAGAGCAGCCAGGTGAGCGTTCCCAGAGAGAAGACGTCAATGGGCTCGCCGGGGGCGTCGGGTTGAAACGCTTCGGGCGCCAGAAACACCTGGTCTGCTTCGTCCACGTGCCCCTCGGGGTGCTGCGTGACCGTAAGCCTGCGGCCAGGGTCAGCCGATGTTGTGACCTCGCGGGCGGCGGTCTGCCAGCTGAAGACACGGATCAGCGGGAAGAGCAGGTCGGGGTCCGCGACGAGGATGCTTTGGGGCCCGAGACCGCGGTGTGTGAGACGCCGGCTGTGGGCGTGCCGAATGGCGTCGGCGATCTGACGCAGCAGGTTGAGCCGCTGATCGAGTGTGAGCGATGGCCCGCGCTCGCGCAGAAAGTGGTCCAGTCGCTGAGCCTTCGGATCGTGCTCGAAGACGAGAGCGGGGCCGAGCGGGTGCTGACGGTAGTCGACGGCGCGGAGGATGCCGGGATGCTGGATGCCCTCCAGGATCCGGAACTCGCGCTCTGCTGCGCGGACTACAGCGGCGCGTCGCTCGGGATCCGCGTCTGCCCCGACGGTGTACAGCCGGACGCGACGACTGATGCCTTTTAGGTCGGGGCGCGTGGCGAGGCGGTCCTGGTAGCCCGGGCCCTCTAGGAGGATCGGCCCCAGCTCGTAGTCTCCGAGGCGCCACGCCCGGCGCGACTCGCGAACGCCCGCCTGATCCATCGCCTGACCGATCATCCGCGCCATGGCAGCGTCGACGCGCCCGGGGCCGCCGTCGCCAGCGCGGCCCGCAGGATCGCGCTGGGTCAGGGCCGCGATGATGCCGACCCGGGGACCGTGCCCGGCGGTGGGTTCGCGATCGCGCAGGTAGACGTTCTGCCGACCGTGATCGGTGAGCCGACATTCGAGGTCCTCAGCGGAACAGAAGACCAACGCCTTCAGGAACGGAAGGCGCGTCTTCTGCGCGACCTTCTGGCGCGAGAGGAGGCTCTGGAGGCGCTTCGCCTTGCGATCGGCAAGCAGCAGCGGGTTGTCGATCGTGTAGCGACCGCCCTCGTGCGTCCACGTCCACGTGCCCGCGTCACCCTCGAGTCGACCCGGGCGGCTCTTGATCTCCACCAGGAAGAAGCCCTTCGGAGTCAAGACGAGGAAGTCGACCTCGTTCACGCTCCCGTCTAGACCGATAAACTCGAAGTTCGACCACGCCCGATACGGTTCGTGATCGGGGAGGCCTTCGCGTACGAACGCAAGGGCCTCACGCTCCCAGGGCCAGGCCGACGGGGTGATCTCCTTCCAACGGGGGGACGATGCTTCCACGGATTCAGGGGCTTATCGCGCACCGGCCGGGACCCTGGCAAGCTCGGCAGGGCCTGCGGCCGTCAGTCCCGAACGAACCGCAGAGGCTCTCGAAGGGTGGTGTCGCACGCCACCGGATCGCTGAGTCGGGTGGCTAGCATTTCCCGGGCGAGCTCACGCGGCAGGCAATCGGAGAACTTGAGGCCGTCGATGGCGTCGTCAGCGACAAGCGGGCGGAGCGTGCTCGTCGCGGCGGATCGGACCTTGGCGATCCGGTCTTCCAGCACGGCCGGGGCGGCGGCCGGGTCGAGCGGGATGGCCAGATTGTCTGTTCGTCCGTCCCGCGTCACGTCGCCAAGGGCGCGGCCCAGTGCCAGGTTGGCCAGCAACCCACCGAAGGTCCACCAGCGGAGGCTGCCGGCATCGTGCACTACTGCCGTCGACCCCTCCTCCACCCAGGTGAGGTCGGCGCGTCGCTCCGTCAGCGCCGTTGCCGCACGTCGGGAGAGCCGTGACGCCAGCGCCGTGTCAGTCCCATCGCGGTCGGCCAGCACGGCGCGGATGGCGTGGCACAGTGGCTGATGCATCGGTTGTGCCTCGCCGAGCCAAAGCGAGCGCCCGTGCAAATCTACGGGTTCCACCCAGGCGACGCGGGTCTTCCAATCGACGTGTGTCACCGCCCAACTACGACCGGCGAGCAACAGAACTGGGTTGGCAGCGCCGTTTCGCACCTGGAACGACGCTTCGTGCACCTGCGCGAGGTGCGTGCGGCCATGGAACACCGTGAACAGTGGCGGCGTCGTAAAGACGGACAGCAGTTCCATGAAGTGGCGGAACCCGAAGCGGTCCTCACCTTCGCGCCCCATCGAGAGCAGTCCGCCGTCCTCGAAGAGGATGCCGACCTCTAGCATGTGGTGGAGAACCGCTTTGCGACGATCGGGCGCGATGGCTGTGAAGCCCGGCATCTGCCCGATCCATTCGGTCCACGTGGTCGCGCCGACTCCGCCTTCCTGCAGAGCCAGCGCCATGAGCTGCTGCGCCAGAATGTGCAACGGCTGGGGACGTGGGACGATCGGTTCCACGAAGCCCGAGGCCCAGAGTCGTACCAGCGCGGCGGCCCGCAGCAGTCCCGCATTGGTCACGCCCAGGAAGAGCGTGTTTCGGAGTGTTCCCGGGCGGCGACCTGTTCGGCCCATGCGCTGGAGGAAGGACGAGACGGTCGTGGGCGCATCGATCTGGATGACTCGGTCGAGGTCGCCGACGTCGATGCCCAGCTCGAGCGTGCTGGTCGCGACGATCACGCAGTCACTACCCTGCGCGAATGCTGCCTCGGCCCGTCGGCGTTCGTCGAGACTGAGGCTGCT
>VBJV01000134.1 GCA_005879785.1 Chloroflexota bacterium
CGTTACGCGGACTCCCCCGATGGCCGCGCGGGCGCGCGCCGTTTGCGCACGCTGGCTGCGCTTGCGGAACGCGCTGAATCGCCCATGGAAACTCGACTTCGATGGCTACTGCTGAAGGCCGGCCTGCCGCACCCAGAGGTGCAGACCGACCTTAGCGATGTCAAGGGCCGGTTCCTCGGCAGGGCCGACCTCTACTACCCCGAGGCGCGCCTCGTGATCGAATACGACGGGATCAACCATCGGGAGCGACTTGTCGAAGACAATCGCCGTCAGAACCTGCTCATCAACGATGGTTTCCGGATCCTGCGTTTTGCGGCGGCCGACGTCATGAACCAGCCGGATCTGGTCGCGGTGCGGGTCCGCCGCGCCCTAGAGCTCCCTGCTTGACCCCGGCCAGGAATACGTAACGGAAGTGGTGCGCGAAGTCGTCCCACTTCTGGATCTTGAGCTCCTTCGCCATTGCGTCCCTCAGCCCTTCGGACGTCCGCGGGTGCGAGCCGCGGTCGTAGCGCCAGAGCAGCCGAGATCGAAAGCGCTCCGGAGCCAGCACCGCGTCGATGAACAGCATCCGGCCGCCGCGCTTCAGGACCCGTGCGCTCTCGCCAAACAACCTGGGGAGCTGCTCGTCCGTCAGGTGGTGAGAGACGTTCTTGCACACGACGAGGTCGACGGCTTCCCCTTGCAGCGGCAGCCGGGTGGCGTCCGCCTGGACGGGGGATCCAGGTCGCTTCTTGCCCACGAAGCCGGCGAGCTTGAGGGAATCGATGTCGAGGCACACGTACGTCGTACCCTCCGGCCAGAGCGAAGGTGGTAGGCCGGTCCCTCCTCCCACGTCCAGGATGGTCGGACGCGACGGGAGGTGGCCCAGGTTCTCGGCCAGGCGCTTTTCCAGCAGCGGCGCGGCGCCGGCGACGAGCTGGATCGCGTCGTAGACGACGGCACGCGAGGCCGCGCGGTGGAGGAGCTCGGTCAGCACCGCTGACGCCAGCGGAGCGGAATTCCGGCGCGCGATGCGTGCCGTTGGATACAAAGAGGCGAAATCACCGCGTGCCGGGCCGCTCCGCCTTGCCCGCCGACATCGCGCGGTAGCCCTGGATCACGCCGGCGATTCCCGAATCCAGCGCGCGGGTCGGCGCCCATCCCAGCGTGGTCTTGATGAGCGAGACGTCGGCGGCGAAGTCGCCCGTCTCCACGCGCGCCTGGTTTTCAGGCCACGGGATGTGCTCGATGCGACTGCTGCCCGCGGCGGCCGCCACCAGCTCGGCCATGTGCGCAAACGTCACGGACTGGCCGCTGCCGACGTTGAACGTCATCCCGTCCGCGGCCGCCGTGGTGGCCGCCAGCATCATCGCCTCCACGACGTCGTGGGCGTGCACGTAGTCGCGAAGCTGGTCGCCCTCGCCGAACACCTGCAGCGGAAGGTCGTTCAGCGCGCGCCAGATGAACCAGTTGATGATCCCGTAGCTCTTTTGCTCGCGCCTTTGAAACGGTCCATAAGGGTTGGTGATGCGAAGCACCACGAAGCTGAGGCCGCTCTCGCGCTTGAACACCTCGAGGTAGCGCTCGGCGGCGAGCTTGTGCGTGCCATAGATGGAGATGGGGGCCAGCAGGCCGTTCTCGGTCACCGGCAGCTGCTGGTGCGGCGCGTAGACGAGGCGGGAGCTCGGAAAGATCACGCGCGCGGATGGCGCGAGGTGGGTGCACGCCACGAGGACGTTGAGCAGCGCCCGCAGGTTGACGTCGAGGTCCTCGACAGGGGACGCGTTGCTGACCGCCGAGCCTGACTTGCCCGCCAGGTGAAAAACGAAATCCGCATCCTTGACCGCGGCGTCGACGACCGCCTCGGACTTCGCGCGAAACGATGAGGTCGGGTGGCCACGACCGCGTGAGGACGCGAACGCGGGCCCCGGCGTGCCGAAGCGCCATGGTGAGGTTGAGGCCCAGGAATCCGAAGCCCCCCGTGACCAGCGCGATGCGGTCCTCGAGCGCGTTCAGGATTTCTTCTTGCCGATCGCGTAGATCGTCTTGTAGCCGCGATGCGGTCCACGCGAGGGATCGAGCTCGACCAGCGCCGGGTATTCGGCGCTGCCTTCGCGCATCGCGCCGAGCCTGGGCAATGGGCCGTACAGGACGCGCTTGAGGAGAGCCTTGGCTCGCATCGATTTGGGGATGAGGTGATAGCGCACCGCGATCCTGCGCAAGGGCGCGAGCGCGCTGTCGCGTGACGCCCCGGTCTCGATTGGAAATCCTCCGTAAACGGTGGCGGCGAAACCATTGCGATCCAATGTGGCGGCGAGCTCGCCGGCCGTTAGGTATCCGACCGCGAAGGGGCTGGGGTTGAAGTCGACCCGCTCCCGGTTGGGGACGGAGATCAACAAGGTCCCGCCCGCGTCGAGCACGCGGCTGCACTCACGCAGCGCCTGGTCGAGGTCGGGGATGTAATAGATCATCTCGAGCATCAGCACCACGTCGAAGGACCGGTCGGCGAAGGGAAGGTGCTGGGCGTCGAATCGTGCGAGCAAGGCTTCGGGCACGTGCGTGTGCGCCTCGCGGACGAGCGACATTGTGTAGTCGCCGCCCACCGCCACCGCCGCGCGCCCGCGCAGGTATTCGATGCCCATGCCCGCGCCGCTTCCGATCTCGAGCAGTCGCTTGCCCTCCGCGAGGTCGCCCGCGGTCTTGTACCTCGCGTACTGCATCGTGACCTGCTCGGGGGATGCCGCCAAGCCCCAGGTCTCGGTGACGGTCGAGTAGTCGGTCGTCACCCCTTACTCGGATTCGGACGGTGCACGTTCGGGATCCAGCATGCGCCTCGGCCGCCTGGCCTCGGGCTCGTCGGCCGCCACGCGGCTGCCGACCGACAGGCGAAGCGCGCGCACCAGCTCCTCGGTGCGGCCTTCGACGGCGAGCGAGCGGAGCCGCTCGATGGTCCAGTCCAGGTCCTCTTTCAGCAAGGGGCTGGGGGAGATGACCTCCATGATCGCGGGGTGCGACGTCGGGCGCGATCCCTCATCGGGCCCCATGAGCTCCTCGGTCAGGCGCTCACCGGGTCGGAGGCCCGTGTAGACGATCTGGATGTCGGTGCCCGGACGGAGCCCGCGCGCGCGAATCAGCGACTGCGCCAGCCGTTCGATGATCATCGGCTCGCCCATGTCGAGCATGTAGAGGTGGCCCGGCTTGGCCAGCACGAGCGTGCTGATGACCAGGCTCACGGCCTCGCGGATGGTCATCATGTAGCGGGTCATCTCGGGGTGCGTGATGGTCACCGGGCCGCCGCTCTCGATCTGGCGCTCGAACAGCGGCACCACGCTGCCCCGGCTGCCGACCACGTTTCCGAATCGCACCGCCGAGCACGTCATCTCGCCGGGATTGCCGAGGACGAGAAGCTCGCACAGGCGCTTGGTGCATCCCATCACCGAGTGGCGGGCCACCGCCTTGTCGGTCGAGATGAGGACGAAGTTGCGCACCCCGGCGGCTTCCGCGGCCCGCAACGTGTTGCGCGTCCCCACCACGTTGGTCAGCACCGCCTGCGCCGGATGCACCTCGAGCATGGGCACGTGCTTGTAGGCCGCCGCGTGGAAGACGATCTCAGGCCGCTCGTCGGCGAACAGGGTCAGGAGCTGGTCGGCGTCGACGATCGAGACCAGGGCCTCGCGGAGGTCGGCCTGGCCCGCGACCCGGAGCTCCTCCGCGATCTCGAAGAGCCCGCTCTCGTTGTTGTCGACCAGGACCAGGCGCTGCGGACGGAGGTTGACCAGCTGCCGGCAGAGCTCTGACCCGATCGACCCGGCGGCTCCCGTGACCAGCACGGTCGTGCCCGCGACCATCTTGGCCGCGGCCCCGAGGTCGAGCTCGCGGTGCTGCCGTCCGACCAGGTCGTCGGCCGAAAGCTGGCGCAGGCGCGCTCCGCGGCCCTGGTGGAACCAATCGGTGGTGGCCGGGACGATGAACAGGGGCAGGCCGGCCTGGAGGCAGATGTTGAACAGCACCTTGTCGTCCAGCTCCGGCTCCCGGCCGAGGATGAAAGCGACGCCGTCGGCGTCCGTGGCTTTGATCCAGTGCTTGAGGTCGGCCGCGTGCCCGACCACCGGCACCCCCAGGACCGTGTGGGTGACCTGGGTGCTGTCGGTGGTGACGATGGCCACCGTCTGCCACTCGGGGCTCGGCGACTGGACCAGGCCCTTCACCGCCCCGGAGGAAGCCGAGGAGGCGACGATCAGGAGCCGGCTGCCGCTGGTCGGCGCGCGCGACAGGAGACGTGGCAGGAGGCGGAACATGCCGATCCCGAGCAGGGCTGCCGGCGCCGCCAGCAGCGGCACGGCCAGGCGGAACACGCGGTACTCGCCCGGCAGCGCCCAGTTGGACAGCGTGATGAGGAGCGTCGCCTCGGCCACCGCGAGCCCGGTGGCGAGGGCGTCGTGGATCCCGGCCACGGCCCAGACCCGGCGATAGAGCCCGAAGCGGGCCTCACCGGCGCCGAGGGCGAGCACGACCATGGCGGCCGAGAGCAGGAGGATGGGGCGGGACTGGGCCTCGGTGACGATGCGGCCCCCGTAGTTCAGCTGCTGGAAGCCCTCGAGCATGATCCAGAAGATCAGGACCTCGACCACGAACCCCGGCCCGTAGCGGCGCAGCCTGACGAGCGTGCTCAACAGCCGTGATCCCATGCGTCGCGACACCTTACCTAGCGTGCTCCGGTTCGGTCAAGCCGGCGCCGGCGCGGCCGGGACTAAATATGCGGTCCCGCCAGCGCCAGCCGGCCAGGCCGAACTTCAGGGCCACGATGCCGAAAATCCACAGGGCCCGGTTGAAGTAGGACACCACCAACGCGAGCAGGGTGGCGATGGCCGGGTCCGCGGACCGCATGCCCTGCCAGACCAGCCGCAGCCAGGCGAACGCAAGGGGCACGAAGATCAAGACCAGGCCGATGAGGCCGAGCTCGCCACCAACCTCGAGGAAGACGTTGTGCGGGTACTGGTAGGTGCTGACCAGCCCGACGAAGGAGCCGAGCCCGGCCCCGGCGATGGGGTGATGCAGGAAGAGCGACAGCCCGGCCTTCGCCAGGTCGAGGTGCCCGCCCGTGCCGCCCGTGGCGGCGTCGATGATGCGGTAGGTCACGCAGTGGCAGGGGTTGGTCACCGCGCTGCCCACGTGCTGGAGGGGCCCGAAGACCAGGCGCGTGCCCAGGATCGCGGCCGCCTGGGCGAGCAGGACGAGCAGGGGGAGCACGACGCGGATCGACAGCACCGACTTCTTCCACGGCACGCCTGCGTTCCAGTGCGCCGCACCGGCCCAGTACGCGGACGTCAGGACCATGCCCGCGCCGATGATGGCGACCGACTGCCGCGAGCCCGCGTACAGGATGCCGGCCACGCCCAGGGCGCCGATCACCGCGACGACCCACGGGCGCTTGATCAACCAGAACTGCACCGCGACCATCATCGCGAGCGCGATCACGTTGCCCTGCCACTGGTATCGCTCGTCGCCCAGCACGGTGTCGCTCTGCAGCGCGACGCTGACGATCGCGACCCCGATCCCCAACGCCAGCTGCACCAACGCCGCCGGCCTGAGCGACGCGGGGCTCGGCAGCAGCAGAGCCAGCGCGATCGCGAAGGGCAGCACCGACGCGACAAAGAAAATCGACTTCGACTCCGCGTACGCGCGCTGCGCGCTGGTCAGCGGATCCAGGAGCTCCGCCCTGGCGAGCGACACGAGCGTGAACGCGCCGATGAGACCCACGTAGGCGAGCATCCAGCGGTCCGACGCCGCCGGGCGCCGGATCACGAGCGCCGCGGCCAGGTACGCCAGGCCGATGGCGATCGACGGCCAGAAGCGCGCCGGCGACGCGACCAGGATCACCACCGGCATCGCGGCGATCAGCGCGAACGCCGCATACGTCCGGTCGACCGACGCGGGAAGGCTGAGTGCCACCTGCAGCTGGCGCAGGCGCGAGGTTTGCGCGCTCATGCCGGCGACCTGACCGGCTTGACCTCGCGGACGCCGGTCTGACGGCCCTGGAACAAGAGGTAGCCGAGCATGATCAGCGGGGCGAGCGCGAGGCCGTTCGACAGCATCAGGGCTGGGATGCCGGCCTGCGGGCTCATGACCGACATCAGCACCAGCGCCACCGTGTAGCACGCGAGGCAGAAGAGCCGGTCGGCCAGCGCATGCATCAGCTCGAGCACGAGCGCGAAGAGCAGGAGCAGCAGGGTCGCGATCACGACGCCGGCCATGCCGAACTCTCCCCAGCCGTCGGCGACGAAGCTGCCGTACGCGGCGAGCGAGACGAGGGTGTAGCCCTGCTTGCCGTAGTACGCCCACAGTCCGACCAGGTTGGCCGGCGATTGCCATCCCGGCCGCAGGACGTTCCACGGCTCCCAGCCGGCGCCGTTCAGAAACGGATGGTGCTCCGGAAAGAAAGCAAACCAGTTGTACGTCACGTCGGTCGGCGCCTCACCGATGCGCCTGAGCACGAGGTCGAGCGCTCCTCGGATGGGCGCCGGGAAGCCCTGGAACTCTGAGCCTGGCGACACAGGGCTCAAGCTCGGCGTCGGCGTCGGCGTGGTGGTGCTGACCGGTGCGGGATGCAGTCGCGCCTCCAGCGAGATGGCCTGGTTGATGCCGTACGCGGGGATGAGGGACACGACGAGCCCCACGATCACGACCGGCGACCACAGGCGCTTGCCGTCTCGAATCGCAAGGCCGATGAAAGGGCCGAGCATGAAGAGCACCGAGGGCAACTTTTCCAGCGACGAGATGATGTACAGCAGTCCGAACGCGCCCACCAGCAGCGCGATCCACCGCCAGCGAAAGAGGACCGCGGTGGTGAGGAGGATGGGGAAGAAGATGCGCGAGTTCCAGGCGAACGCGTACTTGAGCAGCGCCGGCGCGGCGAGAAGCTTGGCGCTGTTCTCGCGCGCGAGCTGCATGTGCGAGTCGTCGGCGCCTGTCACGAGAAGCAGCAGTGGGATCTCGGGCATGAGCGCCCAGTGCAGCACCGCGAGCGCGACCGCGACCACGAGCAAGCCGCCGAACCAGTACCGCACCGTGGTCGCGGCTGTGCACGGTCGCGCATCGCCGCCGCGGTTGGCCGCGAGCCGCCGGACGCGGTCCTGCAGCCGCGAGATCACGCCCAGCTCGGCCAGCGCCTGGAAGCCGACGAAGCCGAGGTTGGCGATCGAGATCCCGAAGTACATGTTGTCCTTCGGGGTGCCCGTGAACTGCAGCTTCCCGGCCAGCAGGAGGGCCTGGTAAGGGATCGCGATCAGCCACGCGCCAGGCACGAGCAGCGCGGCGTCGATCGGCTTGCGCAGCCTCCAGAGCGTCGTCGCGGTCAGCAACAGCGTGGTGGTCCAGAGAGCGATGGTCGACGCGAGCTGCACTTAAACCACCCTACCCCACCATCCGGCGGTCAGCTCCGGGGTAACGGCCTCCGGAACCTGGCCCGGGGCGCCGGTGCGGGTGATGCGGTAGACCTCGATCAACGTGAGGATCGCCAGCACGTAGATCGACACCACGAACGCCACCAGCGGCGCATGGGTGGGATCGACGAACGATCTTAGGATCACGGTGAGGATGGCGAAGGTCGCGAATGTGATGATCATGTTGCGCGCGTTGACCGGCAGCACGTGCTTGGCATCAATCACGCTGCGCAGCGTGAACGGAAGCGCGGCCAGCAGGGTGAGGCGGAGCACGCCGACGCCGCCGGAGAAGCCGGGCCCGAGATACGCATCGACGATGGTGCCGGCAAAAACCTCGAGCAGCAAGACGAGCACGACAGTCCCCGCCAGCGTGATGGCCACCACCTCGACGACTGACGTCCGGAGCTTGACCACCGAACCCGAGGCGAGCATCCGCGCGGCGACCGGGAGCAGCACGAAGCTGACCGGCGTCAACGCGGAACCGATCATGCCCAGGGCCGCGATGCCAAACGCCACGATGCCCGCGAGCCGGATGTCGGCCTCATGCGCGACCAGGATGCCCGGAGCCGCGAAGAGCCCCAGCTGAAACACGTCGCCGGGCACGCGCGGGACCCCGAAGCGAGCGAGCTCGCGGATGCGCGCGCGAAAATCCTCGGTGCTGAGGGGCAGGCGGATCAGAGGCACCACCGAGACGGCGATCCACCCGATCCCCATCGCCGCGATGATCGAGGCCGCGGAGCCGCCGAAGAAGACGATCGCGAGCAGCGGCACGACGGCGTAGTTGGCCGCCATCAGCACGTTGGCCCACTGGATGCGGGCGAGGCCCCTCAGGTATCCGTACGCGACCACGTGGAGGCCCGCGCCGGCCATGGCCAATGGCAGGGCGAAGATGAGGGACACGTACTTAGACGAGCCGAAGAAGACGCCCGCCCAGAAACCGCTGAAGGCCAGGAGCACGGCGCTCACCACACCGACGCCTGCAGCCACCAGCAGCAGGCCGGCCGCCGGGTAGCCGGCAGTCCGAGGAGATCGCTCCGCGCTCGCGTACGAGACGTAGCGCGCGATCCCGACGTCGAGGCCGAGCAGGCCCAGGGGCAGGAGGAGCGAAAGCGTCCGCCTCGACAGCGAGTACTCGCCAAAACCGCTCACGCCGAGATGCACGGCGACCAGGCGAAACGTCAGCAGGTAGCTGAGGATGACGGCGGCTTCCGTGATGAAGGTGGTCGCGAGGTCGCGCCTCAAGCCGGTGTTCGCGTGCCCTCGAAAACCTCAACCAGCCGGTCGGCAAGGCGCGGGATGTTGTGGTTCTCGACGAGATAGCTGCGGCCGCGCTTGCCCATCTCGATCCGCTCCGCGGGCGGAAGCGCGACCAGCTTCTCGATGGCGTCGGCGATCGCGCCCGGATCGTTGGGCGGGACGCTGAAGCCCGCGTTCGCGTTGCGCACCGGGTCATACGTGGAGTTGCCGAAAAAGACGATCGGCCGGCCGGCGGCCAGGTAGTCGGTCACCTTGTTCATGCTCACGCCGAATCTATAGAGCGGTATGTCCTGCAGCCCGTAGATGAAGGCGTCGGCGCTGTTCATCACTTTGGCCACGTCCTTCTTCGGCACCGCGGGCGGGAACTCGACATTCTGCAGGCCGAGCGTGCGCGCGCGCTCGACGATGCTGTCCCGGTCCTGGCCTGAACCGATGAGGAAGAACCTCACGTCGCTGCGGCCTCGGCGCTGCAGCTCCGCGGCGGCGTCGAGGATGGTGGGCAGAGAGTTGCCGGCCACGAAGCCGCCGACGAAATAGATCTTGAAGGGGCTTGTCGAGCCCCCGAGATATGGCTCGAGGTCCTCATACCGGCTGAGCTCGACGCCGTGCGGCACCCACAGGATCTTCTCTCGCGCCACGCCTTGCGATTCCACGTACTCGTCCGTGTTGCGCCACAGCATGATGATCCGCTCCGCCCTGCGGAAGAGAAATCTTTCGAGCACGCGCATGCTCCGCGCTGCGATGCTGTCCGCCCGCAGCATGCCGAAGTCGATGAGGCTCTGCGGCCACAGGTCGGTGATCTCGAAGAAGAATCGCGCCCTCTTGACGCGGGCGAGGAAGTATCCGACCAGCGCGCCCAGCGGGTGGACCGAGACGCCGACGACGATGTTTGGCCGCCCGCCACGAAACAGGCCCGCCAGAAACGCGAGCGTGCTGAAGACGAGCATGTTCAGCACGCGGCGCCAGTCGTTGCCCTTGTAAGGCGTCCCGTACACCCAGACGTACGTGACGCCTTCCATGTTCTCGTCGCGCCAGGGCCGCCACCCGAGCTTGCGGAAGGGACGGAAGTAGTAGTGGCTGAAGCTGCAGCCGAAGATCGTGGTCGGGTGGCCTTTCTCGACCAGCCGGCGGGACAGGTCGAACGTGCGCGTGGCGTGGCCGGCGGGCGGGTCCGCGTAATGGTTCACGATCCAGATCCGCATCTCGCGGGAGTCTACTTGCGCGTCGGGATCGACTCGTCCACCTCGACGGAGCCGCGCACGAGGTCGATGAAGATCGGCCCGGCCTGGCGCAGCGCATCCAGGTCGACCTGGCGATGGCGAACGGCGACGACGACGGCGTCATAGCTCGCGGGGCGAGGCGGCTCGCGCACGAGGGCGAGGTCAGAAGGCCAGCGGGTCGTGTCGACGATGGGGTCGTACACGGTGACCTTGTGGCGGGCGCCGAGCTCGCGCGCAAAACGCAGCGCGGCCGAGCCGCGCGTGTCGGGGTAGTTCGGTTTGTACGAAGCGCCGACCACCAGCACGCGCGCCCTGCTGACCGAGTTCGCGCGCAGCAGCTGGTCGAGGTGCGCGACCACGCGTTCCACCAGGTGTGCGTTGCCGTCGACGGCGTCGCGCAGGATGGGCAGCTCGAGGTCGTTGTGGCTGGCCGCCTCGAGCAGGTACTTGGAGACGGTGGGGATGCAGGTGCCGCCCGCGCCGACACCCGGCGTGTGCTTCATGAACGCAAACGGCTTGGTCGCCGCCGCGTCGATGACGTCCGCGGCGGTGATGCCCATCCTGCGGCACAGCTCGGCGAACTCGTTGATGAACGCGATGTTGACGAGGCGAAACGCGTTCTCGAGCAGCTTGGAGGCTTCGGCCACCTCGACCGGGTCGACCGGCGTGATGGTGACGCCCACGCGCGAGTAGAGGTCGACCGTCAGGTCGAGGGCTTCCTTGCTCGTCGCGCCGGCCACGCGTGGGATCTCGCCCAGCGAGGTCGAGCGGCCGGGGTCGAAGCGCTCCGGCACGTGCGCGACCAGGCGGCCGTGCTCGCCGAGCCGGTTGGCGAACTCACGCGTGAATCCCACCGGTACGGTGCTGGCGACCACGATCAAGCGCTCGGCGGGCTCGAACGTCCAGATTTTGTCCAGGAACTGGTCGAAAGCCTTCAGCGTCAGCTCACCCTGCGAGTCGAGGTTGGGCAGGCACAGGACGAGCGCGTCGCACGAGGCCAGGTCGGAGAACCGGGAGGTCAGGCCCGACGCGTCGTCGCCACCCTGCCCCAGCAGCTCCTGGGCCTGCACGCGCGTGCGCGAGGTGTCGAAGCCGACCGCGGGGTGTCCCGACCGGCGCCAGAGCGCGAGCTCTTCCGACCCGATGGTCCCGAGCCCGACCACGCCGATCTGGGCGCGCGCTGTGAGTGGCTTCACAGGCCCACCGGCGGCCGGAGCCTGTGCATGGAGTCCGCCACCGCGTGCAGGGTCTCCCAGCGCTTGCAGAAGCAGAAGCGCACCTGGGTCCTGCCCTTGGCGCGGTCCGAATAAAAGGAAGAGCCGGGCACCGTGGCGACCTTGGCCACTTCGATCAACTTACGACTGAAGGCGAAATCGTCGTCGGCGCCGAGCCGCGGCA
>VBJV01000135.1 GCA_005879785.1 Chloroflexota bacterium
CTCATGACGCTCGTGGGCCTGACGTGGTTCATCGTCGACTTGCAATTCGCGCCGTCGCGGGTCGCCTACACGATCGGCAACCTACTGGGCATCGTCACGTACGCGGTTCTGGCCCATCTCATCCTTGCATTTCCCAGCGGCCGGCTAGAGCGCAACGACGACCGCGTACTCGCGATCTCAGTGTATGCGTGGATGGTGATCGGCAATCTGCTCACCGAGACGTTCTTCGCGCCCCCACCCGGCCCCAGCCTTTCGCCACACATCCTGCTGGTTGCCCATACCGATGCCGCGCAGAATCAGGTGGCCAACAGCGTCCAGTTCTCCGTGAACATGCTGCTCGGCGCTCTAACCCTGAGCCTGCTTCTCGTGCATTGGCGCGCTGCCAGCCATCTCGGCCGGCGGGCTCTGTGGCCGGCGCTCTGGTCCAGCCTGCCGCTTTTGACCGTGGTGCTCGCGCTCAACCTGGTCAACCTGTTCTCTTCACCCGCGTGGCTCCGGATGTCACTGCCCGTGGTGACGCCACTGGGGCTCATGACGTTGCCCCTCGCGTTCCTGGCTGGTCTGGTCCGTACGCGGCTGAGCAGGCTGTCGGTTGGCCCGCTGATTGTCGACCTGCGCGAGTATCGGGGCCGCGATACGTTGCAGGCGGCACTGGCGCGAGCTCTCGACGATCCGTCGCTCACGATTGCGTACCGCATGCCCGGTAGTTCGCGATGGATCAATGCCGAGGGCGATGCAGTGAACCTGCCGGGGCCGCGCGACGCGCGCTCCTTCACCTTGCTGGAGCGTAGTGGTACCACGGTGGCGGCGCTGGTCCACGACCGCGCGCTGGATGACGACCCGTCACTCATCGCATCGGTCTCCGCTGCAGCGTCACTGGCTCTCGATAATGAGCGCCTCGAGGCGGAGGTTCGGGCGCGGCTGGCAGAGGTGCGCGCGTCGCGCGTGCGCATCCTCGAAGCCGGCGACCTTGCGCAACGGCGCTTGCAGCGTGACATCCACGACGGCGCCCAACAGCGCCTGGTGGCGTTGGCAATCCGGCTCGCACGTCTGCGTGACGGCCGGGAAGGCGAGATGTCCCCCTCAGCGCTCCAAGCGGTCGAAAACGTCTGCGACCAACTGCGCATGGCCATACAGGATCTGCGCGAGCTCTCGTCGGGCGTGCACCCAGCACTGCTCGTGGAGGCGGGCCTCGGACCAGCCCTGCAGTCTCTCGCGGACTCGGCTGCCGTCCCCGTGCGGCTCGAACTGCATCTCGAGCGACGCCTGCCCGCCCCGGTGGAGACTGCGGCCTACTTCGTCGTTGCGGAGTCTCTCGCGAATATCGGCAAACACGCGGACGCGCAATCCGCGACCGTGTGCGCCCACGTCTCCGCTGGTCGTCTGGTAGTGAGCGTGGAAGATGACGGCTGTGGCGGCGCCGAACCGGGGAGCGGCAGCGGACTGCCGGGATTGAGTGACCGCGTCGCCGCCCTCGACGGGGCGCTGGCAGTGGTGAGCCCGCCAGGCGGCGGCACGCGAGTAGTCGCGGAGCTGCCATGCGGGTGATACTTGCCGATGACTCCGTGTTGATCCGTGAGGGCTTGGCAAGCGTCCTTCGCGAAGCTGGATTCGATGTCGTGGCGCAGGCGGAGGACGCAACGAGCCTGATCCAAGCGGTAGATGCGGGGGTACCGGATGTCTGTGTGGTCGACATCCGCATGCCGCCCAGCCACACCACTGAAGGTTTGATCGCTGCCCTCGAGATTCGCAAGCGACATCCGACGGTGGGTGTGCTGGTGCTCTCCCAGCACGTCGAGACCTACTACGCGATGCAGCTTCTAGGCGGAGGCGCGAGTGGAGTCGGTTACCTCCTCAAGGAGCGCTTGTCTGATGTTCGTGAGGTTGCCGACGCCATCCGACAGGTCGCAGCGGGCAGGTCGGTGATCGATCCGACCGTGGTGTCGAGACTGATCCAGAGACGCAGAATGGAAGATCCGATCGAGACACTGAGCAGCCGCGAACGCGAGGTCTTGGGCCTCGTGGCGGAAGGCCGTTCCAACCGCGCTATCGGCGAGCGACTCTTCCTCAGTCCAAAGACAGTAGAGGCTCACGTGAGCAGCATCTTCTCAAAGCTCGGCATCACGGACACTCCCGACGACAATCGAAGAATCCTCTCCGTATTGGCCTGGCTTCGAGCCTGAGATCAACCTGGTTGACTGCGGCGCCTCAGTGCGCGGCGCGGCTGTGCGCTCTTACCCGTCAGCTCGCCGGTGGGGCAGGCTGCGTGGAGCCGTAGGCGCACTTGAAGCCGTCGGTATCGCTGTCGGGGTTCGACGGCGTGGAAACCCGCTTGCCCCCCTGCACCATGTATCCGGATTCAGCGGCCACCAGCTTGGGGTTGCTGCCATTGACCGTGCCCGGATCGGCGCCAGCGTCGCGATGTGGCCGTTCACGCTTGGCGCCTCCTCGATCCACTCGGCCGATGTCTGCGGTCCCGTGTACTGCTGGATCGTGCTGAAGGATTTCCCGGTCGACTTGTCGGTTATGGTGATGGTCCACGAGCTGCCACTGCCCTTGGTGATGGTCGCGGTCATGATGTTGCCCGGCGACACGGTGATGCCGCGGATCACTGTCTCGGGTGCGGGCAGGATCTCCCACCAGGCGTCGTAGTGCGCCGCGCCGTTGTAGTAGTCGGCCTCCGTTCCCGTCTGGATCAGGTGGCTGTTGTTGAACCCATCGATGCCAACCCAGCTCGATGAGTACGTTGCTTTGCTGGTCGGGCTCACCGAGGCGACGGTCCAGCGCCCAGTAACGGAGTGGAAGGCACCGGTGCCGCCGGTACGCGCATACCCAGACCAGTTACTGGAGGCCCAGCCGAAGTTCTTCGTCTGCCCTGACGAAGGCCCCCCGGGGATGAGCGGGTGCGATCCAACGGAAACCGCTGTGCGCGGCGCGCTCGGGTGATGAGTACCTGCGAGCGGACCCAGGACCAGCAGCGCAAAGAACGTCACCATGGCTCGTCGTGGCATCGCTAGTCTCCTCAAACTTTGTCGCCGGCATGCTGGTGAGCTCAGGAAGTATGGCAGCACGTCACAGATCGCAACGACGCAGGCGTCGCTTACGAGACGTCTCCCCGCGACCGGCGTTAGGCTTGGCCCGACATGACCTACCGGCCGCCTACTCGGTATGCGCGCCACGACGGGGCACGAATCGCCTACCAAGTGATCGGCGAGGGGCCAGATCTGATCGCTGTCGGCGGACCCGCCTCCCACCTGGATCTTGAATGGGAGGAACCATCGACCGTCCGTGGCTTCGAGCGAGTCGCGTCCTACTGCCGTTTGATCCGCTTCGACCGGCGCGGGACCGGGCTGTCCGATCCGGTGGATCGGCCACCCACTCTCGAGCAGCAGATGGATGATCTGTTGGCGGTCATCGACGAAATCGGGCTCGAGCGGGCAGCGCTGATGGGTGCATACGACGCCGGCCTCTGCGCTCTCTGCGCAGCCACGCACCCCGAACGTGTGAGCTCGCTGATCCTGTTCGGGATATCGCTCACGCCACTGAGTGATGAACGGCGCGCTTATTTCCTCGATGTGGTCGAGAACCACTGGGGCACCGGCATGATGCTGCCGCTGTTTGCACCGAGTCAGGTTGGTAACAAGCGCTTCGAGGAGTGGTGGACTCGCTTTGAGCGTGCCAGTACGAGTCCCTCCATGGCACGCAAGATCCTCGACTTGAGTATGCAGACCGACATTCGAGGCATCCTGCCAGCGATTCGCGTTCCGACACTGGTGATGCACAAGACTGGTGACGCACTGGTGCCTCTCGAGGAAGCACGCACGGCAGCGGCCTTGATTCCTGGCGCACGTTTCGTTGAGATTCCCGGAGTGGACTTGTACGGCTGGCCCGAGGTCAGCGATATCACCGACGACATCGTGGCGGAGTTCCTCACCGGGCGAAGACACCGCCATGAGCCGCGGCGTGGACTTGCAACGGTGCTGTTTACCGACATCGTTGGATCCACCCGGCACGCGGCGGAACTGGGAGACCAGCGATGGCGCACCCTGCTCGAGCGACACGATTCTTTGGTGCGCGACGAAATCGAGCGGTGGCAGGGGCGGGTGATCAAGAGCGTTGGCGACGGATTCGTCGCCACGTTCGACGGCCCAGCTCGCGGCGTTCACTGCGCAGCCTCGATCGTCGAAGGCGTGACTGCACTGGGCGTCGAGGTTCGCGCAGGGCTGCATACCGGCGAGTGCGAGATGCTCGACGACGACGTCGGCGGAATCGCTGTCCACATAGGCGCCCGGGTCGCGGCGAACGCTGAGCCAGGAGAAGTGCTCGTCTCGAGCACTGTCAAAGAACTGGTCGTGGGCTCCGATCTGGAATTCGCGGACCGCGGCGCGCACGCATTGAAGGGTGTTCCAGGTGAGTGGCGTCTCTACCGGCTGGTTGCCTGAGCACGCGTCCGCTTCCCGCTCAGGGGAACCGGCTCTCAGCGTCAGGATTGCGCGCCACCCGGAAACATGCTCCTATGGCGCAGCGATTGTGGCCCCGATTGAGGAGAAGCGCGAGACATGAGCGTGCGGGTGGCGGTTTACGTACACATCCGCGCGGCTCGGCCGCGCGGCAGCTGGGACGGTACGACCCTCGAGCTGTGGGTGCCCGAGCCTCCCCTCGACGGTGCAGCCAACAGGGCGGTGGTTCGGGCGGTTGCTGCCTGGGCGGGCGTTCGACGCAGTGCGGTCGTGCTGGTCGCCGGCGCTACGGCGCGACACAAGGTGGTCGTTGTTGACGGAATCAGTTCGCTCCCCCCGCCGGACACGCCACGGTGACTCTTGCCGTGCAGCGGTCATGGAATCGCCTATTCAGTGCGCTACGAGGTACTTTGCCCGCCACGGCCTCGGCGAGGGATCGCCTGTTTCGAAGTAGAGCGACATGACTCTGTTCCTCATGCAGCACGGCGAGGCCGCATCGGAGCAGGAAAATCCCGAACGTCCGCTCACTCCGGCAGGCCGTGGCGCCGTGGAACGCGTCGCGTTTCGGGCGCAGCGCGCGGGCGTGCTTCTTGATCGCTGCTTCCACAGCGGCAAGCTACGCGCCGCGCAAAGCGCGGAGTTGCTGGCAGCCGCCGTTGGAGGGATCGTCGAGCAACGCGATGGCCTCGCTCCTAATGACCCGATCGTCCCCGTCGCGGAGTGGGTGCGTCGCATTGACGAATCAATCGCTCTCGTCGGGCACCTCCCGTTCCTCGGAAGACTCACGTCATTGCTCATCGTGGGTGACGAGAACGTACCCGTGATCCGCTTTACCATGGGCGGGCTAGTGTGCCTTGTACATGACGAGCCTACGCAAACGTTCGTCGTAGCTTGGGCGCTCTCACCCGCCATCTCTTAGCCATGCAACCTCGATCCCCACGCCCCAGTAGCGGGTGGACCGCTACTCGTAATCAACGCTGCAGCCGGAGCAGCTGAGCGCCACGAGCAGCAGCAGACGGAGAGAATCCTCGCCTGAGCGATAGCCTGTCATGCATCCGACCGCGACACCAGAGCGCCCTGTCTTAGGCGAGACTCGGTGCGTGACCACATGCCCGAACTGCGGCAAGGAGCTCCCCGGCGCGTTCCCGTTCTGCCCCTTTTGCGGGGCCGCACTCGGCGAGACCACGCCGGCCGCGCAGCGCGAGGAACGCAAGGTCGTCTCGGTGCTCTTCTGTGACTTGGTGGGCTTCACCGCGGCGTCGGAGCAAGCCGACCCCGAAGACGTGCGCGCGCGGCTCCGCCCCTATCACGCTCAGCTGCAACAGGTGATCGAGAGCCACGGCGGCACGGTCGAGAAATTCGTGGGCGACGCGGTGATGGCCGTGTTCGGCGCGCCAGTGGCGCATGAGCATGACGCCGAGCGCGCGGTCCGCTCGGGCTTGCGCATCCTGGAAGCCATCGAGGAGCTGAACCGCGGCGACGAGAAGCTACAGCTGCAGGTCAGGGCGGGCATCAACACCGGTGAGGCGGTGGTCGAGAACGATACGACGGCAGCTCGTGGCAGATCGTGCCGTCCGACAATCCCGGGACCGGACCCACGCCGATCAATCTGCTTGCCGGTGTCACTTGCGCATCCAAGACAGCCTGTTGGGCTGTCGGACTTGTTCTCGACTCATCCCCATACGGCGGGTATGACACGGCGCGAACGCTCGTTGAGCGTGGCCACTGACGACGCAAAATTTGTCCTAGTGACACAGGCTCCGCAAGGCGAAACGGTGATGTCACCATCTGGATGAGCCCAAGGACGGGATTGAACCGTCGACCTATGCTTTGCCAAGGCGCT
>VBJV01000136.1:0-1266 GCA_005879785.1 Chloroflexota bacterium
CGCTGGAGCGAGCAGTCGCGTTCGCCCAGGTGCACGGCACCGCGATGGGTGTCGCAGAGGATCTGCACCTCGATGTGGCGGGCGGCCCTCAGTCGCCGCTCCAGGAACACGCGGTCGTCACCGAACGCGGCGGCCGCCTCGCGACGGGCGGCGGCAAGCGCCTCGGGCAGGTCGTCGAGGCCGGTGACGGCGCGCATGCCGCGACCGCCCCCGCCGGCCGCCGCCTTGACCAGCAGCGGAGCGCCCAGCCGCGTTGCCTCCACGATCAACGTGGCATCGTCAAGAGCGACACCGGCGTAGCCCGGTACCACCGGCACGCCTGCCGCCTCGGCCAGGCGGCGGGCCTCGACCTTGTCCCCCAGCGCCCGCATCGCCGCCGGCGGCGGGCCGACCCAGATCAGCCCGGCCCTCTCCACGGCGGTCGCGAAGGCGGGATTCTCGGCCAGGTAGCCGTAGCCGGGATGGACGGCATCGCAGGTCGCGGCCACCGCCACCGCCAGCAGCGCCGCCTGGTCGAGGTAGCTCGCAACCTCGTGCGCCTCGTCGGCAAGCTCGACGTGCAGGGCGTCATGGTCGTCCGGTTCGTGGACGGCCACCGCCTCGATGCCCAGCTCGCGGCAGGCGCGCAGCACTCGCACAGCGATCTCGCCCCGGTTGGCGATCAGGAGTCGTCGGATGTCCATGACGGATCGCGCTTCTCGAGGAACGCCGTCAGCCCTTCCTGGCCCTCGGGTGCGGAGCGAACTGCGGCGATCCGCTGCGCCAGGTCGGGCAGCGTCAACGACATCGTCGCGTCCCGCACCAGCCGTTTGCTCTCGGCGATCGCGACCGGACCGCAGCGCGCGATCTCGGCCGCCGTCGAGGCCACGGCGGCGTCGAGCTCGTCCGCCGTCACCACCCTGTGCACGAGGCCGAACTCGCGCGCCTCGGCGGCGCCGAATCGGCGGCCGCTGACGAACAGCTCGCGCGCCCGGCGGGGGCCGACGGCACGCAGCACGTAGGGCGAGATCATGGCGGGGATCAGCCCCAGCCGGGCCTCGGTGAAGCCGAATGTGGCGGTGTCGACCGAGACCGCCACGTCGGCGCAGGCCACCAGCCCGGCGCCGCCACCGAGCGCGTGGCCGTTGACCCGCGCGATCACCGGCTTTGGGCAGGAGTCGATGCTCGAGAACATCGCCGCCGCGGCGGTGGCGTCGGCCACATTCTGCTGCTCGCTGAGATCGCGGCTGGCCCGCATCCACTCCACGTCGGCGCCGGCCGAGAAGG
>VBJV01000136.1:1298-5845 GCA_005879785.1 Chloroflexota bacterium
GTCGTCGCCGAGCGCTGTGAAGGCCCGAGTCAGCTCGGCGATCAGGCCGGGGCCGATGGCGTTTCGCACCTGCGGCCGGTTGATGATCACGGTCGTCACCGCTCCCTCTCGTGACAGCAGGATCTCGCTCACATCCGGAACACCCCGTAGCTGGTCTCCTCCGCCGGGGCCTGCGCGGCGGCGGCCAGGCCCAGTGCCAGCACCTTGCGGGTGTCGAGCGGATCGATCACGCCGTCGTCCCACAGCCGCGCCGTCGAGTACCAGGGCGAGCCTTCGCGCTCGTAATCCTCGATGATCGGCGCCTCGAACCTGGACCGCTCGCCCTCGCTCATCTCCCCCCGCACGGTGGAGAGCACGCGTGCCGCCTGTTGCCCGCCCATCACCGAGATGCGCGCGTTGGGCCACATCCAGAGCTGCCTCGGCGAGTAGGCGCGGCCGCACATGGCATAGTTGCCGGCACCGTGGCTGCCGCCGATCACGACCGTGAACTTGGGCACGCCGGCGCAGGCAACGGCGGTCACCATCTTGGCTCCGTCCTTGGCGATCCCGCCCGCCTCGTACTCGCGACCGACCATGAAGCCGGTGATGTTCTGCAGGAAGATCAGCGGCACGCCGCGCTGGGCGCAGAGTTCGATGAAATGCGCGCCCTTCAGGGCCGACTCGGAGAACAGGATGCCGTTGTTGGCAACGATGGCGACGGGCATGCCGTGGATGTGCGCGAAGCCGCACACCAGCGTCTCGCCGTACAGCGCCTTGAACTCGTGCAGCAGCGAGCCGTCCACGATGCGGCCGATCACCTCGCGCACGTCGTATCCCTGGCGCGGGTCGCGCGGCACCGCGCCGTAGAGCTCGGCCGGGTCGAGCGCCGGCGGCTCCGGGTCACGCAGCGGCCCGGCTACGGGCGGCCGGCGGTTGAGGTGGCGAACGATCTCGCGGGCGATTCGAAGCGCGTGCCGGTCGTCGTTGGCGAGGTGGTCGACGACGCCCGATGTTCGCGCGTGGACGTCGCCGCCGCCCAGCTCCTCGGGCGTCACGTCTTCGCCGGTGGCCGCCTTCACCAGCGGCGGTCCGCCCAGGAAGATGGTGCCGGTGTCGCGTACGATCACGCTCTCGTCGCACATCGCCGGCACGTACGCGCCGCCGGCCGTGGACGAGCCCATCACCACCGCCACCTGCGGAATCCCGGCCGCCGACATGCGAGCCTGGTTGTAGAAGATGCGGCCGAAGTGATCGCGGTCGGGAAAGACGTCCGCCTGCATGGGCAGGAACGCGCCGCCGGAGTCGACCAGGTAGATGCAGGGAAGCGCGTTCTGCTGCGCGATCTCCTGCGCCCGCAGGTGCTTCTTGACCGTGATCGGGTAGTAGGTGCCGCCCTTCACGGTGGCGTCGTTGGCGACGATCACGCACGGCGTGCCCGCCACCGGCGCAATGCCCGTGACGATGCCGGCCGACGGCGCCTGATCGTCGTAGAGCCCCTCGGCGGCCAGTGCCGACAGCTCGAGAAAGGCGGCGCCGGGATCGACCAGCAGCTCGATCCGCTCGCGCGCCAGCAACTTGCCGCGGGCGTGATGCCGCTCGACCTGGGCCGGGCCGCCACCCTCTCGCACCCGCTCCAGCCGGCGGTCGAGGTCGGCGACGAGCTCGCGCATGTGCTCGCGGTTGGCCCGGAACTCGTCGCCGGCCAGATCGAGGTGCGTGTCGATGCGCGGCATCCGCCGCGCAATCTACCTCTATGCCGCCGGAAGCTGGATCGTGAACGTGCTGCCGGCGCCCTCGGTGCTCTCGACGGAGATCCGGCCGCCGTGACGCATCACCAGCTCGCGGGCGATGGCGAGACCCAGCCCGGCTCCGCCGGACTGGCGGTTGCGGGCCTCGTCGGCACGGTAGAACCGCTCGAACACCCGCTCCAGCTCCTCTTCCCCGATCCCGATGCCGGTGTCGTGCACCGTGACGATCGCGTTGCTGCCGTCGCGCCGTGCCTGCACGTGCACCCGGCCGCCCTCGGCGGTGTAGCGCACGGCGTTGTCGAGCAGGATCAGGATCACCTGCTGAAGCTGTTCGCGGTCGCCCTGCACGGCGACGTCGTCGGCGGTCGCTGAGGACAGCTCCAGCCCGCGTTCCGCCGCCAGCGGCTCGAACGAGGCGGTCGTCTTCTCGATCAGCTCGCCTAGGTCGACGTCGGCCATCGAGCCGTTCGTGTGTCTCTGCCCCCGTGCCACCGCCAGCAGCGCGTCCACCAGCGATGTGAGCCGGTCGGTCTCGCCCACGATGTCGCGAGCCTCGGTGTTGTTGGGCTGCTCCTGCTGGATGAACTCGGCGTTGGCGCGGATCACGGCCAGCGGCGTGCGCAGCTCGTGCGATGCGTCCGAGACGAAGGCGTGCTGGCGGGCGAAGGCCAGGCGCACCGGCGCCAGCGACTTGCCGGCCAGGAACCAGCCGCCGATCGCGGCCAGCACGATGCCGCCCGCGCCGCCGATCAAGAGGCCGGCGAGCAGCTTGCCGAGCGCCTCGTGCTCCGGCTCGACGGAGCGCTCGACCTGGATCAGCGCCATGCTCCCGCCCTGCTGCACGCGGGTCGAGTAGACACGCTGCCGATCGCCCGATCCCCCGACGTAGCGCATGTCGCTGCCGTCGCGGTAAGCCGCCTTGAGCGAGGTCTGGTCGTAGTGCGGATGACCGCCCGGCTGAGGGAACGACGACTGCTGGTTGGGCGAGAACACCGTCACCGTGTAGGGGCCGGTGGAGAGCGCGGTGACGTCGATGTTGCCCGTCGCCATCCACTGCTCGGTCGCCCGTTGCGCGACCTGGTGCACACCGTTGTCGACGCCGTTCAGCAATTGCTCGCGGACGGCGATGTAGATGGCCGTCCCCAACACGATCAGCACGGCGGTCAGGACGCCGGTGTACCAGACGGTCAGCCTGATCCGAGCCGGCGTGAAGAGCCGGTCTTCAATCCCCTCTGCGGAATGCATACCCGAGCCCTCGCACGGTGCGGATCGGATCGGCCTGGATGCCGGCAGCCTTCAGCTTGCGGCGAACGTAGTGCACGTAGATGTCGACAACGTTCGAAGCCGGCGCGAAGCCCTCCCCCCACACCTCTTCGCGCAGCTGGTCGCGGGAGAGCACCTGACCGGGGTTCCGCATCAGGTACTCGAGCAGCGCGAACTCCGTGCCGGTCAGCTCGACCACCTCGCCGTCCACCCGCGCCTCGCGCGCGCCGGTGTCCAGCACCAGCGTGCCGGACTCGAGCAGCTCGGGGTTGGGGCCGCGCCGGCGGCCGAGGGCGCGCAAGCGTGCGGCCAGCTCGCCGATCGAGAACGGCTTCACCAGGTAGTCGTCGGCGCCCGCGTCGAGCCCGGCGATGCGGTCGGGCACGGCGCTTCGCGCGGTCAGCATCAGAATCGGCACGCTGTTGCCGTCGGCGCGCAGCTGGCGGCAGACCTCGACCCCGTTCAGCTTCGGTAGCTGGAGGTCGAGCACGATCGCGTCGAACCGGCCGTCGCGGGCGGTGCGCAAGCCGGTCTCGCCGTCGAAGGCGGACGCGACGTCAAAGCCGTTCGACTCGAGCGACTTTGTCAGGATGCGGACAAGCGGCTGGTCGTCTTCGACCACAAGAACCTGCATCACCAAAGCGTACCGGCCGCCGATTGGCCGTGGGTTGAGGATCTGTGGGGTGTCGATGCGTGTTTCGGTTGCGACCGTGGTGCGATGGTGCCAGGCACCGGCCTTTCGGCCGTTGCCAGGCACCGAGCAATCCCGTGCCTGGCAACGAGGAACGCAGGTGCCTGGGCACGATCGGCCTGCGATAGCGCGTTGCACCATCTCAGAGTGCGGCTGCGATCTCCCGCACGAACGCCTCCAGCGCCTTCGCGCCGCCCTGCTCGGACACCTCGATCGCCTTGGAGCCGATGATCACGCCGTCGGCGCCGGCCTCCATCACCGCGCGCGCGGAGTCGGGGGACGAGATGCCGAAGCCGACCAGCAGTGGTAGCGACGTGTACCCGCGAACGCGCGCGGCCGGCCACCGACACCAGGTAGACGAACCCTCCGGCGCCGCCGCAGGCCAGTTCGATCCGCTCGTCGGTGCTGGTGGGAGCGAGCAGCGGCACCAGGTCGAGCCCGGCCGCCCGGCAACCCTCCAGCAGCTCACCCGCCTCGTCATACGGCAGGTCCGGCACGATCAGGCCGTTCGCGCCCGCGGCCGCGGCATCCGCGCAGAAGCGGCCCTCGCCGTACGCCATCACCGGGCTGGCATAGGTCATCGGCACCAGCGGCACCGTCACCTCGTTCCGCAGCCTCGAGAGCAGCTCGAGCGCCCCGACCGTCGTCATCCCGCCCGCCAGTGCGCGCTGGCCGGCGCGCTGGACCGTCGGCCCGTCGGCCAGCGGGTCGGAGAACGGGATGCCGATCTCGATCGCCGTCGCACCGCCGCGCACGGCCGCCTTGACCAGGGCGAGGGTGTCGTGATCCGCCATCAGGTAGATCACGAGCGCCGGCGTCTCGATCTTCACGAGTTGGCCTCGCGCTCTTCGACCGCATCCACGTCC
>VBJV01000001.1 GCA_005879785.1 Chloroflexota bacterium
GGACCTGGCGGTGCGCACCGGGAGCCCGTGCATCGGCATCAACGATTCGGGAGGTGCGCGCATCCAGGAGGGGGTTGTATCGCTGGCGGGATATGCGGAGATCTTCTACCGCAATGTCGAGGCCAGCGGCGTCATCCCCCAGCTGTCGCTGATCGTCGGGCCGTGCACCGGCGGCGCGGTGTACTCACCTGCCATGACCGACTTCGTCTTCATGGTCCGCCACATCGGGTACATGTTCATCACCGGGCCCGACGTGATCAAGGTGACCACGGGTGAGAAGGTGACGTTCGAGGACCTGGGCGGATCCGACGTGCACAACCAGCGCAGTGGCGTTGCGCACTTCATCGCCGACGACGAGGACGCCGCGTTCACGCAGATCCGCGACCTGCTGTCCTACCTGCCGCCCAACAATGGTGAGCGGCCGCCGTACCGGCCCACGCTCGACGACCCGCAGCGCGCCGACCCCGAGCTGCAATCGATCATCCCGGACAACCCCAACCAGCCCTACGACATGCGCGGCGTGGTCGCGCGCATCGTCGACGACGGCCAGTTCCTCGAGGTGATGCCGTACCACGCCCAGAACATCATCTGCGGGTTCGCGCGCCTGGACGGGCATCCCGTCGGGGTGGTGGGCAATCAGCCTCGCGTCCTCGCCGGCGCGCTGGACATCGACGCATCGATCAAGGCCGCTCGCTTCGTCAGATTCTGCGACTCGTTCAATGTCCCGCTGATCACGTTCGTCGACGTCCCGGGGTTCCTTCCGGGCACCGACCAGGAATATCGCGGCATCATCCGGCACGGCGCCAAATTGCTCTACGCGTACTGTGAGGCTACGGTGCCCAAGCTCACCGTGATCACCCGCAAGGCATACGGCGGTGCGTACGACGTCATGTGCTCGAAGCACATCCGCGCCGACTACAACGTGGCCTGGCCCACCGCGGAGATCGCCGTGATGGGCCCCCAGGGGGCAGTGAGCATCATCTTCAAGCGCGACATCGCGCAGGCAGAGGATGCCAAGCAGCGCACGCAGGAGCTCATCGAGGACTACCGCGAGCAGTTTGCCAATCCGTATTACGCGGCAGAGCGTGGCTACGTCGACGACGTGATCGAGCCGCGACAGACACGCGGAGCGCTGATCGGCGCGCTGCACATGGCCATGGACAAGGAGGTGGCGACCCCTCGCCGCAAGCACGGCAACATCCCGCTGTGAGATGGGGAGCGAGCCGGTTTCGGGGATGGTGGTGCTCAAGCGGCTGATCATCGCCGCGGTCTGGCTCGGGGCGTCGGTCATTGCCGCAAAGCTGGCCGTGCACCACATGGTGACGATGCCAAGCGGGAAACACTGGAACGACAGCTACATCTATCTCGGCGCGGCCTCCAACTTCATCGATCATCCGTCGCATCTGTACGACGCTGCACACCTCCAGGTGGTCCGATCGTGGGCGCAGCGCGCTTTCGTGCACCCGCCCTCCGGTCTGCTGCCGTACCTGCCGTTCGTCCCGCTGGTTCGGATCGCGGGCATGCCGGTGGCTGCGTCGGTCTGGACGGTGATCGACACGGTTGCGCTGCTCGGCGGCGTGGTCGTGTTCGGCCGCCGTGTCGGCCTCGGCTGGCTGACCCTGGGAGCTGCGGCGCTGGTGGTCAGCCTGTCCGCTCCGACGCAGTGGGAGGTCGACTCGGGCCAGATCACCGGGCTCGTGCTGTTGCTGCTGGCGCTGTCGCTGCTGCGAATGCCGAAGGCGGATGCCGGTGTGCTGATGGGCCTGGCGCTGGCCATCAAACCGGTGTCGGCGATCGTGCTGCTGGTTCCCCTGCTCCGAGGACGCGCCGGCGTCACCGTGGTCGCGGTGCTGACCCTGGCGGTGCTCAATGCCGCCTTCATTCCTCTGATCGGGTTGGGCGCCGCTCTCTTCTACGCGGGTAGCGTGCTGCCGTTCTTTGCCTCGTACACGCTCCACAACCCCGGCAACATTGCGCTGCCGAATGTGCTCCAGCGCTGGCTCGGCGGGGGCCTCCTGCCCGCTCACCGGCTGTTTCGGGTTTCGGTGCCACAGACGCTGGACGCGCTCATCCTGCTCTGGGGTGTGCGAATAGCGGTGGCGCTGCTCTGGATCCGTAGCAGCATCGACCGCAAGCTCGATGTGGCCGTTGCGGTGGCGGTTGCGATGGCGACCGTGCCCATCCTCTCATCGACCATCTGGCCTCACTACCTCATCTACCTGCTTCCCCTCGCCCTGGTGACCCTGGCGTCCTCGCTGCTCTGGGTTCGTGCCGGCGGTGCTCTCGCGCTGATTGCAATGCTCTGGCCGGGCCGGGGAGACGGCCTGTGGGTCGCGGTGGCATTGCTGTGGGTCAGCGCCGCGGTTCTGCTGGTCAACGAGTTCGGCTGGATTGCGCCGCTGCGCGCGCGCGACTCTCAGCCGCGGCTGCGGCCGGGGACTTGAGCCTCGCGGCTTGCCCTTCCGATCGTATCCAGCGGCTGGCCGGTCTGTCCGAGGTCCGGCACCGGCGCGTGGCCGAAATCAAGGAAGCGCGCGCGCACCAACCCGGAGCGATGCAGGCGGTACGCCAGCGTCGCGCGCACCACTCCCATTCCGTAGCGAACGCTGCGTGTGAAGTCGATGGACGACGAGTCGCCCGCGTAGTGGGTGGGGCAGGACACCTCCCCGACCCTCGCGCCCACAGCGATCGCCTGGAGGATCACCTGGTTGTCGAAGACGAAGTCATCGGAGTTGAGGTCGAACGGCAGGCGCTGCAGCAGTCCCCGGCTGAAGGCGCGAAGCCCGGTGTGGTACTCGGACAGCTTCGAGCGCACCACTATGTTCTCGAATGCGGTCAGGATGCGGTTGGCGACGAACTTGTAGAGCGGCATCCCGCGTGCCACGGCGTTCTGAGCGAGGATGCGCGAGCCGAGGACGAAGTCGTACTCGCCGTAGGCGATCATGGCGGCCATTGGCACGATCAGTCGCGGCGAGTACTGATAGTCGGGATGCACCATGACGATGATGTCGGCGTTCCGTTCGAGCGCGGCGTGATAGCACGTCTTCTGGTTGGCCCCATAGCCTCGGTTGCGGTCATGCCGGATCGGCTCGAGCCCCAGCTTGCGGGCGAGCGCAACGGTTCCGTCGGTGCTGGCGTCGTCGACGAGCAGCACGTCGTCGACGACGTCGCGGTCGATGTGCTCCAGCGTGCGCGCAAGGGTCGCCTCGGCGTTGTATGCGGGAAGCACGACCGCAAGTCGCTGACCGTTCAGCATGGATCGTTCCGCCGGCTCATCGCAATGACCTTAGCACGGCCCATCCGCAGCGGTTCTCCATGAATCCGCTGCACGATCAGCTCGTCGCGCGCAGGAGTCGGAGGCGCGGCTCGTTGATGTGGCTGGCCCCCGGATTGGTCACGTTCGCGGTGCTGCGCATCCCCGCCTTCCTCGAGCCGCACTGGTACACGGATGAGGCCGGGTACGTGAGCGTTGCCACGTCGCTGCTGCGCGGCAAGGTGCTGTACCTGCAGATCTGGAACAACAAACCACCGCTGCACCTCTGGACGATCACGGGAGTGGTGGGACTGTTCGGACCCCGTGAGGCGGCGCTTCACGGCCTCACCTTCATCAGCGGCGCGCTGACGGTGGGCGCGGTCTACTGGGCGGCGCTGCGCCTGTTCGGGGCGCGGCGTGCGGCGGTAGCGGCATGCGCCGCGGGACTGGTGCTGGGACTGCCGATACTCGACGCCGAGCTGGCGTTGCCCGAGAGCCTGCTGATCGCACCCGTTTCATGGGCGGGCGCCATCCTGCTGGTGCAGCTGCACCGTGCACGGCCCAGCTCGCGCGCGCCGATGCGATGGCCGATCGTCGTTGGTCTGCTGCTGGCGATTGGCGTGGCCTATCAGCAGACGGTCGTGGCTGAGTCGTGCGCGTTTGGGCTGGCGATCGCCCTGAGCACGCACACACGGGTGCGCGATCTTGCCGCGTACCTCGCCGCGCTGATCATCCCCACCGCCGCCTGGGTTGGCGTGACGGTGGCGCAGGCGGGCGGCGCGAAGGTGGCGTTCGCGCTTGTCGGCTTCTACATCCCTTTCACTACGTCGGTCTTCCCGGGCTCGAAGTCCGGCGTCGCGCTGCATCTGGCCGCGAGCCTCGGTGCCTTGACGCTGCTCGTCCTCGGCGCGTACCTGTGCCGCCGCCAGGCCAAGCCGACCTGGGCGCTCATGCTGTGGCTCGGCGCTGCACTGCTGGTGCCTGCCTTTGCGCGGCAGCCCTACGCGCACTACTTGACGCAGACGGCTGCGCCCGCCGCGCTCGCGCTTGCGGCGCTGCCACTGCCACGACGCGAGCGCATCCGCTCACTGCAGCTGCGCTGGCTTCCGCAGGTGGCCGGCGTGTGCATCGCCGCGGTGATGGCCACGGTCGCCGGCTTGGACTGGATCCCGCCGGCCGCCGGTTCGCGCACCCTCGGCCTGTACTACGGCGGTGCTGTCGCCGGCGTGTTCGACAGTGAGCGCTGGCTCGATTGGGACAACGGTTTCGACTACCGAGTTCGCGCCGACGAGGCCGTCGCCGCGTGGCTCCGGCACAATCAGCTGACCGGCCGGTCAACCGTCGTCTGGTCGTCCGACACGTGGCTGTACGCGCTCGCCGACCTGCCCGTGTCGATGCCGACGCCGCCGATCTACAACGACGAGGTCCTGCTCGGCCAGCACGGCCCCGTCGCCGAATACGTCGACGGTTTGCGGCCGGACCTGCTCATCGTCTCGGACTCCGACCGGCGTGCGTTTTCGGAGGTCAACCGTCTGCTCGACGGTGCGCTGTATGCCAGGGCATTCATCAGTGGGCCCTACACGGTGTGGGTGCGTGACGGAGTCCTCGCTCCCACGCCGTAGGGCGGGGTCACCGCGGATGCTCCCGCCGCCCACCTCCACGCGGAGCGGACGCTTTGAGATGCGGCGACAGCGGCGTGTACGCGCCGGCGTAGGCGCGGTCGGTGCGCCCCTGGGCGGCATGGACGGCGGGGACGGCCACGCGCACGAGGACGACCTGCAGCGCGGCCGCGACCGGCACCGCCAGCAGCGCGCCGATCAGACCCTGCAGCGTCCCGCCGATGAGCAGCGCCAGGACGACGCCGAGCGCGGGCAGCGCCACGACGCGGTTCATGACCATCGGCACCACAGTGTTGGCGTCGACGAGCTGGATGACCAGCAGCACGGCCAGCACGAGCACCGGATACACGGGGCCGATGGTGAAACCGAGCAGCACCGGTGGGATGATCCCGACGAACGGACCGATCAGCGGCACGGCGGCGGTGACGCCGGCGAACACACCGAGCACCACGGGGCTGGGCAGGCCGAGGAAGAAGCACGCGAGCCCCACTGCGACACCCACCACGACGCTGTTGATGGCCACCGCACGCAGGAACCCGCCCATCCGGTAGCCGACCTCGCGGAAGACGTCGGTCGCCAGCTCCTGGTGCCTCTCCGGGAACAGGTCCACGACGAATCGCTTGAGCCGCTCGCTGCTGACCAGCCAGAGGAAGCCGAGCACGAGCACGAGGACGAAATTGGCGATCACCGCGCCGATGGTCGTGCCGATGCTGACCAGCACCTGCTGGGCGGTGCCCAGCAGATTGCCCACCTGCTTGGTGATGTCGAAGTTGAAGTGCAGCTGCTCCTGAACGTTGTTGAAGAAGCTGAGGAAGTCGCTCTTGTACTTGGGGAAATTGTGGGCCAGGGAGGTGGCCTCGCTGACGATCGGCTGGACGAGCAGCGTGATCAGCAGTCCGAGGAAGACCAGCAGCGCGACGTACACGATGACGATGCCGAGCGGCTGCGGAATGTTGCGTATGCGCATCCGCTGCACGAGCGGCCGGATCCCTTCTGCGAACACGATCGCCACCAGCACGGTCAGTACGATGCTGATGATGCTGGTGAGAAAGGCCACCAGCGCCACGATCGCCAGCACGATCAGCGCCGCGGACACGAGCACGCGGATGCTCACCGCCGGCCGGCCGTGGTGTTCCGCAGCGGACTGCTGCTGCGCGGCGGGTCGCGGACGACGAGCTTCGGGGCCGCGGCGCGGTTCCGGCGAGGCGGCTTCCGAGCCGGGCGCCGCGCCGCTGTCTGCCATCGGCCGCCAGCCTATCAGCCTCATAAGGCTAGAATCCGCCGCCGGTGAAACTGCTCGAATACCAGGCCAAGCAACGATTCGCTGCAGCCGGTATCGATATTCCCGCAGGACGGCTCGCGCGCACCGGCGACGAGGCCGCGGCTGTGGCGCGGGAACTGGGACGCATCGCAGTCAAGGCGCAGGTGCCGATCGGCGGCCGCGGCAAGGCCGGCGGCATCGCCGTGGTGGACACGCCCGAGGACGCGCGCCGGGAAGCGGAGCGCATCCTCGCGTTGCGGATTCGCGGGTACCCGGTGCACGCCCTCTGGTGCGAGCAGGCACTCGCGATCGATCACGAGCTCTACCTCGGCATCACGCTCGATCGCGATCGGGGACGCCTAGTGCTCATCGTCTCGGCATCCGGTGGCATGGACATCGAACAGGTCGCCGAGTCGGCTCCGGAGAAGGTGGTGAAGATCTGGCCGGATCCCTTCGCGGGACCGCAGCCGTACGAGATCCGCCAGCTTGCGTTCGCGGCGCTCGCCCACGCTGAGGCCCTTCGCGAACGCGCAGGTCAGCTGGTCACCGGGCTCGTGCGGGCGGGGACCCGGTTGTACGCGCTCGCGGTCGCGCACGATGCGCTCACCTGCGAGATCAACCCGCTCGTGCTGACCCCGCAGGGCACGCTGGTCGCGGGTGACGGCAAGCTCGAGATCGACGAGAACGCGGAATACCGACACCAGGACCTGGTTGCCGAGCTGTCCGGTGACCAGGGCGATGCCGACCGCGCCGGCGAGGACCCATACGAAGCCGAGGCTCGGCGGCGTGGCCTCACGTACGTGCACCTCGACGGCTACGTCGGGTGCATCGGCAACGGCGCCGGGCTGGTGATGAACACGCTCGACCTCGTCAAGCAGCACGGCGGCGAGCCTGCGGACTTTCTCGACGTCGGCGGAGGCGCCGGAGCAGAGAAGGTGCGCAACGCGCTCGAGATGGTCCTGCTCGACCCCAATGTGCGCGGCGTGTTCATCAACATCTTCGGCGGCATCACCCGGGGTGACGAGGTGGCGCGTGGCATCGTGGCCGCACGCGACCAGTTGCACATCACCAAGCCTCTGGTGGTGCGCATGACCGGCACCAACGAAGCGGAGGGCAGGCAGATCCTCGAGGCAGCCGGCATCGTGCCCGCCACGAGCGCGACCGAGGCCGCGCGAACCATCGTTGCGCTCACCGCGGGCGGCCAGTCGTGAGCGTGCTCGTCGACAGCAACAGCCGCGTGATCGTGCAGGGCGCCACGGGCAAGGAAGGACGCTTCCACACTGCGCAGATGCGCGCCTTCGGCACCAATGTGGTGGGTGGCGTCTCACCCGGCAAGGGCGGCGCCGACCAGGATGGAGTGCCGATCTACAACACGGTCACCGACGCCGTTGCAGCGACGGGCGCCAACGTCGCCGGCGTCTTCGTGCCGCCACCATTCGCTGCCGACGCGATCATGGAGGCGGCAGCCGCGGGCGTGGCGCTGACCGTGTGCATCACCGAGGGCATCCCGGTGCTCGACATGATCCGCGCCACGGCCTTCGTGAAGAGCACGGGCACGCGCCTGCTGGGCGCCAACTGTCCGGGCATCGTCACCCCGGCGCAGTGCAAGGTGGGCATCATTCCCAACCACATCAATAAACCCGGGCCCGTCGGCATCGTCGGTCGCAGCGGGACGTTGACGTACGAGGTGATCCAGGGGCTCGGCCTGGCCGGCATGGGTCAGACCACGTCGGTGGGCGTGGGTGGCGATCCCGTGATGGGACTGCGCTTCGTCGATGTGCTGCGTCTCTTCGCCGGCGACGAAGAGACTCGTGTTGTGGTGATGATCGGTGAGATCGGCGGCTCGGACGAGGAGGACGCAGCTGCTTGGATCACCGCGTCGGGCTTTGCCAAGCCGGTCGTCGCATTCATCTCAGGGCGAACCGCGCCCCCGGGCAAGCGCATGGGTCACGCAGGCGCGATCATCAGCGGCAACCGAGGTACCGCGCAGAGCAAGATCGAGGCGCTCACCGCCGCCGGCGCGGCGATCGCCGACACCATCGAGGACGTGGTGCGGCTCACCGCGGAGCGATTGGAAACGCGAGTCGCCTGACGGCTCTGGCGCCGCGTCAGCGCGGCAGGTCGTACGCGCGGAACACGACCGGAGCGGCGTCCACGATGGTCGTGTCGAGGTCACCGCACTCCCGCTGCGCCCACTCTCGGACTCGCCCGATGGCGGCGATGCGGGTGGCCTCGTCGAGCTCCCAGGTGGCCGCCGAGCCGTTGCTCTCGAGCCATTGCAAATGCGCGCGCAGGGTGGTGCGCTCCCGTCGTGGCACCGGCGCGAGCCGCCGCGACCGCGCGCCGAGCGCGGCCATCAATGCCTCGAGGACCTCTGGGTCGATGAGCCCGGGGTCGGCCTGGGTACG
The DNA here is from genome assembly GCA_005879785.1 of Chloroflexota bacterium. GTDB lineage: Bacteria > Chloroflexota > Dormibacteria > Aeolococcales > Aeolococcaceae > CF-165. Next base: position 8,542 of record VBJV01000001.1, read on the forward strand.
GCCCGATTCGATGGCCAGCTGACCGCGCACGGCCCGAATCAGCGGGAGCTCGCTGCCGCCCAGGCCGATGAGCAGCACACCGCCGCCCTCGACCACGCGCACCAGTTCGCGCACGGCGCGCTCCCAGCCGGCGACGAGGTGCAGCACATGGCACGCGAGCCCGGCACCGAAACTGCCGTCGTCGAACGGAAGCGCAGTCGCGTCCGCGTATGAGATCCACGGCAGCGGGCCGCTCTCGCCCTTGCGCAGCAGCTCGCCGAGCATGCTGACGGATATGTCGACGCCGCAGATGTCGATGCCGCTCCGGCGCAGGGGAACCGCGATGCGGCCGGTGCCGACGCCGATCTCCAGGCAGCGGCCGCGACCGGCCAGCTCTGCGGCCAGCAACGCGGTGACCTCGGCCTCGGTCTCCGGAGGGAAGCCGCGGGTCGCGTCGTAGCAGCCGGCGGCGCGATCGAAGTTGACAGAGGCTTGCGCCATCAGCTGATTCGCAGGGCCACCATGACGCCGTCGCGAAGCGGTGCGATGCTCGAGATGTAACGCCGGTCTGCCGCGACGAGACGGTTGTGCTCGCGGATCGCCTCGGTCGAGTCGCTCTGATCAGCCGTCTGCGCGACCCTCCCACTCCACAGCACGTTGTCGCACAGATACAGCCCGCCCATGCGGATCCGGTCCGACGCCGCGCGCCAGCAGTCCGGGTAGCCAACCTTGTCGACGTCGCAATACACCACGTCGAACTCGCCGTCTTCGGCGGCGAGGCCCGCGAGTGCATCACCGACTCGGTAGCGCACGCGCTCCCAGAGGGCGGCGCCGGTCAGGTAGCGCTCGGCATCACGCGCGTTGCCGGCGTCCGAGTCTGTGCACACGACGCTCCCGACCTCTCCGACCGCGCGGGCAAACCAGTACGCGGAGTACCCGTATCCCGAACCGAGCTCCATGACGCGACGCGCGCTGATGCTGCGGGCGTGCACTTCGAGGAACCTGCCCACCGCCCGGCCCACGATGGGGAAGTTCTGCTCGCGAGCGCGAGCCTCCATCTCCTCGAGGACCGCGTCGCTGTGCTGCTGAGCGGCCAGGTCGAGCAGGTACGTGTCGAGCTCGGGAGCGACCAGTGGTTCCATCGGCGGCGCTGGATTATCCGCCCTTCCGCTACCGTAGCCGCAGAGTGGACTTCGAGCTCAACGACGAGCAGCGCCACATCCGCGACGTGGTTCGGGACTTCGCCCAGGGTGAGATAGCGCCCCGGGCCGCTCACTACGACGAGACCGGTGAGTTTCCCTACGACCTGGTGGCCGGCATGGCCCGCCTGGGGCTGTTCGCGCTGCCGTTCCCGGAATCGGTCGGCGGCGCCGGCGGAGACTTCATCTCGTACTGCCTGGCGATGGAAGAGGTGGCGCGGGCCGACGCCAGCTGCGCCATCACGCTCGAGGCCGCGGTTTCGCTCGGCATCTCGCCGTTCGTGTACTTCGGCACGCGCGAGCAGCAGCAGCGCTGGCTGGGCCCGTTGATGGCCGGCGAGAAGCTCTGGGCCTTTGGCCTCACGGAGCCCGAGGCGGGCTCTGACGCTGGCGGCACGCAGACGCGCGCGGTCCGCGACGGCGATGAGTGGGTGATCAACGGGCGCAAGGTGTTCATCACCAACGCCGGTACCGACATCAGCGCCGGCGTGACGCTCACCGCGGTGACGGGAACGCAGGACGGCACCAAGGAGATCAGCGCCATCGCGGTGGAGCGCGCCACACCCGGCTACACGCAGGCGCCGAAGTACCGCAAGCTGGGCTGGCACGCCTCCGACACCCGCGAGCTGCTCTTCGACGATGTGCGCGTGCCGGCCGGCAACCTGGTGGGTGAGCGGGGCGGCGGTTACCGACAGTTTCTGCAGATACTCGAGGGCGGCCGGGTGGCCATCGCCGCGCTCGCCGTGGGCGTCGCCCAGGCGTGCCTGGACGCGTCGCTCGCGTACAGCTCGGCGCGCAAGCAGTTCGGCCAGCCGCTGGCCCGCTTCCAGGCGACCCAGTTCAAGCTCGCCGACATGGGCACGCAGATCGAGCTCGCCCGCCTGATGACCTGGCGCGCCGCGGCGGCCATCGACGCGGGGAAGAGCCCTGCACCGTATGCGTCCATGGCCAAGCTCCACGCCTCCGAGGTGGCCACGGCATGCGCCAACCAGGCCGTGCAGATCCAGGGTGGCTACGGTTTCATGGAGGAGTCGCCGGTGGCACGCTATTACCGAGACGTGAAGGTCAACGAAATCGGTGAGGGCACCAGTGAGGTGCAGCGGATCCTCATCGCGCGCCATCTGCTGCGGCCGTTCGAGGTGCTCGAGGATTGAGCGCGCAACCGGTGATCGTCGCTGCGGCGCGGACGCCGTTCGGCAAGCTGGGCGGAGGGCTGGCCTCCGTGCCCGCGGTGGATCTCGGCGCCCGGGTCATCCGCGAGGTGCTGGAGCGGACCCGCACGCCCGCGGCTGACGTCGACCAGCTGATCATGGGCACGGTGCTAGCTGCCGGCCAGGGTCAGGTACCCGCGCGGCAGGCGGGGCTGCGCGCCGGGCTGCCGCCTGCGGTGTCCTCGTTCACGGTGAACAAGGTCTGCGCCAGCGCGCTCAAGGCGGTCAATCTCGGTGCGCTGCTCATCCGGGCCGGCGAGGCGGACATCGTCGTTGCCGGCGGCATGGAATCGATGTCGCGCTCACCGTACCTGCTCGAGGACCAGCGCTTCGGCAGCCGCTTCGGCGACCGCGTCGCCGTGGACAGCATGATGCGCGACGGGCTGTGCTGTCCCGTCGACGGCGTGCTGATGGGCGTGCACGGCAGCCAGGTCGCCGCCGAGCTCGGTGTGTCGCGCGCGGAGCAGGATGAGTGGGCGTTCCGCTCGCAGACGCGGTATCAGGACGCGCTGGCTGCGGGCAAGTTCAGCGACGAGATCGTCACCGTCGCGGTCAACGGCACATCCATTGAGCGAGACGAGCAACCCCGGCCGGACACGACCCTAGAGCGGCTCGCCGCGCTGCGCTCTGCATTCGGGGAGGACGGCAGCGTCACCGCCGGCAACGCGCCCGGCATGAACGACGGAGCCACCGCCATCCTGCTGATGAGCGAGGAACGCGCGCAGACGGCGGGTCTGGCGCCGCTCGGTGTCTGGCTCGCCTACGGCGAGTCGGCGGCGGACCACCCGTATCTGGCCACGGTCCCTGCCACCGCCATCGAGGCGGCGCTGGCCAAGACCCGTGGCGGCGTCGACGTCGGCAAGCTCTCGCTGGTGGAGATCAACGAGGCGTTCGCGGCGGTGGCGATCACCAGCACGCGCATGCTCGAGATCGATCCCGAGCTGGTCAACGTCAACGGTGGCGCCATCGCGGTCGGCCACCCGATCGGCGCCAGCGGGGCGCGCATTCTGATGACGCTGCTCTACGAGCTGCGACGCCGTGGTGGCGGTTACGGCGCCGCCGGCATCTGCAGCGGTATCGCCCAGGGAGAGGCGACACTCGTACGTGTCGACTGACGTCGCCGTCGATGCGGCGGTCAGCGAGCGCATCGACGCATTCGTGCGAGATGTCATCCGGCCCATCGCGCCGGCCATGGCGCGCGGGCATGGACCGTCGCCGAAGCACCTGGTCGGGGCTGCCGGTGAGGCCGGGCTGGCCGGCATCCTCACGCCGCGTGACCTGGGCGGCGCCGGCGGTACGCACCTGGAGTTCGCCAGCTTCATCGAGGCCGTGGCCCGCGAGGACGCCAGCAGTGCGGTCATCCTCGACGTGCATCTGTCGGTCGGCACCGAGCCCATCATCGTTTTTGGCAACGATGACCAGAAGGCGCGGTATCTTCCAAGGCTGGCGCGAGGCGAGTGGCTGGCCGGGTTCGCCTTGACGGAGCCTGCCGGTGGCAGCGATGCCGCGGCTCTGCAGACGCGCGCGGTGCGCGACGGGGACGCGTACCGGCTCAGCGGTACCAAGACGTTCATCACGGGTGCCGGCGATGCAGATCTCTATGTGGTCATGGCGCGCACCGGTGAAGGGTCGCGCGGCATCAGCGCGTTCCTCGTGGAGGCGCACTGGCCCGGTGTGAGCACCGGCGTTCCCCTCGAGAAGATGGGACTGCACGGGTCCTGGACCGGGGAATTGGTGCTCGACTCGGTGTCTGTGCCCGAGGCAAATCGGCTCGGTGACGAGGGATTCGGATTTCGCGTGGCCATGGGAACGCTGGACAGCGGACGCGTCGGCATCTCGGCTCAGGCGGTCGGCATCGCGCAGGGTGCGCTGGACGTCGCCGTGCGCGTCGCGCGTGAACGCGGTGCAGCCGGTGTAGACGTGGACGCAACCGCACTCGCCGACATGGAAGCGCGCACGGTTGCGTCGCGGCTGTTGACGAGACATGCAGCCACGCTCGTCGACGCCGGCGGCGCGGTGACCAGAGATGCGGCCGTCGCCAAGCTGTACGCCACCGACAGCTGCGTCGCCGTCGCGCACGCAGCCTTCGAGCTGTGCGCTCCCGAGTCAGCTCGAGCCGACCATCCCGCTGCGGTGCGCCTCTGCGACGCCAAGGCGTGTCAGATCTACGAAGGAACGAATCAGATCCAGCGCATGGTCATCGCCCGCGAGCTGCTGCAGCCGTCGAAATTGCAGTGACCGCCGCGGCGACGGCGGCAACCGGCTCACGTTCGATATGCCGCCAGGGTGTACGACCCTGCATTGCACAGCGAGATCATGTACACGGTCCCGTTCACCACGGTGGGATCGCCGTCGTTACAGGGGAACGACAGGCGCGCTGCAATGCCG
>VBJV01000002.1 GCA_005879785.1 Chloroflexota bacterium
CGGGTCGCTGAAGCGCCCGCCGAGACTGCGCCTCCCGCCGAGCAGGAGCAGGCGGGGAAGGCCACCGCGGTTGCGACGGCGACGCCCCCAGCGGAGGTCGACGCTGAACCCGAGGTCGATTCCGCCGCGGGCCTGCAAACGATCGTCGAGGAGCCGGTGGCCGAGGCGCCCACGGCCGAGGCGCCCATGGCGGAAGAGCCCGCTGCCCAGGAGCCGGACATCCCCGCTCCGACGGCGGCGGACATCGACCCCGAGGTGGCCCTGGCTCTCGGGGTGACCGTCATCGAATCAGAGGCTCCGCGAGCGTATACGAACGGAGCTCTGGCGCCTCCCGTCGAGGTCGAGGTCACGGAGCCGGAAGTCGAGATCACCGAGCCGGAGGTAGAGGAGCCCCCTCCCCCGTTCGACACGCCGCGCACGGTCGTCGAGCCAGTCGAACCGGAGGTGACATCCGAGGAGCTCGAGGCGCCTGCCGCCGAACCGGGCGCCCCGGAGCCGGCGGCCGCGGCGCTTGAGGTCGATGCACCCGAGATCGAAGCCCCCACGCTCGCCGAGCCGGCGCCACGTGTGCAGCCCGCACCCACGATCGAACGCGCACCGCGGCCCGCGCCGGCTCCCGCACCGTTCCGTCAGGGCCTGAGCGCGCGCGTCAAGTTCGACATCGCACTGGTGGCCCTCGTCGCGCTGGTCGCAGCCGGGTTCGGCATCAGCCGCCTTTTCAACCGAGGGCCGGCCGCTCCCAGCCCGGTCACCATCGGCGCCCCGTACGTCGGCGCCCTGCAGGGCATAACCGTCGCCGACGGCGGTCCCGGGACCACCGTGGACATCACGTACGAGGTGCTGAAGCTCTCCCGGTCCCTCACCACCCTGAACATCACCGCCGCCGGAGCGAACCTCAGCATGGCCACCGCATACCGCATCGACACCGGCGGCGTGAAGCTGACCCAGTCCTCGACCGGCACGGAGCTCGGAGCCATCGTCGTCAACTGTCCGAGCACCCTGCTGATGGATCCCTCGCCTCTGCGCAGCGGGAGCTGGTTCCAGATGCGCGCCACCTGTCAGGTGTCAGCGCCTGACGGCTCCTCCTTCTCGCGCGTGTACAAGGGCTCCGGCACCGTCGCCAGCCTCCAGCAGGCGCGCTTCAACGGCCGCCGCGTGGCGACTGCGACGCTGAGATACTCGCTGACCTTCAGGCAGCTGCTCCCCGATCACACCACGCAGACGGGCACGCAAAGTGAGATCGACGTCATCCAGATCAACCCTTTCATCGTGCTGTCCGCGAGCACCACCACGACCCTGGAGACTGCCACCGGTCCGCAGACGCGCAACACGATTTTCTGGATCGACGGCTTCCGGGCAGCCTGAGCGCTCGGCCTCGTGGCGTCAGAGCGCGCGGCGCCCGGTGAAGGCGCGAGCCACGGTCAGCTCGTCGGCGTACTCCAGGTCGGCGCCCGCGGGAAGACCGTGGGCCAGCCGGGAGACGGTCAGGCCGTTGCCGGCCAGCCGTTCGCCGAGGTAGTACGCGGTCGCCTCGCCCTCGACGTCCGGGTCGGTGGCGATCACCACCTCCTGAACGTCGCCGCTGCTGACGCGCTCCCCCAGCTCGCGTATGCGGAGCGCAGCCGGCCCGATGCCGTCCATCGGCGACAGCGCGCCACCGAGCACGTGGTACAGACCGTGAAATTCGCCGCTGCGCTCGACGGCCAGGACGTCGAGCGGTTCCTCGACCACGCAGAGCAGTGATGCATCACGTCGCGCGTCCGAGCACACGGCGCAGAGCTCGCCCTCGGCGATGAAGAAGCAGCGCGTGCAGGGGCGCACCGCGGTGTGCAGGCCGCTGAGCGCGGAAGCCAGGCGGTCAGGGACATCCGCAGGCGCGCGGAGGCAGAAGAACGTCAGCCGCTGCGCAGTCTTGGGTCCGATACCCGGCAGGCGCCCGAATTCCGCGGCAAGGCGCTCGACCGCTTCAGGAACCAGGGGCATCGGCAGTGCTCCCGCGCGATCCTCGACTCCGGCGACTGCTCAGAGCAGACCGGGAGGCAGACCGAGTCCGGCCGCGAGCTGACCCATGTGCTGTGCGGCCAGCTCGCGCGACCTGTCGAGCGCGTCGTTGCATGCCGCGAGCACGAGGTCGGCGAGCAGCTCGGCGCCCTCCTCGAGGGCCTCGGGCGCCACCGTGACCGCGTGCACCTTCTGATGCCCGTCGACGGTGACCGTGACCACCCCTCCGCCGGCACTGCCGGTGACGGTGAGGTCGCCGAGCTCCTCCTGCATCTTGGCCATGCGGGCCTGGACCTGCTGGAGCTGCTTCATCATGTTCGGCTGGTTCTTCACAACGGGCCCGCGCCGGCCAGTCTACGCAGGTGGTGGATCTTCGGCATGGTCGCGAATCCGCGTCGACGTGATGCGGCTGCCCGCGAAGGTGTCCAGCACCGCTTGGGTGAGATCGCTCACCTCGCCCGGCCGCGTCTCCGCTGGGCCGGTGCTGCCGGTGAACGCGGCCTCCACAGTCACCGGCCGGCCGGCGATCTGGGACGCCGCCTCGCCGATGATGCGAGCCTTCAGCGGGTCGCTGATCTGGTCGAAGTGGAACTTGTGGCTGGTGCCGATCACGAGGCGAGCCGCGTCGGCGTCTGCCGGCTTGCAATCACGCAGGACGCCGGCGAGACCGGCGTTGAGCCGCGTCACCGCCTCGATCAGCAGCGGCCACTCCGCCCGCCAGCCGTCGACCGTGGCGACGCCGCGTCCTGATGCTGGCGCGCCGGCGTCCGGCGGCGCGGTCGCCTGGCCGCCGTTTCCGGCCAGCGACGCCGCCGCCACGCTTTCTCCGTTCGCCGGTCGCGCACCCTGAACAGCCCGCTCGACGGCGCCCAGTCGCGCCTCCAGCGCCGCGAACAGCTCGGCGGTGTCGCCGCTCGAGGGCGGCCGCAGCAGGCGGAGGAGGCACAGCTCCGCCTGCAGTCGGGCGTCGACCGGTTGGCGGAGATTCATCTCGGCGGTGGCAATGAGGTCGAGGGCCGAGAGCCAGAACCCCGAAGGCGCGACGGCGGCGAGGTCGGCGCACAGCGCGGCTTCGTCAGGGCCGACGCCGGCGCCGTCGGGGTAGGCCAGCGCGTACAGCTCGGCGGCGCGGGCCAGGCGAGCCACGTCGCGCAGCAGCTGGCGGGGATCTGCGCCCGCCTCGAAGGCGTCGGACGCGGCGCGCAGCGCGTCGGCGGCGTCGCTGCCCGCCAGCGCGCGCATCAGCCGGTGCAACGTCGCCGGGTCGGTCAGACCGAGGGCGCGGCGCGCCGCCTCGAGCCCGAGCGGCGTCTCGCCCGAGGCGAGTGCCTGCTCGAGCAGCGACAGTGCGTCGCGCACGCTCCCCTGGGCTGCGCGCGCGAGCAGCTCGAGCGCGGCGGGTTCGACCGCCACGGATTCGCGCTCGATGATCGTCGCCAGGTGCTGTTCGATATCGGCCGTGGTGACGCGCCTGAAATCGAACCGCTGGACACGCGAGCGGACCGTTTCCGGCACCTTGTGCGGCTCGGTGGTGGCGAGCACGAAGAGCACGTGCTCCGGCGGTTCCTCGAGCGTTTTCAGGAATGCGTTCCACGCCTCGGGGGTCAGCATGTGCGCCTCGTCGATGATGTAGACCTTGTGGCGAAGCGAGGCGGGCAGGTATTTCACCTTCTCGCGCAGGTCGCGCATCTCGTCGATGCCGCGGTTGCTGGCCGCGTCGATCTCGAGCACGTCCACCGAAGCTCCGCCGAGCTGCTCGAGACACGCGGCACACTGGTTGCAGGGCTCGCCGTCCTGCGGCTGCGAGCAGTTGACCGCGCGGGCGAGGATGCGCGCGGTCGAGGTCTTGCCGGTGCCGCGCGTGCCTGCGAAGAGGTACGCGTGCGCGAGGGATCCACTGCGCACCTCGTTGCGCAGCGTGTCGGCGATGACACGCTGGCCGATCAGCTCGGCGAACAGCGCCGGGCGATAGCGACGGTAGAGCGCGACACTCACCCCGGCATTGTCCCGAGTCTGGCTCAGTCCTTGCGCGCGCGCAGGGAGAAGGCGAGCGGCAGCGTGGCTTGACCGTCGCGGAGGCGGAACCACCGCTCCCCCGCGATGCTGTCGTCGCGTGTGAGCAGCGCGCCCAGGACCGGCGACACGCAGCGCGGGTGTTCGTGCAGGAATTCCAGGCGCAGACCGCTCTCGATCAGCGCGGTCACGACCAGTCCGATTGGAAACGCCCAGTTGAACGTGGTGCGGTGCGCGAGGCTCGCGTCCGGGTCGGCGTATGAGCCGTCGCGATCGCCCCGTTCCGGTCCGGCGCCGAAATACGGGTACCTGACCCGGAGTTGATCCTCCGTGTCGTCGAAGACCCACATGAAGGGATGGAATTCCGCGATGTAGAAGATGCCGCCTGGCTTGAGAAATCGGCTGACGACGCGAGCCCACGCCGGTATGTCGGGAAGCCAGCACAGGACGCCCCACGAGCAGAACACCACATCGAACGACTCGTCGAGCGCGGCAGGCAGCTCGTAGACGTCCGACTGGATGAACCGCACATCGGCTTCGCACTCCGTTGCCAGACGTTCGGCCTGCACGATGGCGTCCGCAGAGAAATCGACGGCCGTCACACGGGCGCCGAGGCGCGACCACGAAATCGATTCCGTGCCGATGTGGCACTGCAGGTGCAGGAGCGACTTGCCCGCGACGTCGCCGACCTCGCTGATCTCCAGGCGGTGCAGCGCGCTGGCACCGCCGCGCAGCCGCTCCAGATAGTGTCCATAGAAGGCCGTGCGAGGGTGCAGGCGCGCCAGTTCGTCCCAGTGACGGAGGTTGGCGGCGAGTTCTTGGTTGTAGGTCTTCACAGGCGTGCGTCAGCGAGGCAGTCGCGCACCCCACGTCGTTGACGGCCGCCGGCGCTCACCCGGCCGCCCGGCTCGGGCCAGGTTTCCCCACGGCACCCTCGGGAGACCGCTTACCGCTGCTTCCTTCCGGACCTGACGGGGTTCACGGGCCCGAGCTGCGCAGGACCCAGCCGTCAACGCCAGCTCGACCGGAGCAGACCCGACGGGCGCGCCCCCTCGGTGGGGGATTCGACCCCGCTATAGCGGATTGCGGGTACAGGGCACCGCTACCTCCCCGCCTAGCGCGACCGGGAGCTATCTTACGGCGAAACCCGGCCCGGCTCCCGCGGTCACTGCACCGGAACCGCCGGTCGCTCTCCCTCCTGCGGCGCTTCCACCAGCGCTGTCACGGCCTCCGGGGCTGCGTCGTCGCCGGCGGGCGCCTCGGCCTGCCCGGCCGAGGTCGAGGGCCAGACCAGGATCATCCGCGTGCCTGCACCGAGCGTGGTCTCGACGGAGACCCTCGCGCCGTGCACCTGCACGAGGCGCTTGACGAGCGCCAGGCCCATCCCGGTGCCGCCGTAGCGGCGCGTGGCCGTGTTGTCCACCTGGTAGAAGCGGTCGAAGATCCGCGGCAGGTCATCCTCGGAGATGCCGATGCCGTGGTCGATGACCTCGATGCGAACGCCACCGCTCGCCTCGTCGCGTGAGCCCCGAACCATCACGCGGCCCTTGCCGTCGCTGAACTTCACCGCGTTGTCGACCAGGGCGCGCACCACCTGCTCGAATCGTGCGGGGTCGGCATGGATGACGAGGTCGTGGCTGACGTCGACGTCGACCGGGATGGGCAACCCGCCCTTGTAGCGCTCCCCGACCGCCACGATGCCCTGCTCGACTGCGTCGAACAGGCGCAGGCCGGTCGGGCTGATGTCGATGGTCTCGCCGTCGACCGCAGAGAAATCGATGATCGTCTCGACGATGTCGTACAGGTTCCTCGCCGCCACCTGTATGTCGCGCACGGCCTCCAGCTTGGGTCCGTCGTCCCACATCCCCCAGCACATGTCGATGAGGTCACTGAGACCGAGGATCGCCGTGAGCGGCGTGCGCAGCTCGTGCTGCACCGTGCTGAGGAAGTCGGTCTTCATGGCGTCCAGCTGGCGCAACCGCCGCACCGTGTCGCGCTCCTGCTCGAACAGTCTGGCATTCTCCATCGCGATCGCCGCGTTATTGGCAAGAACGGCAAGAACCCGCTGCTCGTCCTCGGCGGCGGCAGCGGCGTGATCGGGCGAGGCAACCGCCAGCGCGCCGACGACCCTGTCCTGGTAGAACATCGGCACCGCGAGCAGGGAGCCCAGGCCGGTGACGGACTCGCGCACCGGCGTGCCACGCAGCACCTGGCGGGCCGTCTTCCAGCGCGAGAGATCGGTGAGCGGCGAGCTCTCGGGGTGCACCGCTTTCACCACCAGCACACCAGCCTCCTCCACCGCCAGCGCCGCGACTGCTCCCTCCCCGGCGATGTCCGCGGCGGTGCGGACCACCGCGGCGTGCAGGGCTTCCATTCCGCCGGTGGTGGTCGTCAGCGCGCGGGACACCCCGCTCACCCGCTCCACCGCGCTGTCCAGCCGCGCCCGCGCGCCCTGGATCTCCGTCGTGTACGCACGGATGTTGTCGCGCATGCGGTTGACACTGATGGCCAGGCGGCCGAGCTCATCCCTGGAGCGCACGTCCACCGCCGACGTGTAGTCGCCGTCTGCGATCCGAGCCACGCCGCGCTCCAGCCGGTGGATCGGCCGCCGCACGAACACCTCCACGAACAGGATCACGAGGATCGCTACGATCAACAGCGCGAACAGCGTGATGACCACCACCGTCAGCTCGTCGGTCTGCTGGTCGCCGACGAAGATGCTCAGCGGAACCTCGATGCCGATGTAGCCGGCGGTGCGTCCGTCGGGGCTGGCCACAGCTGCGTAGCTGCCGGCCACGACCCTTCCGGCGTTGACTGCGCCGGCAGGCGCGACGTACGTCGCATGGGCCGGGTCCTGGTGCTGGCCGATCGACCTGAGCACGTCGGAAGGCGTCGCCGAGGTCACGTTGGTCGCCCCGCGCTGCCGGATCTCGGTGCCCATGCTTCCCGCTGGGATGAACGCCGTCGGGAACTGGAAGAGCGCACTGAACCGGTTGAGCTGCACGCCGAGCGGCGCCACGTAGGCGACCACACCGACGGCTTCCCCAGCCACCGTCACCGGCACCGCGACTGAGTACACCGGTGTGCGGCCGCCGAGCAGCTCGACGCCACAGGCGCCGGGCTCGTGCGTGACCGGACACTCTGAACCTGCGAGCGCGGCCATCAGCGCCTTGCTCTGCGCGTAGTGGACCGCGCCGCTGTCGTGCAGATCGGCGGCCGGTCTCGTGTAGAGGGCCATGCCCGAGCGGTCAGCGATGATCAGCGTCTCACCGGAGAGGTCCACCGGCGGTGACTGCGAGAAGAGCGTGGGGACGGTGACGCCTGGAGCACCACCGCTCAGGGTGATGCCCAGGGGCAGCTGGCCGGCGAGCGCCCGCGCCGTCGCGAATGACTGCTCGCCGACGAAGCGCTGCAGCGCGGCGCGCATGGTCAGCACCCGGTTGTCGGAGTTGCTGAGCGCACCCACCCGTGTCTGGCCGTTGCGGCTCACCAGCAGGTAACCGCTCACGCCGCCGACAACCACCAGCGCGAGGCTCAGCCCCGCTGCCAGCAGCTTGGCAGCGAACGACCGGCGCAGCCAGCTCAGCATGCCGAGTGCCTCCGCCTCAGTCCTGGATGGGCTTGGACCAGGTCTTCCGCAGGACGATCACCACGGCGGCGAGCCCGAGGATGTCGAGGCCGATGAAGAGCGGCCACAGGAAGGGCGCCTTGCCGAAGGAGATTCCCGAGATCGGCGAGAGCGTGGTCAGCGGCGGCGGGGCGACCGGCGCGATCGATCCCGGTGTCGGCGACGAGCTCGTTGCCGCGGTACCAGAGCCACCGGCGCTGGAGCCCCCACTCGACGACGAGCCGCTACTCGACCCCGGGTGCGAACCAGAGTGATAAATGCTCGCCGTCGGAGAGCTCTTGGGCTTTGCCGTCGGCTTCGGGGTGGAGGTCGGCGCAGGCTTGGGAGTCGGTGACGTCCCGGGCGTGGGCCCGGGCGTGGGCGTGCAAGTCACCACCAGGGGTATCGGTATGCAATCCGCGGAGGCTCCCACGATCGCAACGGTCACACCCAGGCTTGCAAAGGCGAAGCTCCCAGTCGCGACCCCTGCGATCAAGCGCTGCCAACCCGTCAATCCACCCGATCTCATTGGGCCGATCATACGGAGCGCCGTATAAGGCCCCCGTACATCTCAGTTACGGTCCGTTGCCCCTTGTGCGTCGGCAGACCGACGAAGTGACACCCGGGGTTCCTGGCCGTGGGCGAGCCGGCGCAGGTTGTCGCCATGGCGAACGGCGAGCAGCGTGGTCGTCAGAGCCGCGAAGGCGAGCGGCACCATGTCGCCCGATCGCATTCGCCGCAGGGCGGCGCCGAACGTGGCGGATGCGCCGGCACTGAGCGAGCCCACCGAGACGATGCGGGTGGCCGCCAGCGCAGACAGCCCGCCCACCACCGCGAAGGCCGACGCCTCCCGCGAGACCAGCAGCAGGCCACCAAAGCCGGTGGCCACCCCCTTGCCGCCCCGGAAGCGCGCGAAGGCCGGCCATGAATGGCCTACCACCGCCGCGAAGCCGGCCGCAGCCTGCCCGGTGCGGTCGGCGCCGAACCCCCGAGCCAGGCGCACCGCCGCTGCACCCTTGCCGACGTCCATCGCAAACGTCAGCGCGCCTGCGGCGGGCCCCATGATCCGGTAGACGTTGGTGGCGCCGATGTTCCCGCTGCCGAAGTCGCGCACGTCGAGGCCGCGAGCCGCCCTGCCGAGCAGCAACCCCACCGGCACGGAGCCCACCATGTAGCCCGCGACGAACCCCGTGATATCGGCCACCCTGCCTCGCACAGCGCTGGCAGTCTATGCGCTCCCGGGCGCGCGAGTGGACGTCAGCACAGCGCGGCGTCAGGCCCGATGCAGTGCGACAGCAGCGCCACACCGGGGGACGGCTGCACCACCCACGTGGCGTCCTCGCCCGCTCCCACCGCCGCCGCCATCGCGGTCCTGCAGCGCGCAACCGCGGCTCGCTCGACCAGCGCGATGGCCGCGCCGCCGAAGCCGGCTCCGACCAGGCGCGCGCCGTGGCAGCCGGGCACGGCGCGGGCTGCGCCCACCACGGCTTCGAGCGCGGGAGTGCTCACGTCGAGGAGGTCGCGCAGCGACACGTGGCTCTCGGACATCAGGGCGCCCAGCGACGCCGCGTCGCCCTCCTGCAGGCACTTGGCGGCAGCCTGAGCACGGCGGCTCTCGGCGACCGCGTGGCGGGCCCGCCGGCCTTCGACGGCGGGAAGCGCTGCCGCCTCGACGTCGGCGAGGCCGACGTCCTGACACGTCGACACTCCGAGCAGCGCCAGCGCGCGCTCGGTCTCCCGGCGCCGTGCCGCATAGCCCGCTCCGCCGACGTCGTGCTGCTCGCCCGTGTCGCAGACGCAGACCAGGACATCACTCCACGGCCAGGTCACCGTTGTGCGCGACCCTGCGGCGCAGTCGAGGAGCAGCGCCGCACCCGGGTGCGCGAACACGATCGTCTGCGGATCCAGCGGCCCGCAGGGCACCCCGACGATGTCGCGCTCCGCGGTCAGGACGGCCTCGGCGAACTCGCCGGCGCTCAGCCGCGCGGAGGTCAAGCCGAGCAGCGCATCTGCTGTGGCCGCGATGACGGCCGCCGAGGAGGCCAGTCCGGCTCCCTCGGGAAGGTCCGCCGCCACCCCGACCTCCACCGGCGGAACGTCTACACCCGCCCGCCGCAGCGCCACCACCGTCGCGAACGCCCGGTCACCGGCGTCGCCCGCCGGCGCGGGGTCGGTCCGCTGCACGCGGCGGCCGCGGCTGGACAGCCGGAACACTCCATCAGCCGAGACCCGTGCCGCGACGGCGACATGCAGGTCGACGGCCATGGCCAGCACCCGGCCGCCCACGTAGTCGACGTGCTCGCCGACGAGCGTGCACCTGCCCGGCGCGAGCGCCCTCGCCGCGGTCGCGCCCGTCCCGAAGGCCACTTCGAGCTCGCCTGCAGCGTCACCCAGCAGCGTCGTCGTAGACATCGTGGAATGGGTACCACTGATCCGGGTGGCGGCGGATCTCCGGTTCGAGGACCGCGGCGATACGGCCCATCGTCTCCGCGTCGCTCGCTCCGGCAGCGGTGATCGGCGGGTAGAACTGCATGACCCAGCCCGGGCGCTGACGCCAGCACGCCACCGGGATGATCGGCTTGCCGGCGGCGGCTGCGAGCCGGGCAGGCACCGCGCTCACGCGTACCGGGCCACCGCAGAACTGCACCGTGACCGTCGGCCCCGCCTCGGGGACATCGACCATCACGGCAACCAGGCGCCGGCGGCGCAGTGCTCGAGCCAGACCGCGTGCGGCCTGCTGCGGCGCAAACAACTCGAACCCTTTTCGCGCACGCGACACCTCAACCATCGAGGTCACCAAGCGCGAGCCGATGGGCGCCATGACCGTGCTCACCTGGCGGCCGAGGGCGCGTGCGCCGCTGGCTGCCATGTCCCAGTTGCCGAAGTGCGAGACGGCAACGACGGCGCCGTCGTTGCCTGCCTCGAGGTGGTCGAGCCCGCGGATCCGAATGCGGCCCCGGATCCTGGCGATGCTCAGCGGCTCGGCCCAGATGGAGTCGAGGATCATCGCCACGTACTCCCTGAAGGAGGCGCGCGCCAGGGCCTCCGCGGTGCGCGCTCGCAACTGGGGGTGCAGCCGCCGGTGGTTGCGGGCGACGCGGCGGCGGGCCTCAGGCGCCAGCGACGCATACCACAAGGCGCCGATGAGGCCTGCCAAGGGGCGGCGCAGCGGTCCGAGCCCTCGCACCACCGCGATGATCAACGCGAGCGCGACCCTGGCCGGCAGCGCGGCACGCGGCTGCGCCGGCGCCGGCTCAGCCACCCTGCAGCTGTCGCAGCAAGCGAGCTGCCGCCGCCACCGTGGTCTCACCGAACCCGCCGGCTGAGATCTTGCCATTCCCGTCTACAACGTAGACCGTCGGAACCACACTGATCTGATAGTTGCGGCTCACGGTGCCGGCGGGATCGACGAGCAGCTTCACCGGGCAACCGGCGGCCAGGTGGTGCAGCGCATACGCGTGCACCACGGTCGCCGCCTCGCGCGCCGCGTTGATGCCGACCACGGTGGCGGCGGGGAACATCTCCTGGAGGCGGCAGAGCTCGGGCGCCTGGCGCCGGCAGTTGGCGCACGTGCTGGTGAAGAATTCCAGCACCACCGGGTGGTGCGCCGCGCCGGCGAACACGTCGACGCGGTTGCCGTCCGCGTCTCGCAGGACGATCCGAGGCGCCGCTGCGCCCGACGCGAGGAGTGGCGGCTGGGGATGCACGAGCAGCACCACGAGCAGCAGGGCGACCAGGCCGAGCGTGAAGGTGATGACCGCGCGCCGCCACTCGCGGCGCGTCGGACGCCGGCTGATGCCGATGATTCCGGGGACCGCGTGCAGCGGCTGCTCAGCATGCGGCGTCTCGTCGCCGTCTGCGTTCAGTGCAGCGGTCCTGCTCCTGCCCGCGCGAGCATGAGCACCGGTTGCGCGACGAAGGTGAGCAGGAAACCGCAGGCGACACACAGCACCGCGACCACGCGACCCAGACGAGGGGTCGCGGTCAGGTTGAAGGGCGCCTCAGGCCCGGGCTCGGCGAACATGGCGACAACGACTCGCACCACCGCGATGGCGCTGACCACCGTTGTGGCCAGTGCGACCACCACCAGCCACCCGTAGCCGGCGGCCATCGCCGATTCGACGGCCAGGAAGCGAGCCACGAAGCCGGCCAGCGGCGGGACTCCGGCGAGCGTGAGGAGGACGAGGGCGAGCAGGGCCGCTGCCGGCGACGACCGGCGCGCAAGCCCGCGTAGCTCGGCCGTGCCATCGGGGATCCCCGCTGACTGCAGCATCGCGAGCAGCGCGAACCCGGCCAGAGTCGCGAAGCCGAACACCGCCACGCCGAAGAGGAGCGCGGTCGTCCCGGCCGCAGGCGTCGTTGTGATCGCGCCCTTGAAACTGATCGCCGCCAGCAGCAGGAACGCGGCCTGGTTGCTCGCAGCGACTCCGATCAGCCGCGAAATGCGGTGCTCGCGCATCGCCGCGACGCTCGTGTACACGAGCGCTCCCGCGACGATCACCGCGGCCAGGCCCGTCCACGGGCGCACGCCGCTGCCGAAGCCGGTGACACCCACGCGCACCCAGGCCACGGCACCCGCGGTGATCCCGATGGTGACCACGAAGCCGGCGGCTGTGGCCGGGAGCGCTTCGGCAGCGCGGCCAACCCACTGCCGCAAGGGGAAGACCCCCAGCGAGAAGGTGAGTGCCAGCACAACCAGCGCGACGCCCAGGGCAGCCGGCGCCGGGGCGCGATGCAGCGCTGCGGCCACCGATGCCAGGTTGGTGCTTCCGGTGACTCCGTAGAGGATCGCAAACCCATACAGCAGCATCGCCGACGTGACGCCGGCCTCCACCAGGTACTTGAAGGCTGCTTCGGCGCTGTGCTCCCGCGTCTTCACCAGCGCGGTGATCACCGTCGTGCTGACGATGAGCGTCTCCAACGTCACGAACAGCGTCACCATGTCCCGCTCCGCCGCCAGCGCTGCGGTGGCCGCGGTGGCGATCAGCAGCATGGCAAAGAACGCCCCGGACCTCGAGGCGACGCGGCGGATGTAGACGTCGCTCAGGAAACATGTCACCAACGCGAAGGCGCAGACGGCGACGGTGATGAAGAGCGAGAAGTGGTCCACGGTGAGCCCGCCGCCCCACACGACGAGCGCCACGCCGTTCTTGTTGAGTCGCATGCCGAAGAGCGCGAGTGCCGCCGCCGCCACTGCTCCGGCGAGAGCGATGCACGCCATCCAGCGATAGAGATCGGGACGCTCGCCGGGCCGCAGCCCGGCAAGCAGCGCGCAGCATCCGGCGACGACGACGAGGATCGCCTCGGGCAGGACGGCGATGGTGAGCGCCAGGTTGAAGTTGTTTGGCATGAGACGCTTCGCCGGCTCTACCCGCCCGACAGGCGTGTGGTGATCTGGAGGATGCCGTTGGTGATCACCGGTGTCAGCGCGCCAGGGCGAAGGCCGACGAAGAGCCCGGCGCCGACCATGGGTATCAGATAGGAAAGCTCCAGCGCCGTCGCGTCTTTCGCGCGGGCAAAGGTGTCCTTGACCGGTCCGAAGAAGACGCGGTGGGCGACCCACAGCAGTCCGCCCGTGTTGATCACCAGGGTCGCCAGCACGAGGACTGTGGCGATGCGATGGGCCGGGAAGGAGCCGGTGAAGAGCAGGAACTCCGCCACGAAGCCGGCGAGCAGCGGAATGCCCATCAGCGTCAACACAGCGAAGAACCAGAAACCGGCCAGCCGCGGCAGCTGTGCGGCCAGGCCGCCGAGCGCCTTGATGCTGCGTGTCCGCGTGCGCTCCTCGACCGCGCCCGACAGCAGCATCAGCATCGCCGTCGACAGCCCACGCGCCACCAGGAGAAGCACCGCACCCTCGAGCGCGACAGAGTTCGCGGCGGCGACGCCCAGCAGCACGAGTGACATCTGCGCCAGGTTTCCGTACGGCGCAGGTCGTCCTGCCGGAGCGCAATGACGCTGCCCCAGATCGCGCCCACCACCGCGAGCCCGGCCAGCGCAAGCGAGAAGTGATGCGCCGCCACGGGGAACAGCGGCAGGGTGTTCCGCATCAGCCCGAAGGCACCCAGCATGAGCAGCAGCGACGCGGCGACCGCAGCCACCCCGGCGCTGGCCTCACCGTGCGCGTCCACCATCCAGTGATGAGCGGGGAAGACGCCCATGGCCACCGCGAACGCGGTGAAGCTCAACCAGAACCCCGCCGTCTCCACGGGCCCGAGCAGTTGCTGGAAGTCGGTGGAGATGTCCGAGCTGTTACCGCCCGCTTTGACGATGACGAGCAGCACGGCCGCCATGAGCAGTGCCAGGGACACCAGCGCGAAGCCGAGGTAGCGATTCGCTGCGCGCAGGCGGTGGGGTCCACCGAAGACGCGGATGAGGATGTACAGCGGCGCCACCTGCAAGCCCCAGAAGAGGACGAAGAGCATCAGGTCCGCGGAGCAGAGCACGCCGTTGGTGGCGGTCTCCAGCAGGAGCAGCATCGCGATGTAGAGGCGCACGTTCTCGCGCACGCGCCAGGAATGGAACATGACGCAGCCGAAGACGATCGTGCTCAGCACCAGCAGCGGCAGCGTCAGGCCGTCAGCGGTGAGGTGGTAGTTGGAGATGAACGCGAAGGAGCCCAGCCAGCGGTGATTCTCCTCGTTGGCGGCGGTCAGCCCGCCGCCCTCGGCGAGTGCGACCTGGCCGAGCAGGACGAACACCGTGGCCACGAAGAAGCTGAACCCCGCGCCGGCGAGGCCCACCATGCGAATGCGGCTGCGCTCTTCCTCGCTTCGCTCGGGCATGAACAGCACCACCAGAAACGCGATGAAGGTCGCCCACACCAGAGCGCTCAGCAGGGCCAGGCTGTTCATACGGTGTGTATCCAGAAATGCCCAGTGGCCGCGAGCAGCGCCAGCAGCGCGAGCACGCCGGCCACGGCGATGCCGAGCGAGAGATGCACGTTCAGCTTGACCATGCGCAGGCGTGCCAGCGATGCGGCGGCCAGCATGGTGCCCGCGGCGGCCGAGTCGGCCAGCGCGGGAGCAACGCGTGCATCGATGCGCTCCACCGACTGCGCCGCCACCAGCACGGGGTGCGCTGCGCGATGCGCGACGCGCTCGACGAAGAGACCTCGAGCCACGACGCGAACCCCTCGCTCGTATCGAGAGACGAGCTCGCTGGTGCGCCCGCGGCGCTGTGCGGCGAAGGCCCACCAGGCTGCACCGACGCCCAGCGCAGCAGTGGCCAGCGCCAGCAGCAGCGCGAGCACGTCCAGCGACAGCGCCTGTCGGTGAGCGCCGAAGAACACGAAGTGCGTGAAGGTGAGGCCGGGGACGCTCAGCTTGCCGCTGTGAACGGGCTGCAGTCCGGGGAGGCCGGCCAGCACGGCGGCGATCGCGGCGATGCCAGCGAGGATGATCGGGCTGCGCAACGGTCGCTCTGCTTCGGCGACACGCTCCGCCACGAAGCCGCGCCGTTTCACGAC
>VBJV01000143.1:0-7826 GCA_005879785.1 Chloroflexota bacterium
CCAGTGGAGAGGGCGGCTGCGTCACCACCGACGACGACCGTCAGGCGGTGCTCATGCGCGAGCTGCGCCACCAGGGGATGCGGTCGCGGTACGAATATGTCGCGATCGGCCACAACTGGCGGATGACCGACCTGGCGGCGGCGGTGGCCATCCCGCAGATGCAGCGACTCGCGGAGATCAATGCCGCGCGCCGGGCGAATGCGGATCTGCTGAGCTCACTGCTGGAGGGGGAGCGGCGACTTACTCTGCCGGCGACGCCGGCGGACCGGACCCACGTCTGGCATCAGTACACAGTGCTGCTCGCCGACGGTATCGATCGTACTGCCGTTGTGCGGGCGATGTCGGCTGCGGGCATCGACGCCGGCGTCTACTACCCACGGCTGGTATGGGATTACGACGCCTATCGCGAGCACCCAGGCGTGGTCACCGCCGAAACCCCACGCGCGACGGACATCGCCGCGCACTGCCTCTCGCTACCGGTGCACCCGGGGCTCACGCTCGGTGATGTGGAGCGGGTCGCTGCCGCTCTGCGCGACGCGCTCCCTTGACGCGCACCATCAACCTTCGGGAGGCCGCAGCTCGACAAAGCCGGCGGCGTTGAAGTCACCGTCGAACGCCAGCGCTTCGCGGATGTGCCGCTGCCGCATGATGGCGAAGCTGGTCGCGTCGACGAAGGAGTATTCGCGCTTGTCGTGTGCACGCAGCCAGCGCCATGCACCTGCCTCCGTCTCCTCGTCGACGTGCGCGACGCTGAGCTGCGACAGACGGTCGATCTGGTCCAGAAAACGCACGACGACGGCGTGACCGGCGCGTCGTCGCAGCAGCGTCCATGTCTCGCCAACGACGTAGTTTGACGTGAGCAGCGCGCCACGCTCAGCCAGGCGGAGCCGGCGCGCAAGGTCATGCCGGCTATCGCGGCCGTCGGCGAGCGCATACCAGAAGCTGGTGTCGACGAACTTCATCGCCTGTCGCCATAGATAACCTGGTCGATGTCGTCGATCGGCTCACCGCCGTCGAACATGCCGTCGAGCACTTCCCAGGGATCCTCGTCGACCTCAGGGACCCGGGGGAAGCGGTCAGCCACCGCCAGCCTGATCAGCGCAGCCTTGGAGGTGCCCCTCCGTTGAGCCTCGAGCTCGAGTGCATCGTCAAGCGGCTCATCGATATAGATCTGGACTCGGCGCACCGACCTACTATACAGCACCACATTGCTGTATGTACACCGCAGGCAACCTGCAGCGTCACGGCGACGACGGCCACGCATTGACAGCAGCCTTCGGCGCCGCGTGTGCCGCAACGCCGCAGTCTGGTCGCGCCCACACACAGCCGCTAAGAGACGGCGACCGCCATGCCTCCGAAGGTCGCGATCGCCTGCGTGAATGCGGGCTCTGAGAGGGTCCGGCGGGATCCCTGCCAGACATCCACGACCGTCACCGTGCCCGCAAGCAGATTGACCCCAACGACGGTCACCGCGTGTTCACGGGTCGTGTACGGTACCCAGGCGCCGTCCCAAGCGCGCCAGTGGCGGGTCGCTGAGTACCCGAAGTTGTAATTGGTCCAGACGACAACTGGGTTGCCGGACCGGACCTGATCCTCGATTTGCTCTGTAGTCCAGCCGGTGCGTCCTTGCGCGCTCGCACCTGCCCTCCGCGCCGCCGCAGCGATGGGTCCGTAGTACACGCCGTAGCCCGTGAAGTCCGTCTCCGAGCCGTACACGTTACCGACGAACGCCAGGTAGGGATCACCCCAACGCACTGGATAACCCCCCGAGAGCACGGCCGCCCGGGTGTCTTTGGGCAGCTGGTTGAACACCCAGTCCTGGGTCACGGGGAACCCCTTGGTTCGCAGCGCGACCGCGAGCGCCGCGGACTCGCAGTCAAGCGGCATGTCCTGGCGGATGTTCGGGGCGGCAAGGCTCACCACGCATGGCAGGGCTGTCAGCGGGCCTCCCAAGGCGGCGACCGCTGAGCCACGGCACACCGGCACAGCCGTGTACGACGCGCGTGCTGTCAGCGGATACGTGATGGACAGAGCGGTGGCGAGACAGAGGGCCGCGAGGCCGGCAACGGCGATGCGTTTCGATGGATTCACTGATCATGGCCACCGTATGTGCGCACCCGGCCACGACGGCGTCACGCCGGAGCTGCGTGTTGCCTTCGTTACGCGCGCCTCGCATGTCGCCTCAGTTCCGCGACGCCGTGTCTGGAGTGTCGTTGCTGCCAGAGTGGGCTGAACTCCAGCACGTACCAGCAGTAAGGCTCGCGAGACGTTGTTCAGGGACTCTGCAACTGGATATCCCCGCACAGTGTGGTGGTGCCGGGAGGGAGCAAAAGGAGCAGCTGATCCGCCGGCGTCGTGTCGCTAATGTAGTCAGTTGTGCCGGGTGCCAGCCTATCCAGCGTGAGGGAATCGGAGATCGCGTCGGAGGCGGCGAGGCGTGCCACGAGCGCTCCCCCAGCTGAAGAACGGACCGAGACCCACCCGTCACCGGCAAAGCGCAAGGTGACACCGACCGCACCCTCAGCAGTGGTTGTGACGCATCCGTCGGCGCCGAGCGTTGCCGTGCCCTGGCAGTTCATCGAGAGCATCACTGTCGACGTGTGGTCGACGAGTGGCGGCGAACCCGCTACAACCTGGAGCGCGAGCCTTGCGTTGAGCCGGTTCGCGCTGGAGACGCCCACGTCGGTCGGAACGCTCCCCTCGCGCACCATGAATGCGAGGTCGCGCGTAGTGAGGTCAGATGCCCATCTGACGTCAGGGTGCGTGCCGATCACCGTCGCGCCACCTCTGATCAATGCGGCCCCGGCGAGGATCTGCTGTTCCTCCTGCTGCTTGATGGGGCCGAGCATGCGAGTCTGGTCGAAGAGGACGTTGACGCCGTGCACGAGCGCGAAGCCCGTGAGTCCAAGGAGCACGAGCTGTTGCACTCGCGCGCGTTGCGCGAGCCGTGACATGACGACCGCCGCGATCGGAAGGAGCAGCGCTGCCTCGACGTACAGGTCCCGCGATGCGGATGCGGCAGCGATGCCTTCGGCCGCTCGGCCGATGCCATCGAGTAGGAAGAAGCCCGCGGCTGCTATGGCCCCCGCGAACGCGATCGACTGTGCCATCGCCTCGCGGCGTCGCAGGATCATCCACGCCGTGAGCCCCAGGATCGCGATGGCGCCGGCGCCTACGAGGCCGGTCGTTTGATCGATCGTCGCGGTGAGGCCGGCCCACGCGAAGTCGGGGATCGCGAGCAGCGTCTGTGCGTTCACGGTGGTGTCGGCGAGGAGCGCGTGGCGCCCGACAGCCAGCAGCCACGCGACGTAGACGGTCGCCGGCACAGAGACCGTGATGAGCGCAGCGCGCCAGCCGCGGCGCAGGAGCGCAACGATGCCGAGGAACCCAACCATGACTATCCCGATCGCCGAGCACATGAGCCCGCCCACTGCAAGCAGCCACACGAGGATGTCGCGCCTGCCGAAGCCTCGGGCAGGGCAATCCACGAGCAACGCCGCGAGCAGGCCGAACAGCAGGGGTGCGATGAGGCCGCTCTGGAATCCCCACGTCAGGTTCTGGTAGCCGGCGCCGAGCAGGAGAGCACGTAGGCCGTTGCGATGTGCAGGAACAGCAGCGTGAGGAGATACGGGATGTAGCTGTGTATCCCGACCAGCGCGTACAGCGCGCGGTAGACGAGGATCGGAATCGTCGACCAGTGCGCGTTGTGCGGCCGGAACAGGTCGAGCGGTTGCCCTCCGAGGCCTCTCGTGGCGAGGAACTCCCAATCGTCGTAAAAGAACCACTGCCGGCGGTCTGCGTAGAGGAGAACCAGCAGCGCGAGCGGGAGCACCGCGTAGAGCGCGACGCGGAACCCCCGGGTGATCGGCGCTCGGTCCATCACGCGCGGCGACCCAATCTACATGCCCTTGAAAACGGTTGATCGAAAGCCCCACCGCGGCATGTCGCCGCACGATCGGGAGGAGTAGGTCGCAGCCTAGTCTGGCTTAACTCAGCGCCACCACCTTGCCCGCGTAAGCCGGGGGCCTCATTGTTTCGTCCCCGCATCACCGGCGATACAGAGAAGTGAAGGGCGACGCCGAAACTCGCGTGGTGAGCCCTCGCCGCTGCCCCGCTGAACACACGGGCCGATGATCGTCGCCTGGCCGCTCGCCATCCTGGTGGCGCTCCTCGGGTGGAGCTTTGCTGCCGCGTGGGCAGCCAAGCGCATCGGTGGCGTTCATCTGCACGGGGTTGGCGAGACCTTTGCCGCCGGGCTGGCAATGCTGCTTGCCGTGGCCGGTGTGCTCGTCGCCCTGGGGGCGTTCACCAGCCTTGCAGTGACCATATGGCTGGCCGCCGGGATCGCCCACCGCCTGCTGACCAGGCGCCATGTTGTGGACGTGGCTGTCGGCCTCACCCTGATCGCGGCGGTGTTCCTGGTTGCGCTCTGGGGCACCGCTCACCACAACTGGAACAGCTGCGGCGACGACGACACCGCGTATCTCTACCTGGCCAGGCGCCTGGTGCTTCGCGGCGACCTGCTCGACCCACTCAACTTCCGACGGTTGAGCAGCCTCGGGGGCATGACGGCGCTCCAGGCCGTTTTCCTGATGCGCTTGCCCGACTCGTTTCTGCCATTCGCCGACCTCTTCCTCGGGCCGCTGCTGATTCTGTTCGCACTCTGGCGATCGCAGGCGCGGCGGTGGGCGCCGTGGGCAGTCGCGGCGACCGGCCTGGTGATGCTGTTTCCTGCCAACCTTGGCCTGTTCAACGCCTCGCCGATCCTCATCCCGGTCGGTCTCTCCCTCGCAGCCTGGTCCGTCGCTCTGCAGCTCCGCGCTCAGAGCTCGACTCCTCGCGCGCGTTTGGTCCTCGGTTGCATCATCGGCCTGCTGGTCGGAGCCGCCGTCACACTGCGTCCACAGTTCGGCTTGCCGCTCGGGGTGGTGCCGCTGCTCATGACCATGTGGCCTCCGCTCGGATTCGCAACCCTGCAGCGCTTGGCAGGCCTCAGCATCGGACTCGTCGCAGTGCTCGGCGGCTGGGCAGCGGCTTCCTGGCGTGCGGTTGGCACGCCGCTGTTCCCGCTGGTGCCGGGGAACCTCGATACAGCCTGGCCCGCCAACGGACCAGCAGGCGGCCCTCCCTCGGTGACCGCGTTCATCGGCAGGCTCGCCGGGTCGCTGGTCAATCCCCCCTGGGCGATCGCACTGCTGGGCAGCATCGCTGTGGTGGCCGTCGTCCTCACCCGACCACAGGTCCAGGGCCTGTATCGGCACTGGGGCCTGCGGCTCCAGGTCGTGGCGGCGGTGGCGTCGGTCGCCTTGCTGCCGGGCCTGCTGCTGCTTTTGTGGGGGCTCGGCTCACCCTACGTGTACTCGAGGTACTGGGCCCCGCTGCTCATGGCGGTGGTGCTGATGCCGTTTCTGCTCATCAATCGCATCGGCGGCCAGCTGTCGCGCGTCGCCACCCTGGCCGCGTGCGCGACATGCGGGTTGGTTATCCTGGCGGTCACGGCCGACCCGATCCGCGGTGGGCAGAGGGTGTTCGACGTCGTCCACGACACGGTCACCGGGCAGGTCACCGATCTACTGCTTGGAGACCGCTACGCGAGCGTGCGCACAGAGTATGTGCAGGCCGCTGCTCAGATCCCGGCGGGAGCGAAGGTGCTCGCGGCTGTGGACGTCCCATCCCTGTTGATCAAGCCCGCCTCCGAACTGAACACGCTCGACACCGCGGGCAGTACGTCGCCGTCGCCACACCTCCCGTATTTCCAGGGTACGCAAGCGAAGCTGGCCTGGCTGCGCAGCCAGGGATTCACCTACATCGTCGCGGTGGATCCCGGCGCGTCCTTCTGCCTCTACAACGCCGATCACCAGACGCAGGAGCGTCAGGGGAAATACGGTCGGGCGCTGCAGGTATGGGCTCCGTATTACCTCGATTGGTTCGACTTCGTCAGAGACGTCTCGAACCCGGCGATAGCGCACTCGAGTCGCGTAGGGTCACTGATCGTCGTGAGGCTGTGACTGGCTGAAGCCGGCAGAGCACCGCCCTGCACCCGGCCGGCTCTGAGCCGGCCGATTCTGCGCCGCCTAGTGCGGCTTGCCCGTCCGCCCGTCGGCGTGCGTCGCAGAGAGCAGCTCGTCGCTCTGGTCGGTGGGGCCCACGAAGGCCAGTCGCACATCGTCGATGCCCGCGGCGATGGTTTCGGCCATGGTCTGCACTTCGTCCACCTTCACAGCGGCGATGGCGTTGGCTCGATCGTCCGGCGTCTCGAGCGGCAGCCCCACTCGCCAGCGTCCGCCGTAGAAGCGCGCGCTCGCCATGGCCGTCTCCGTCGAGCGCAGCAGCCGGCCGATCATCGCGCTCTTCGCCGCAGCCAGCTCGTCAGCGGCGACGCGCTTCGCCGCCAGCTTGCGGAACTCCTTGAAGGCAAGCTGCGTGGCGCGACGCGCGTCCTTGGGGCGCGTCGCCGTGGAGATGGCGAACAGGCCGGCGTCGTCGAAGCCCTCGTGGTGCGAATAGATGCTGTAGCAGAGGCCGTTGCGTTCGCGCACCGTCTGGAACAGACGCGACGACATGCCGCCGCCGAGGACATGGCTCATCACAGAGAGCGCGGTGCGCCGCTCGTCGCGGGCGGGGATGCCGGGCACCGCGAACACCATGCGCACCTGTGGCTCCTCGTCCGACGTGGGTGGGCGAACATTGGCCGTGTAGCGATCGCCCTGGCCCCATTTGGCGGGGATGCGCGGCCGTGGCTTCGCGCGTGGAATATCCGCCAGCAGCGCGCTGGCTTCTTCGTGCGTGAGGCTGCCGCCGCCCGCGACCACGAGGCACATCGAGCGCGGCGCGTAGAACGCGCTGTGATAGTCGACCAGCTGCTCGCGCGTGGCCCGCTGGATCACGGCCGGGAAGCCGGCAGCGGACCAGGACATGGGCTGGCCACCGCCGAACGCGACGGTGCCCAGGCGGTCCCAGATCCAGCCGTCTGGATCGGCAAGGCGCATGGCCAGCTCCTGGAGCACGACGTTGCGCTCGCGCTCCACCTCCTCCGGCGCGAACAGCGGGTGGCTGAGCATGTCGGTGATGATGTCGGTGAGCTGGTGCATCGCCGTCGCCGGTCCCTCGGCGAAGTAGGCCACCTCCTCGGTGTCCGTGTACGCGTTGGTCGACGCGCCGACGCGGTCGATCTCGCGAGAGATGATCTTCGTGGTCGGCCTGCGCTCCGTGCCCTTGAAGAACATGTGCTCCAGGTAGTGCGCGAGCCCCGAGGTCTCCGGGGTCTCGTCGCGCGATCCTGCGCGCAGGATGAGGAACACGCCCACGTTGCGGCTGGCCGAGGGCGCGTTGAGCAGGCTGACGCCGTTGTCGAGCGTGGCCAAGGTCGGCTGGTACAGCTGTGCCATCGCTCCTCCTATGCCGTGCCCGACTGCCACGACGAGAGGTAGCGCCGCTGCTCGTCGGTCAACGCATCGATGCGGATACCCATCGCGTGCAGCTTGAGGCGGGCAACTTCGGCGTCGATCTCATTGGGCACGTCGTGCACGCCGATCTGCAAAGACTCGTGATGCTTGGCCACGTACTCCGCGCACAGCGCCTGGTTGGCGAAGCTCATGTCCATCACCGCCGCGGGGTGGCCCTCGGCGGCGGCGAGGTTGAGCAGCCGTCCCTCGGCCAGCACGTGCAGGGTGCGGCCGTCGCGCAGGCGGTGCGACTGGATGAAGGGCCGCGGCGCGGTCACCTCCACAGAGACCTCGTCGACGGCGGCGAGGTTGATCTCGTCGTTGAAATGCCCGCTGTTGGCCACGATGGCGCCGTCCTTGAAGCGGTCGATATGGATGCGG
>VBJV01000143.1:7833-11842 GCA_005879785.1 Chloroflexota bacterium
ATGACCACGTCGGCGTGGGGTGCCGCATCCACCAGCGGCATCACCGGGTAGCCGTCCATCACAGCTTCGAGCGCTCGCGTGGGGTCGACCTCGGTCACAACCACGTGGGCGCCAAGGCCGGAGGCGCGGCTGGCGAGCCCGCGCCCGCACCATCCATACCCGCAGACGACGATGGTCTTGCCCGCCAGCAGAATGTTGGTGGCGCGGATCAGTCCGTCGATGGTGCTCTGCCCGGTGCCGTAGCGGTTGTCGAAGAGATGCTTGGTGAGCGCCTCGTTCACCGCGATGATCGGGAAACGCAGCGCTCCGTCGCGGGCCATGGCACGCAGGCGCACGACGCCCGTCGTGGTTTCCTCGGTGCCGGCGAGCACCTTGGGGATCAGCTCCTGGCGACCCTTGTGCAGCTCGGCGACGAGGTCGGCGCCGTCGTCCATGGTGAGCTGCGGCTCCCCGTCGAGCACGGCCTGGATATGGCTGTAATAACGAGCCACGGCGTCCTGCGAGGACAGCGGATTGCTTGCGCACAGGCGCATGTCCGCCCCCCCGGCCTTGAGCGTGATTGCCAGGTTGGCCGTCTCGCTGGTGACGTGCAGACAGGCGCCGAGAAGCAGGCCCTCGAGCGGGCGCTCGCGCTCGAAGCGCTCCCGGATGAGCCGGAGCACAGGCATCTCCTTGGCCGCCCATTCGATGAGCCGTTGACCCTCCGCGGCGAGGCCTAGGTCGGCAACGTCGCCGGCCAGCGCTTTCACTGTGTCGGTCACGCGTGTGCTCCTGTGCTTCAGATGCTGATGAGTGACGTATACGACCGGCCAGCGAGCGCGCTTGCGCCGCCCAACTCGGTCAGCTCGATGAGAAACGCTATGCCGGCGATGCGACCGCCCAGGCGCTCGACGAGCGACGCTGATGCAGCTGCCGTACCGCCGGTGGCCAGCAGGTCATCGACGATGAGCACCCGCTGTCCCGGATGCACGGCGTCTGCGTGGATCTCCACCACGGCTTCGCCGTACTCGAGGTTGTACGCCGCGCTGATGGTGGCGGATGGCAGGCGGCCGGCCTTGCGCACCGGCACAAAGCCCGCATTGAGTGTGTGCGCGATCGCACCACCGAGAATGAAACCGCGCGACTCGATCCCGGCAACGAGCTCGACATCGTGCTGTCTGTACTGATCGGCGATCGCATCGACAGCGCTGTGAAATGCCTGCGCATCACCGAGCACGCCGCTGATGTCGCGGAAAACGATGCCCGGTCTGGGGAAATCCGGAACCTCGCGGACGAGCGCGCGCAGCCGTTCGCCGAGACCCTGACTCTTGATCATCTGGGGCGCAGTGTATCCGAGGCGCGACGCGCGACCGGCGCGGTCGACGCGCCACTGCGAGAATGCCCGAATGCCTGATCCCCCGCGCCTGCGCATCGTGGTGCCGCGATTCGCACCGGAGATCGTGGGCGGTGTGGAAACGCACATGCGCAGGCTGGCTGCCTCCCTCGCCGGCCGCGGCTGGCAGGTGGACGTCTGGTCGACGACAGCCGTCGACGAGGCCACCTGGGAGGGCAACCTCCCTCAGCGCGCTGAAACGGCCAATGGCGTGTCAGTGCAGCGCTTTCCGGTTGCTCGGCGGCGCCGGCCGTGGCTCTTTCACCAGGCGTCGCGCGCCCTGTTCAGACTCCCTGTCGCACTGCGCCCCGAGCACGCCTGGCTGTGCGCGCAGGGACCCTACTCGCCCTCGCTGGTGCGGGCACTGGCCGGCTCCGGCAGCACGCCGACCCTGTTCATCCCCTACCTCTATCACCCCACCGTCTACGGCCTCCCCGTTGCTCCGCACCCACGCGTGCTGATCCCGGCCGCTCATCCCGAGCGCCCGCTGCACCTGCGTAGCGTCGGGCGGATGATCGCCGCCGCCGATGTGATCTGGTTCAGCAGCCACGAAGAGCAGGAGCTCGTGGAGGGCGCCCACCCGGTGGCCCGGCGCATACCCTCGGCCGTCGGCAACATGGGCGTGGAACCCCGCCACGGCGACGCCGGGCGCTTCCGGGCCACGACCGGCATCGCCGGGCCCTTCCTGCTGTACGGCGGCCGCATGACCGCGGGCAAAGGGGCCGACATCCTCCTCGAGGGCTTCCGGCGGCTGCAGCAAGCGAAGCCAGACGCGCGCCTGGTCCTTGCCGGTGACCGGCGGCCTGACGCCGCGCAGCCCGGCGTGATCGCCCTTGGCCGCCTTGACGATGACACCTGGGCCGGTGCCATGGCCGCCGCGGCCGCCGTGGTCGTGCCGAGCCCGCTGGAGAGCCTGTCGCTGCTCGCCCTGGAGGCTTGGGCGGACGGCCGCCCGGCGCTGCTGAACGCGGGCTCGCCTGTGCTGCGCGGCCATGCCCGGCGCGGTGGCGGCGCGCTGACCTTTGGAACCGCCGCCGAGCTGGCAGCGGCAGCCGAGCGCCTGCTCGACGACGCAGCGCTGGCCGATGGCCTGGGTGCAGCCGGGCGTGCGTACGTCCTGGCGAACTTCCGGTGGGATGACGTCGTCAACCGGCTCGACGGCCTGCTGGCGGCAGCGCGGGAGCGCTCGGCGTGAGCTTTCTCATGGACGGCCGGCCACTGCAGAACGCGTCCGCCGTTCGCGGCATCGGCAGCTACGCAGCCGGCTTGCTCGGCGGCTTCGCCGAGCTCGGGTCGGATGGTGAGACTGAACTGCTGCTCGCCAGTGCAGCGCCCGTCCCGCGTCGCGAGTTCATCCACGGGGCGAGTGTCGCGCCCCTGAGAGTGCCAAGGGTTCATCCGACGCTTCAGCAGATCGTCGACCCCCTCTTTGTGGGGTGGGCGGTGCGCCGTCTCCGCCCCCGCCTCTATCACGGCATCGAGTTCGGGCAGCCACTTGCCGCGCCGGTCCCGATCGTGATGACGGTGCACGACCTGATCCCGTTCCTCTACCCGACCGACTACCCGTGGGTGCGCCGCTCGCGCCTGGCGGCGCTGCGCCTGCTGCGCTACGCCACGGCAGTCATCGCAGTGTCGGCAGCCACGGCGGACGACGTGGTGCGCCACGCCTCGGTTGCTCCGGAGCGCGTCACCGTGGTGCACAACGGCATATCCGCGGCTTTCCGGCCGGCGTCGCCCGATGCGGTGGCCGGGATGCGCCGCCGGCTCGGCTTGAGCCATCGCTACCTGCTCGCCGTGGGGACATTCGATCCGCGCAAGCGCGCGCACCTGATCGCTCAGGTGGCCGCGCGCCTGCTGACGGACGGCGACCTTCGCCTGGTCATCGCCGGCGACCAGGGCAAGTTCGAGGCGCTGGTTCGCGCGGAGCTGCGCAATGCCGGCATCGCCGATCGGTCGCGTCTCGCCGGCCACGTCGAGGAGCCCACGCTCGCGGCGCTCTACAGCGGCGCCGAATGCCTGCTGTTCACCTCCGCGTACGAAGGCTTCGGGCTGCCGGTCGCTGAGGCCATGGCCTGCGGCACGCCGGTCGCGGTGTTCGCCAACTCATCGATGCGTGAGGTGGCGGGCCCCGCGGCGCTCATGGTGCGCGACGGCGACGCCGCGGCCATGGCCCGCGCAGTGGCGAGGCTGCTCGCCGATCCCGACGAGCGCGACGATCGCCGCGAAGCCGGCCTGCGGTGGGTGACGCAATTCACCTGGAGGCGCGCGGCCGAGGCAACGCTCGAGGTGTATGCGCAGGCCGAGCGACGACGTCGCTCACGGGACTGCAACGTATGATCGCGACCATTTGGAGCACAGCATGGCCCCCCGCACGGCACTCATAACCGGCATAACTGGGCAGGACGGCACCTACCTCGCGCAGCTGCTGCTGTCCCGCGGTTACACCGTCTACGGGTTGGTGCGCGGCCAGAACAACCCTCGCCTGGCGATGGTGCACAGCCTGTGTCCCGGCGTGGAGTTCGCCGAGGGCGACCTGCTCGATCAGTCGTCGATGATCGCGGCACTGGAGATGTGCCAGCCCAACGAGGTCTACAACCTCGGGGCCATCAGCTTCGTCGGTCTGTCGTTCAAGCAGGC
>VBJV01000139.1 GCA_005879785.1 Chloroflexota bacterium
CCACGACCTTGACCACGTCGCTGCCGTCGCGGCTCTTGCTCAACATGATGTTGTCGGGCTTCAGGTCGCGGTGCACGATGCCGAGATCGTGCGCGGCCTGCAGCGCGTCCGCGGTCTGTTTGAAGATCGTGACGGCCCGCGGGACGGGCAGCGCGCCCTCGCGCTCGATCAGATCGGTGAGCGGCTCGCCTTCGATGAACTCCATGGCGAGATAAATCATCCCGTCCGACGTCTCGCCGAAGTCGTACACGGCGCAGACGTTGGGGTGGGTGATGCGGCTGGCGTTCGCCGCCTCGCGATTGAACCGCGCCACGGCGTCGGGATCGTGGACCATCGACGGATTCATGACCTTGATCGCGCTGCGCCGCCCCATCTTCACGTGCTCGGCCAGGTACACCTGGCCCATGCCGCCTTCGCCGAGCTTCTTAACCACGTGATAGCGGTCGGCGATCACCTGACCGACGAGACTGGCCGTGGGCGCCGCCGAGCGCAGCGTCGAGCCGTCGTTCGCGCAGAAGCGAACGTCGTCGGCGTATTCAGTGGCGCAGACCGGACACACCTTCACGCCGGGATCTCGACGCGCAGTAGCTTGTCGCCGACCAGGATGCGGGACCCGTCCTTCAACGGCATCGCGCCGCGGGCGGCGATCGCGACCCCGTTCCGGCTGCCGGCGTCCACGAGCACGAAGTCCGCGTCTTCGGACCGGATCTGGGCGTGCTGCCCGCTCATCGACGGGTCATAGGGGAAGATCCAATCGCCCCGCTCGCGTCCGATCAGGACGTCGCGCCCGGGCGAGAGCTGAATCACGTCACGCGAGCTGCCGTCGGCGCGCAGCTGCACCAGCGAGGCGATGTCGGCGCTGGGGATCAGGCTGCCCATCCGTTTCGTGGCGTCGGCCTCGGGCGCGAACGGGCCCGGATAGCCGAGGCGCCGGAAGCGGAAGATCTGCGAGCCGACGAGCAGCAAATCGCCGTCCATGAGTCGGTACGGCTCCTCCAGGAAGACCCAGGTGCCGTTGCGACTGCCGAGATCGCGTACCATCAGCCGGTCGTCTTCCCAGGAGAGTTTGGCGTGCATCGGCGACAGGAACGGATCATCGGGGAAGCGCACGTCGCCATCCTGGCGGCCGAGGGTCGTGTCCCGGCGCGTGGAGTCGAAGGTCTTCACCGCGTGCCCGATCTCGTCCAAGAGCACGAGCTTCACCAGGAATTCCATGCGCGGGGCGGGGCGGCTCGACGGGCGTGACAGTCCTGCATCCAGTGTCGCGCCGCAGGTGGCGCAGAATTTCGCTCCCAGCTTCACCGGCGCGCCGCAACGAGCGCAGGCTGGGCCGGACCCGGGCGCCGAGAGGCGGCGGCCACAGTGGGGACAGTAGGGTTGCACGCCATCGACTGGCTCGCCGCAGAATGGACACCCCTGGCCCGAAGCGAGCGTGCCGATGTCGCTGCTCTGTAGCTGTGCATTGCCGGAGCCGGAGGGAGTCGCAGCCGGAGCGGCAGCCGCCGCTTGCTTCGCGGCGGCCGCAGCCGCCTTGGTGAGCGGTTTGCCACAATCCATGCAGTATTGGGCGCCCGCGTCGTTGGCGCGACCGCAGTAGGCGCAGGTGGTCACTGGCGGCGCATCTCCTCTTGGGCGCTGAAGTTACGATTTGCGAATCTATTGTGCAAATTGGCGGGTTGGAAGACCCGCGGCAACGTGGTGCATGCGTGCGACACTTTGACGATGCAGAATGGAGAATGATGAATGCAGAGTGATCCAACCGAGGTCAAGAGGCGGGGGTCCCTGTCGCGACTATTCTGCATTCAGCATTCAGCACTCTGCATTCTGTTTGGCACCCTCCTCGCCGCCGGTGCCAACGCCCAGGTCGATCCGTCCGGTCGCTGGCGCACGCTGCATACCGACCATTTTCGCGTCCACTTTCGGCCCGACGATCGCCTCGAGGCGGGGCGTGCGGCGCGGGAGGCGGAGCGAGCCTACGGGCGCTTGTCGTTGGAGTTGCACCGTCCCCGCGGCGTCATCGACCTGACGGTCTCGGACGACTTCGACGAGGCGAACGGGTTTACCACGCCGTGGCCCTCCAACCGCTTCACGGTCCTGCTCACCACGCCGGCGAGCGATGCGGAGCTGCAGCGCTACGACAGCTGGCTGCGGCTCGTCGTGACGCACGAGCTGACGCACGTGTTCCATCTCGATCGCACGCGCGGGCCGTGGGCGGTGCTGCAGCACGTGTTCGGGCGCGTCCCGGGGTTGTTCCCGAACGAATACCAGCCCACCTGGGTGATCGAGGGATTGGCCGTGCATTACGAGACGCGGCTGACCGACGGGGGGCGGGCCGCCGCGTCGTTTCACCAACAGCTGTTGGGCGCGGCCGCTGCCGGCGGCGGTGCACGCACGCCGTGGACGGCGCAGGGGCTCTCGCGTTGGCCGGCGGGCGTGGCGCCGTACGCGTATGGCGGGAGGTTTTTCCACTATCTGGCCGCGACGCGCGGTGATTCGGCTGTGCCGCGTTTCATCGAGCAGGCGGCCGGCCAGTGGATCCCGTACCGCGTGGGGCGGCCGCTGCGTCTCGCCGATGGGCTGACCCGGTTCGATACCGCGTTCGCGACCGCTACACGTCCCGGGCCGGCGATGGGAGCGAGCGGCACCCTGTTGATCGGCGCGCTGCGCGAAGATCCCCGCGCGCGTGTAAGCCCCGACGGCCGGCTCGTGGCGTACCTGAAATCCGACGGCCGCGGAGCCGCGCGCCTCGTCATTGCCCCGTGGCCGGCGGTCCGATCGGAGATTCGCTCCCATCGAGTGAACGCCGTGACGGGTTTCGACTGGCTCGGTGACACCCTGGTGGTGACGCAGCTGGACTTTGTCTCGCGCTGGCGCGTGCGCAGCGACCTGTATCGCTGGACGCCGGACGGCCGCTGGCGCCGCACGAGCCACGGAGCGCGCCTCACCGCGGCGCGCGCCGGCGGCGCCACGCTGGCCGCGGTAGCGATCACGCCCGCCGGGGATCGCGTCGTCCTACCGGGCGTCCCCGACGATCCATCCACGACGTGGGGTGAGGCCGCTCCGTCCCCCGACGGGCGCACCATCGTGGCGGCGCGCCATCGCGACGGCCATTGGGCGCTGGTCCGCTGGCCGGCCAGTGCGTTTCCCGCGTCCGGCCCCGAAATCCTGTATCGCTCCGCGACGATTGTGACGGATCCAACCTGGACCGGTGATGGTGCCGTCCTGTTCGTCACCGAGGTCGGCGGGTACCCGCAGGTCGTGCGCTGGCGCAACGACGGGGCGGCTACGGTCGTGACCGACGCGCCATTCGGTGCGCGCAGCCCCGCGGCGCTCGCCGACGGCTCGTTGCTGTACTCGACGTTCGGAGTCGATGGATGGGAGCTGCGTCACGTCACGCCGCAGGCCGGGGCGGCTGCGCCGGCGATCGCGGAGCTGCCGCCATTTGATTCGGCGCCGCCGGTGCAAGCACGCGAGACCGGCTACGACGCGTGGCCATCGCTGCGCCCGCACTTCTGGGTGCCGCTCGGCATCGATGCCGCGGCGGCGGGACGATTCGTCGGTGTGGCCACGGTGGGGACCGACGCGCTGCAGCGATACGTGTATGGCGTCCAGGCGCTGTATGCGTTCGATCGATCGCGGGCGAGCGGGGGCTTCGTGTTCGTCAGCAACGCCTGGAGCAATCCCACGCTGGATCTGTCGGCGAGCAGCGATTGGAGCCTCACCGGCATCACGAGCGGCGGCACCGTGGTCTCCGACGAGAGCCGGGATGCCGCGCTCGGGTTTACGTTCGCG
>VBJV01000140.1 GCA_005879785.1 Chloroflexota bacterium
GCCCTGGCGATCGATCGCCCGATACAGAGCCTCGCGCACCGTGTGATCACGAATGCCGTTGACGGGGCGGGCCAGCTCGGGTCGAAACTGCAGCTCGGCATAGACGAAGCGCGAGACCGGCTCGACCCGGACGGTGTTGCCCGTGCCCTCCCATCGCTGCTTCAGCTGGGCGGCCGCGTCGACGTCGATCGTTGGTGGCACCAGCAGGTCGATGGCCCCGGCCAACACGTTGGCGACCATGGTGTTGGGATCGAACACGAACTTCACGATCATGCCGTCGAGCGCCGGGCGTCCCTGCCAGTAGCCGTCGAACCGGGCCAGCTCCATTAACGAGCCCTGCTCCCAGCGCACCAGGTGATAGGGCCCCAGCCCGACGAACTCGGTGGTGAACCGCGGACTGCTGGCGAACGCCGCCTTGTCGGCGTTGTACAGGTCTTCGAGCAGGTGCCTCGGCAGCGGCGTGAGCGCCCGCGCCTGGTCTGCCGTGACCAGGATCGCCGACCAGTGGACGATGAACGTGTCCGGGTCCGGCGCGGTGGCCGATTCCATGTTGCGCCGCTCGGCCAGGTACGCGTGCGGCAGATCAGGGTCCTTGTGGACGGTGTAGGAGAAGAGCAGGTCGGCGCTCGAAAACGGGGCGCCATCCTGCCACCTCACGCCGGGGTGCAGCCCCCAGATCATGTCCATCGTGCCGTCGGAGTTCACGCGCCACGTACCTTGCTCGACCGATGGCACCTCCAGCGCGAGCTGAGCGCGGGCGGCGTCGTGATCGTCCTGGACCGTGAGATGGTCGTGGATGAGATAGCGGACGGTGCCTGCCCCGCCGGCCGTTCCGCCTTCGCCGGTGAAGCCCTCGATGTTCGCGGGCTGGCGGAGCAACCCGACGGTCAGGATCTTTGGCGCCTGGGGAGCCGTTTCAGAGGGCGCGGCCCCCGGCCCCGCTGGGCTTGACCGGGGAGCGCACGCACTCAGCGCCAACGCGAGCGCCAGCACCGTGGCGAACAACGCGCTCCGTGTCCTGACCACCTGGCAAATCAATATCAGGCCGCAGGCCACCGGGCTGGAGTCGCCCCTTTGCAACGGCACAGTGCCGCCCCTTTTGCAGCGGCACATTGCCGCTTAGTCCATCTCCCACTCGTGCATGTTCCACGTCCCTACTGACTGGATCGGGAGCACGGGTGCCGGCCCCCGCACACCGCGGCGGAACGTGATCGTCGACGTGCTCGAGCTGTAGTAGAGCGGCAGGAACAGGGCGTCGTCCGCCGTTCGCTTCAGGACGTCGGCGTACAACGCGTCCCACTTCGTCGGCTCGAGCGCGGTGGCGTACTGCCCATAAAGGCGATCGTAGTCGGGATTGCTGTAGCCGCTCAGGTTCTTGCCCTGCCACTCGTTCTGGGCCGTCTGGATCTGGGGTGTTGTGAAACCCTCCAGCACGTCCGGCGTGATGGCGTCCGGCTGCAGATAGACTCCCTTGCTGGCCGCCTTCAGCTCGGGTTTATTGGTCGCGTTCGAGGCGATGGAGAACAGGTCGGACTCCAGCCCGCCCCGCTTCCATTGATCGCCCAGAGCCAGGGCTTGCTGCACAAGCGCCGGCGCGTTCGCCGTGATGCGCACCTCGATATTGAAGTGCTGGCCGCTGGCATTCTGGAAAACGCCGTCTTGCCCCTTCCGCCAGCCGGCGTCGCCCAGCAGCCGCTCGCCCTGGGCGACATCGTAGGGGTACTTCGACAGTCCACGCTGCTCCACGAGCCGATAGACGGGGTCTTCTCGGGCGACGAAGATATCGGCTGGCGAAGTCGCGCTGCCGGGGAAGAAGGCCTCGGCCATGCTCTGGCGGTCGACCAGGTGGAGCAAGGCCTGGCGCACCCGCACGTCGTTCACCCAGGGCGCGCTAGGATCGCGAAACTGCATCCGGGCCCAGGTGATGTAGGTCATCATCTCGATGACGGTCCCACCCCCACTCGCCTGCCAGGTGTTTCGCACCGGCGCCAGGTCGTCGGTCCTCAGACTGCCGATCGAGACAAAGTCGATGTCTCCCGATAGCAAGTTCGTCGCCAGCACCGTGGGATCCAGGAAGTAGCGGATGATGATGCGATCGATCTTCGGGCGCCCGAGCGCGTAGTCGTCGAACGCCAGCGCTTCGGTGTAGGCGCCCTCGACCCACTCGCCCATGCGGTAGGGACCGAGCCCCACCCATTCCTTGGCCCAGCGGGGGCTATTGATGAATGCCTGCTTCTCGCCCTGCCGGTAGAGGTCGGCGAGCAGATGGCGGGGCAGGGCCGGCATCTCGGCCGGGTTGCCCTCATTGGCCCCGAAGTAGGTTTCCGACCAGCGGACGACCAGCGTCTCCGCATCCAGAGCCAGGACCTCGCGGACCAGGGATACACCGCCGGTGTGAGGCAGGGGAAGGTCCGGGTCGCGCGCCACCTGGATGCCGAACATGAAGTCCTCCGCGCTGAGCGGCACGCCGTCGTGCCATTTCAGGTTCGGCCGTAGCTTTCAGGTCAGCTCCATGCCGCCGTCGGGGAAGACCTTCCAGTCGCCGTCGGCGATCGAGGGCACCTTGCGTGCGATGCGGGGCTGAAGGTTCCCCTGCGGGTCGTAGGCGGTCAATCCTGCGTGGAACATCCACGTGAGCTGGGCCGCCTTGTTGCTGCTGCCCGCGAATACGGCGACGCCCTCCACGGGCTCGAACTGGGAGCCGATCCGCAGCGTTTTAGGAGCCGACGGTGGGGCAGCGGCTGCGCCCTCCTGGCGCTGTGTCCCAGGAGGGGTCGCGCATCCCGATAGCAACAGCAGCCCGCCAACGAGCAGCAGGAGCAGACGGGTGGGAACGCCGATGACCGCCGCGCCACTGAGTCGGTTCATGATGCACCTCCTCCTGGGCGGCCATTGTATCCTTGGCCGAGAAGTCGTCCTGCCCCCTCCCCCCTTGTGGGGGAGGGCTGGGGAGGGGGGTAAAAGAAAAAATGCAAGTCATCGACGCCGATGGGCACATCCGCGAGTCCGCCGAGGAAATCGGCCGCTTCATGGCCCACGGCCAGCGGTCGTCGTCGCAGGTCTTTCCGGCCCTCGACCACCTCCATCGAAGTGTGCTCCGCCAGGGCGGCGGTTTCCAGAAAACGCCTGATGCCGAAGAATGGGTGGAGTTCCTGGACGAGGCCGGCATCGACTGGACCGTCGTCTATCCCACCGACGGCCTGGCGGTCGGGCGCATCTCCTCAGAGGACGCGGCGGTCGTGGTGTGCCGCGCCTACAACGACTGGCTCTCGGAGAAGTTCGCCCGCATGAGCCCTCGCATCAAGGGCGTGGCGCTGCTCCCAGTCCAGGACCCGGAGGCCGCCGCCGAAGAGCTGCACCGCGCGGTGACGGAGCTGCATTTCGCGGCCGGGATGCTGCCATCAAACGGCGAGGGACTGAAGGCCCACCTTGGCGCGAAGATGTTCTGGCCGTTGTACGAGGAGGCCGAGAAGCTTGGCTGTGCGCTCGCCGTCCACGGCGGCTGCCACCATCACCTGGGGATGGACACGTTCAGCACGTTCTACGGCGTGCACGCGCTCGGCCATCCGCTCGGCATCATGATCCAGGCGATGGCGATGCTGTCCCACGGCATCTTCGAGCGCTTCCCGAAGCTCCGCGTCGGCTATCTGGAGGGCGGCGCCGCGTGGGTGCCGTTCATGATGGACCGGCTCGACCGCTCGTATCACACCCACATCCAGCTCGACCGCGACGGCGACCAGATCGTGGGGCCCGAGCCGGG
>VBJV01000141.1 GCA_005879785.1 Chloroflexota bacterium
TGGATGGTCGCGGCAACGCGTACGTCAACGGCGGTGGCTTTAACCTCATGGCCGGTGAGAAGTTCGCCCCGGGAATCGTCGCTCTCGTGACCCCCGATGGCTCGGCGCGACAGGTGGCCGATGGCATCGCCTTCCCAAACGGCATGGCCGTGACGCCCGACAACGCCACGCTGATCGTCGCCGAGTCCTACGGCAAGAGGCTCACCGCGTTCGACATCGCGGCCGACGGCAGCCTCTCGAACCGGCGGGTATGGGCCGATCTCGGCGACGGCGTGCCCGACGGCATCTGTCTGGACGCGGAAGGCGCGGTCTGGTACGCAGACGTCCCGAACAAGCGCTGCGTGCGCGTTCGCGCAGGCGGCGACGTGCTGCAGACGATCGACCTGGACCTTGGCTGTTTCGCCTGCACGCTCGGAGGCGTGGACGGGAAAACGCTGTTCATGGTAGTTCGAGAGTGGCGTGGCCTTGAGAGCACGGCCGACGCGGCACGAACGGGCGAGGTACGAACCCTGCGAGCACCCGCAGCGGACGCCGGCTGGCCATAACCAGCGAACCGGCGCCGCGGCCCGCTAGCCCTCGATCCTGTAGATCTCCCGCCGCCCAAACTCCACAAAGTCGTGATAGCCCTTCATGATGGTCTCGAACTCCTTCATGGCTTCGCTGCCCTGTCCCTGTCCCTGCATCATCTCCTCGAAGGCTTGCATGCTCGGGACTTCGAACTCCGTCACAATCGTCCAGTATCGCTCGGCACAGAGGTCCGTCATGATGCGCATCTTGCCCTGTCCCAGCTTTTCGCTGAGCTTCGCCATGGCGAGGGACTTTTCGACCATCGGGCGCACCTTGCCGGGTTTGCAGTACATGATTTCGCGGATCAGTAACATGGTGTCTCCTGAGGTTGCAGGGCTGCCAGTGGTGGATCGCACTGCTTTTTCGATCTCAGACTGCGGGGCGCGCGGGGCCGCGATCGTAGTGAAGGCCCGTCGGTCCGATGTAGGCCGATTGCGGGCGGATCAACCGTCCGTCGCGCAGTTGTTCCAGGCAGTGTGCCGACCAGCCGAGGACGCGCCCGACGGCGAACGTCGGAGTGAACAGTTCGGACGGGAACCCCAGACCGTGCAGCAATAGCGCCGTGTAGAACTCGACATTGGTCTCGAGTCGCCGTTCTGGCTTGCGTTCACGCAGCAGACGAAGCGCGGTGGCTTCGACCTGCTGCGCAAGGTCATAGAGGCGTTGATCGCCGCCGCTCGCATAGAAGCGCTCGGCAGCTCGGGCAAGCACATCCGCACGCGGGTCACGCACTCGGTAGATGCGATGTCCGAATCCCATGAGACGCTCGCCGCGATCGAGTTTGGCGCGGATGACGCTTTCCGCCCGTTCGGGAGTGCCGATTTCGAACACCATATCCAGCGCAGGACCTGGTGCGCCGCCATGCAATGGACCCTTGAGCGCGCCGACGGCGCCGGTGATCGCGGAAATGACATCGGATCGCGTGGAGACGATAACCCGTGCCGCAAATGTGGAGGCGTTGAGACCGTGATCGCACACGGTGTTGAGATAGGTTGCTAACGCGCGTGCCCGTTCCGTTGATGGCTCGGCGCCGAATACTTGATGCAGGTAATGGGCCGCGTGCGGGAGGTCGGAACGCACGGGGACCGGCTCTTGCCCGTTGAGAGCCCGCCAATAGGCCCCGACGATCGTCGGGAAGGACGCGATTGCGGTCATCGCGTCGTCTCCGGCGCTCTCCTCGCGGCCGAGGCTGAGCAGGGCCGCCGCCATCCGCAAGGCATCGATGGGTCGTGCCTGTGTAGCAGCGGCTTCGTGAAGTACTTCAAGTACAAGTCGGGACAGCGCGCGCCGTCCGGCCAGATCCTGCGTGAACCGGACGCGCTCCGCTGGCTCCGGCAGGCGGCCATGCAGCAGCAGGTACGCCACTTCCTCGAAGCTGGCGTACGGAGCCAGATCTTCCACGGCATACCCGGCGATGGTGAGTCGACCCGCCTTGCCATCGACATGGCTGAGTCGGGTCGCTGTGGCCACCACGCCTTCCAGGTCCTCCGGCATGCCCCGGATTTGGGGAGGATATCTCGGATTGTCAATGTTGATTGCGGCATCGCTGGAGCAGATTGCTGTCTCGAACGGCGAGCGGTATATCACCGTGACGCTGGACACGCGGCCGGCTCCTCTTCCGAAAGGACGCCCCCCCATGATCTTCGGCATCACGACGTTCACGTTGATTCACGTTGTGGTGAGTCTCGTCGGGATCTTCGCAGGGCTCGTGGTCGCGGGAGGGCTCGTCGCCGGCAAGCGGCTCGACGGCTGGACCGGCGTCTATCTGGTGACGACCGTCGCG
The DNA here is from genome assembly GCA_005879785.1 of Chloroflexota bacterium. Lineage (GTDB taxonomy): Bacteria > Chloroflexota > Dormibacteria > Aeolococcales > Aeolococcaceae > CF-165. Next base: position 2,351 of record VBJV01000141.1, read on the forward strand.
ACGAGCGTCACCGGATTCGGCTTTCCGTTCGTGGCGTTCCTGCCGTCGCACGCCGTCGGGATCATCTCGCTCGTCGTCTTGGCCGCCGTGATCGTCGCGCGCTACGTCAAACACCTGACCGGCGCCTGGCGCAGAATCTACGTATGGGGCACCGTGCTCGCGCTCTACCTGAACGTCTTCGTCCTGCTCGTGCAGCTGTTCCGGCGGCTTCCGGCCCTCATTGTCGCCGCGCCGAAGCAGCAGGAGCCGCCATTTCTGGTGACGCAGCTCGTCGTACTCGTCCTGTTCGTCTGGCTGGGGCGGGCCGCAGTCAGGGGATTCCGCGCTGAGCCGGGCGGCATGGCGTGACGTCCCAGGAGGGGAGCACGAGTGCAGCGTCGGCCAGCCTGGCGGAGCGCAGCGGACGGCCGTTCTCGGAGACGCTCGCTGAGTCGTTTCGCGAGACCTTCGCCCGCCTCAACCGTGCGCCGCAGCGCCGCGAGCGATCATGAACTTCGATCTCGACCTGTCGATGGAGATCCTGCGACGGACGCCCGGCACCCTCCGGGCGCTCCTCGACGGCTTGGGTGCGCCGTGGATTCGCGGCACGGAAGGTCCCGACACATTCAGCCCGTTCGATGTTGTGGGGCATCTCATCGATGGTGAGGAGACCGACTGGATCCCACGTGCTCGCATCATGCTCACGAAGGGGCTCGATCTTCGTTTCGAGCCGTACGATCGTTTCCGCCACCGGACGCGGAACGCCGGCAGGCCGCTGGAGTCACTGCTCGCGGAGTTTGCCAGCCTGCGTGCCGCGAATATGGCGCTGCTGCGCTCCTGGAAGCTTACGGCACGGGAGCTCGAGCTTCCCGGTGAGCACCCGAGCTTGGGGCGTGTGACGCTGCGGCAGTTGTTGGCCGCCTGGGTCGTGCATGACCTGGGCCACGTGGCGCAGGTCGCGCGGGTGATGGCCAAGCAATACCGGGATGAGGTCGGTCCCTGGGTGCCCTTTCTGCCCGTGCTCACGGACCACATGGTGCCCCGCTCGTAGGGTCGCGGTCCAACCTTCCATGTCGTTCCTGCGAGACTACTGGTGGGTCACGCTCCTCAGCGTCCTCCTGCTCGTGTGGGCGTGGCGAACGCGGCGGCGCCCGCGTCCGGAACCCGATGAGCGGATCGTTGTCGCGGGACGCCGCACGCCCGGCCCGGGTCAAGCGATGGAGGCGTCCATCCGCCCCGGGGACGTCGCTCGTCGCTTGGCGGCGCATCATCGCGCCACGCGACGCGCCCGGCGGTCATTCCTCACGGCCGCGCTGCTCTTCGGATGCACTGCGACGTGGCTCGTCTGGCGCCTGGCCCTGCCTCGCCCGCTTGTGCCCCTCACGGCGGCTGGGGTGCTCGCCGTAGTCTTGGTTGGCCTCAGAGTCCTGCGCCGCCGCACCGCGGTCCGTTTGGAGCGGCTGGGGGATCCCGGCCCGCCGCTTGTCCCTCGCGCCATGCTGGGCCGGCGCTACGCCCTCCACCGCCGCTTCCAGCGCGTCGTGTTCGCCGTGTGGATCGCTCCGGTAGTCGCGGGCATGCTGCTGGCCCCGCTGCTCCAGCCTTCGGCGGAGCCGTAGTGGCCGCACTGCTGGACCGCGCCAAGCGCCGGGCCACGGGCCTCGCGTGCCCGGCGTGCGGCGCGACGCTGGTCTCGATGACGGGTCTGTCTTTGGACGGCGATCGCTGCCCCGACTGCGGCCTTCCCATCGTTGACGATGCGGGGGCCGCCGCGATACCGCCTGCGGTCGTCCGTCCTGACCTTGGCGCGCTCCCCAGCTCCGCCCAAGAATTTACCGAGCGGCATGCACGCCTCGAGCGCGACAACCAGGCCGATTACGTTGTGCTGATCCCGGTCGCGGTCCTGGTCTTTGGGGGCTCGCTCGTGCTGCTCATGTCGCGGGCCCGGTCGGGGCTCTCTCCGAACGCGACCTTCGTCCCGCCCCTCGCTGGCATGGTCGCGAGCCTCGCGCTGCTGATGTGGGGCACGCAGCGCTGGGAGACGCGGGCCCGGCGTCTTGGTCTCGCGTGCCCGAGCTGTGACGCGCTCCTCG
>VBJV01000142.1:0-1386 GCA_005879785.1 Chloroflexota bacterium
CCATGCGGTCGTGCACGGCCATGAGCCGCTCGCGCCGGCGAGCCAGGCCGACCGGCATGTCCAGGAACACCAGGCCGAACTTGTTGCCCAGCGTGCCGTCGACAGAACCGGCGCGCATATCGACCGGCACCAGCGCCCGGATGTGATCGGGCATCTCGCCATCGCCGTGCTTGCGAATATACGTGCACAGCGCCCCGGCCACGGCAGCCACCAGTACGTCGTTCACCGTGCAGCCGGTCGCCCTGCGGAGTGATCGCAGGCTCTCGAGAGCGATCGGATCCGTCCATGCCACGTGCTTGCTGCGCGTGAGGGTGCCGCGCAACGGTGTGGCCGCATCGGGCCAGAGAGCCGACAGCCTGGCGAGCGTGAACGCGTGCGCACCAAGTTCCACCAGAGCTGCCACGGCGTGGCGAGGATCGAGGCTCGGGAGATGACGGTGGCCGTTCGCGGGGGGCCGGTCGCTGCGCGCGCGGGCAGTCCGCAGAGAGGCGGCGGCGGTGGTCGCGGTCAAGCCGAGCAGGACCCCGATCAACGCCTGGCCATCGGCGATGCAGTGATGAATGCGTGTGAACATCACCGAGCCACTGCCATGGTTCTCGATCAGGTGCACGTCCCACAATGGGCGGCTCATGTCGAGGGGGCGGCTCATGAGGTCGCCGAGCAAGTCGCGCAACTCCGCATCCCCACCAGGCGCCGGCAGCGCCATGGGGTGCACGTGCGCTTCCAGCTCGAAAGCGGGGTCTGCGGCCCAGTGCGGAGGCCCAACGGGTGAGGCTTCGATGCGCTCGCGGAACCGGGCATGCTGCAGCAGGCGACGGCTGAGTGCGGTCAGCAGCTGCCGGCGCTCGAGCGGCTCATCGAGGAAGGCCAGGCTGCCGACCATCATCAGGTTGGTCGGCTGCTCCATGTGCAGCCATGCGGTGTCGACCAGGGAGAGCCGCTCCGGCTTCAACTCCGCGATCACAAGGGTCGTCATGGCTAGCCCACCGAGTGGGTCCCTCTTACCGTAGCGCCATTGACCAATTCGGCGCTGCGCTGGATGCCGCGCCGCATCTTCTGCGTCAGCACGGGCCGGCGCACGCAGGCGGCCTCGTACGTCGCTCGCAACCGCTGGGCCGTCGAGGAACCAATTCGCCTGCGCTGACCGCGGACGCTCATCTATCCTGCGCGTCGTCTGACTTCTTCCGGCGTCTGAAAGAGCGTGTAGAGCAGCGCAAGTGCCGGGAGCAGAAGCAGCGTTCCCCCTGACAGGGACACAACGAGCACGACCAACGTCTCGTTTGGCGCTGCGGCGCTGGTCACCGTGGCGGAGCCGACGAGCAAGTTTGGATACTGCCCGACGGCCCATCCCCACAGGACGGCTATTACTGCCAGCGCCGCGGTGGC
>VBJV01000142.1:1444-5797 GCA_005879785.1 Chloroflexota bacterium
CAGCACGGCGATGCCCGCCAGGGCCGTGGCGCCCGTGATGGCGCCCATGATCAACGCTCTGGTGCGAAAGGACTCGGCCACCTCCAACTCGCGGTTGCGCTTCGCGTCAGCGGTGAGGTAGACGGCTGCCAGGTAGGCGCACACTTCGACTGCCAGCAGGCCGCCGAGCACGGAGGTTGGATTCAGCCAGGCGTTGAACACGTCGCCGGCTGCAATGGCGAGCGGTACTCGCCCGGAGGCAATCGCGCCGGCAATCGTGCCGAGGAAGAAGGGCGTCACGATCGATGACAGCGCGAAGGCGGTGCTGTACACGCGTTGCGCCGTGGATCCGGTAGCCGCACCACGAAACGCGAACGACGAACCGCGAAGGATGACCCCAAAGGCCGCGGCGGTCAGCGGCACGTACAACGTGGAGCTGATGGCGGCGAACACAGCCGGGAAGCCGGTCCAGACAACAACCAGGGCGAAGATGAGCCAAACCTGATTGGCTTCCCAGACCGGACCGATCGAAGACGCGCCGGCAAACAGGTCCCAGAGCCCCGCTCCGAAATCGGCTCCGGCGAGCAGCACGTACGCGGTGACGCCGCACCAGAGGTAGACGAGCGCGACGTTGGCGAGCATCACAGGGCCTGTGGGGAACGGTGTTGGGCCAGGCCCCGGATGACCCTGATCGTCACCACTGTCAGGATGCTGTAGATGATGACCAAGGCGACGAGTCCCCAGGACAGCCCGGGCGCCGGGTTGACTGCATCTGCGGTGCGGAGGACGCGATACACGATCCACGGTTGACGGCCGACCTCGGTGACGATCCAGCCGCACTCCATCGCGACAGCCGCTGCCGGCCCCGCCACGACCACGGCGCGCAGAAACCAGCGCGAGGCCGGGGCCCTTCGTCTTCGCAACCACGTTGCAGCCAGCCACAGGCCGAGCCCAAGCAGCAGGAACCCGATTCCGACCATGAGATTGAAGGCGAGATGGATCAGGGTCACAGCTTGCGGACGGTCATTGGCGGGAACCTGGTCCAGGCCGGCCACAGTAGCGTTGGCATCACCCTTGGCGAGAAATGCAAGAACATGGGGAAGCACGATCGCGTAGCGCAGTTCGCCGTTGATGTAGACGCCGCCGACATGTTCGCCGGCGCCAGCCTGGGCATGACCCAAACCCTCCATCGCGGCAAGCTTCACGGGTTGGTTCTCGGCCACCTCGCGCGCGGCGATGTCGCCGACGACGATCTGCGCCGGCGTGATCGCCGTGGCCACGATCAAGGGCAACAGCAGGCCGACGGTGTGGTAGCGGTCGCGACGTCCCCGCAGCATCGCGGCGGCGTAGACAGAGGCAACAGCGAAGCCGGTGACCATGAACGCCGCCAGGATCATGTGCGTGGTCTGCACCGGTGTGGCGTGGTTGAACATGGCGATCAGCGGTCGCGGGTTGGTCACCTGCCCGTTCACGATGGTGAAGCCCTGGGGGTCGTTCATCCAGGCGTTGGCGGTCACCACGAAGAACGCCGATGCCACCCCCGCCACGAGGATGGGCACGCCGCTCAGCAGGTGGACTCGCGGTGCGAGGCGATCCCAGGCGTAGAGATAAATGCCAAGGAAGATCGCCTCAATGAAAAAAGCAAAGCCCTCGAGGGCAAAGGGCACGCCGAAGACCGCGCCGAACCGCCCCATCAGCACAGGCCATAGAATCCCCATCTCGAACGAGAGGATGGTGCCGGACACCGCCCCGACCGCGAACAAGACTCCAGCCACCTTTGCCCACCGCCGGGCCAGCGCCATCGAGGCGGGGTCGCCACGTATGCCGCGCCACTCCGCCAGCAGGACCAGCGCGGGAAAACCGACACCCAGGCAAGCGAAAACGATGTGCCAGCCGAGGGACAGGCCCATCTGCGCGCGGGCCGCACCGAGGTTCTGTGCCGCTGAGGCCAGAGCGCTCATTCTCTAGAGGATGGCGAGAGGGGGCAGCTATCTGCACTGCGACCCGCCCGTCGCTTGGCTACGTCAGCACTCAGGACCACTCCGTGGCGTCGCGATTGCGGCCGCTGCGCTTGGCCATGTACGCCGCGGCCTCAGCCCGACGCGACAGGCCGAGCTTGAGGAGGATGTTGGACACGTAGTTCTTCACCGTCTTCTCGGCAAGGAACACCTTTTCCGCGATCTGCCGGTTGGTCATGCCTTCCGCGACCAGGTCGAGGATCGTCCGCTCGCGGGGGGTGAGATCAACCATCGCGTCGTCGCTGCCCGAGCTGTCGCCGCGGAGGCGTGCCAGGACGCGCGCGGTCACCGTCGGATCCAGCAGCGAGCCACCCGCTGCGACCTGCCGTACGGCGCCGACCAGGTCGGATCCGCGCACCTGCTTCAGGACGAACCCGGCGGCGCCGGCCATGATCGAGCTGAACAGCGCCTCGTCATCGGCATGGGCGGTGAGCATCAGCACCTTGGTGTCGGGGAAGTCCGAGCGAATCTCGCGGCAAGCCTCGATGCCGGACCGCCCCGGCAGGCGGACGTCCATGATCACCACATCGGGATGGGTGGCCTTGACCGCATCGTAGGCGGCATCCGCGTCCGCCGCCTCGCCGATGATGCGCAGCCCTCCGGCTGCGTCGAGCACGCTGCGCAGACCGCGACGCACCAGCTCGTGGTCGTCACAGAGAAGCACCCGGATGGGTTGCTCCGCACCCATGGCCCCACTGTATCAGCGGCTCGCCGGCAAGACCGATGGCCATACACCTTGATGACCTTGTGCCCTGGCGCGGCCAGCGGTGGGATATCACGCTTGCGACCATGCATCCACAAGACGCCCGGTGACGGCGATGCTTGTCCACGATTACGTGTACGTCCCGCTGGCGGCCGATCGAGTTCGCGATCAGATCCTCTCCGGCAGCGGTGCGTGGCTGTCCCCACTGGCGGTGGCCGCCGCGGGGGAAGGCGAGGCCCTCCGGCTGCGCGTGGGCCCGACGCTGGCGCTCCCGTTGCTCAGTAAGACGGTGGCCGTCGAGACCGGCGATCCGCTGGTGCGCGGTGACGTCACGGTCGTGCCCATCGTCTGGCGCGCCACCGGCGCTCCAGGGCTCTTCCCCGTGCTCGCCGCCGACCTGGAGGTGGCGACACTTGACCCGCATCTCACCCAGCTGACGCTTCGCGGCCGCTACGAGCCCCCACTCGGCGCGCTCGGCCAGCGGCTCGATCGCCTCCTCCTGCATCGCCTGGCGGAGGCCAGCGTTCGCGCCTTCCTGCGCAGGGTGGCCGAGGCCCTCGACACCGCGCAACGTGCCGTCGCCGGAGTGGCCTGATGATGAACGTGCCCATCGAGGCTCCGCTGCCCCATCCACTCTTCTGCGGACCCTGTCCGCACCACGTCGATCGCATGGACGAATGCCCGGGCTTCGTCTCGGCCGGGCGGCCGGTGATGAATCGAGCTGTGGTGCTCTGCAGATACTTCACGATCGAGGAGACTGCAGCCGGTCCAGCTCCCGGGTGCGTGCGCCACCCGGACGCAGCGACGACAAGCGGCTGATTTCCGACCAGTCCCTGGCCTCCTCACTATGCTTGGCTGGCCATGGCGGTCAGCGAGAGCCGAGCCGAAGCCCTGCTCAGCACCGGCCTCGCCCTCGCAGCCGAGCTGTCGCTGCCGGTGCTGCTGCAGCGCCTCATCGAGCTGGCAGTCGAGCTGACCGAAGCCCGTTACGGCGCGCTGGGGGTGCTCTCGGCCGACGGCACCCACCTGGTCGACTTCGTCACCACGGGAATCACGGACGCGGAGCGCGCAGCCATCGGCGACCTGCCACACGGAAGGGGAATCCTCGGGGTGCTCATCGATGAGGCGCACCCCTTGCGACTCGACGACATCGCCGCCGATGCGCGCTCGGTGGGCTTTCCCCCGAACCATCCGCATATGCGCTCTTTCCTGGGCGCCCCGGTGCGTGCCCACGGACGCGTGTTCGGCAACATCTACCTCACTGACAAGCGCACGGCACCCGCCTTCACCGCTGAGGATGAGGCAGCGCTCGTCGTGCTCGCCACGCAAGCAGGCGTCGCGGTGGCCAATGCGCGGCTCTACGACGAGGTGCAACGGGCGCAGGCCGAAGTCGCGCGGCTCAAGGTGCTCGAGGACCGCGAGCGCATCGCCCGCGACTTGCATGACGGCATCATCCAGTCGCTCTTCGCCGTTGGCCTCGGCCTGCAGGGGACCTCTGCCGTGATTGGCGACGCGCGTCTGGCAGACCGGATTCAGCAGGCGGTTGCCGAGATAGACCGCGTCATCGGCGACCTGCGCAGCTACATCTTCGGACTGCGTCCAAGCGTGCTCGCCGCGGGCGATCTCACCAACGCGTTGGAGCAGCTGGCTCAC
>VBJV01000138.1:0-3294 GCA_005879785.1 Chloroflexota bacterium
ACGTCGAGTAGTAGACGAAATCAGGCGGGCGTGTCCAGTCCTTTTTACGTCCACCACGAGGCCCTCCACCGAGACCTCCACAACGACCAACGCCCATTTCGGGCTTGCGCTCGGCATGGGTAGGTGCTATACCGATGCCAGCGCTCAATTCGGCAACGGTACGGTTCGGATGGTTGTGGTGCTCGCGTCAAGCGAGATAGGCGGCTCGTCGCTGGGCTCTAATACAGCTTAGCGGCGGGCCGTTTCTGCGTCCCCCCCCCGCAGCGCCGTTCGTTTCTCGTCCTACGTACTCAACCCCGCGCCATCAGCGTCATGCGCTCCGGAACTCCAACCTCTCCACGGGGTGTTGACGAACGTGCGCCAGAAGGGGGCGGCAGCGCGGTGCCACCGCAACGGTCGCCTCTCTACATCGTCATCTCCCTCATCTCTTGTCTGTCCCCCTCGGGCCCGAAGAGCACCACCGAGAGGACCCAGCCCCCCAGCACCACGAGCGCGATGATGAGCAGATCGAACTTCATCAGTTCACGACGAGGTAGGACAGACACATGGGGTTCGCTGCGGGGGCGACCGGCACCGCGATCGTGAAGCTGGTGGCGGCGGTGCGCGCCGTGATGGCCGGCGAGCCCGTGGTCAAGTCCGACGTCGTATCGCAGGTGACGCTCAACCGGGTGCCCAGCGAGCGGTCGATCATGGCCACGATCTGACTGTTCGCGGTGACGGCGCTGGTATTGACGACGACGCTGGTCGCCGCCGCCGCGATGACGACACTCCCCGCCGCTGCGCTGCCACACGTCGCTGGCGACCCGGTATTCGCACAGTTGGTGGCCGTCCCGAAGGTGGTCCCATTGACTTGGCCGCCGACGCTGATGGAGGCCAGCTCGGAGTAGCCGGTGAACAGGTCCGACGTCGTGGTGCCGAAGGACGCGAGCTTGATCGTGCCACCCGTCAGCGTGTTCGTCTTGCTGGCCACGCCGAGGCCGTAGGCCGTGCCCGAGGAGGTGCCGTTGATGGTCGGGTTGAGGTGCAAGGCGGCGAAGGACGCGGACCCCGACGCGGGAGCGATGGTGATGGTATCGGTCTGGAACGACTGTGACCCACTCGTCCCGATGAAACTCAGGGCGCCGCCCAGATAGGCCGAGAGGACGGCGGGCGAGACCGATCCCACGACGGCCCCGGCGGTCGAGAACGAGATCTGGCCCCCATTCAACGCGGCGACGTTCTCACCATTGGCGAGCGTGAGACCCGTCACGGTGCCCGTCCCCGTCGTCGTGAACTTGCCTGCGTAGGAGGTGGCCGCGGTGGTGCCGGTCGAATCGGTGGAGACCTTGAGCGTATTGGCGGCGCTGCGTGAGAGGCACGCATCGGGGTTGGCGAGGTTGAAGCAGACCACGTTGGGCGTCAGGGTGGTGCCGTCCACGCCGGGCACCCGGTTCATCCGCGCGGAGGTCACGGCGATGGCCACGCTGGCGCTGCCCGTCATGGCCGCGCTGCCGCGCGCGCGCACGCCCGTGAGGGCCATGGGCACGATCCATTGGCCGTTGGCGGTCGCCGTCGTCACGTAGCTGTTGGAGCCGTTGGGCAGGACGTTGAGCGCGAACCATCCCGCGGAGGCCGTTTGGTTGGCGGCCACCGTCATGTCGAGCAGGGTGCCCTCGAAGGTCAGGGTGCCCGTCCAGGTGCCGGTGACCACGATGGTGCCGTTGGAGGTGCGCGCGGCCTGCGTCATGACCACGCAGTTGGTGGACGTCGTGCAGTCCGAACCGTTCGTCGTCACGGACCCCGAGGTGCTGACGTAGACGACCGGCTGCGCCTGCGCGCCAGCCGCGGTGAACAGGCCGAGGATGGCGAGGCCCAGCAGCAGATAGACGAGCAGCAGCACGACACCCACGCGCGGGTGGGCGGGCTCGCGATGCGCCGCGATCAGCTCGTCGGCGAGACGTCTCAAGAAAGATCCTCGCTGTCCCGATTCAAACGGGAAGTGAACCGACAGTTGCGCCACGGAGCTGGGTTCTCGACCCCCGGAGTGACGGGTGCAGGCAGCACACAGACCCGCCGTGGCTGTTGGTTGGGGCCGCGCACGTACTCACCGTGCGGCAGCGAGGCCATCATCAGTCGCGCGACCGATCTTCCCGCCGATGGGAACGCAGGTTCCCGAGCCAGTCGAGGCTCAGCATCTTGCGCGGGCGCTTGCCGATGGGGTCGGTCCCTTCGCCGGTGGCATGCACGGCGGAAGCGGACGCGCCCAGCGGACCGAGGATGAGGTTCTTTTCGGACGTATTGATTTCCTCCACGAAGCGGTCGTTGAACGACGTCGCCTTCGGGAGTTTCTTCTTCCACAGCGGCGTGGGCATCGCTACCTCCCTGTCCGGTCGTACAGCGGATGCGCGCGGTAGTCAACCGCGCGCGCGATCAATCGGTGTTTGCCTTCGGCGTGCGTCGCTGCGACCGATTTCACCGCGTCATCCGCATCAAGGCCGTGGGCGTCATGGGCCCACCCGCATCCAGGCTCCACGCAGGCGACGACCCATCCCGGAGGATTGCCCTCGAAAGCGGGCACGATGGGCGCGCTGCGATGATTGTCGAGTCTCACCTGGACGGCTCCGGCGGCGCCTTCGGTTGCCCGCGCCAGATGATGGGCAACAGGAACGCCTCGGCGACCGCGAGACAGCCGACCAGCGGCCAGGGCGCCTTGTCCACCATGATCGCTTGGTAGATCAGCCAGCCGAGCCACGACGCCAGCCCGACAGCTGCCACCAGCGAGCCCAGCGTCAGGCAGCGCGCGACGGCGATGCGCGTGATCGGATCCAGCAGCTTCGCCGTCTCGATCATGTTGAGCGCGATGCGGGCCAGCCACTTGTCGCGCCGGGCGGTCACCAGCTCGGCCACGGCGGGCTCGACGAGATCGGCCACGCGCTGCGCAAGTTGCTCGTAGGCGGCCGGCAGGGACGGCCGTGCGGCCGGCGCGGGCTCCTCGGTCACGGTGTCCACCACGGGGGGTGATGGTAGCACTGCGGGCTCCGTCGGGAGCGCCGCGTCCACGATGGCCGCTGCGCCGTTGACGGGCGGCGTCAGCCGCCGGTTCTCCCGAGTTAGGTCTCGCGTAGGACCCTCCGCTCGGCTGCCAATCGACCGCGACGTTTACGATAGTAGCGCTCACGCCAGCAGGCTCGACAGAAGCGCCAGCCACGCCGGTCCACGAACGTATTCTCCGGCGTATAGGGGTGCCCACGGCCACAGGTCGGCCGAATCCCGTTGTAGTGCGTGCCGCCGGTCGTCCCCCTCTGGATATTGACC
>VBJV01000138.1:3311-7124 GCA_005879785.1 Chloroflexota bacterium
ATCCAGCTCTCTCGCTGCCGGTATCGGGCCGCGCCAATGCTCGTAGGCGATGCGATGCGCGCTAGTGGTATGGCCAGCGAGCCCCATCCGCCCGTAGCCGCATGTGTCGTGCGAGCCGGTCCAGATCCAGCACCCTGACATCGGCTCGGGCTCCATCTTCGCCTCGAAGCGGACGAGTTCTGCTGAGGTCACGACTAGGGCGCCTGCGGGATCGCTTCATCGGCCGCGAGTCTGCTCGCGGCTGGCTTCGGCACGCCATCACGGTACGGGCAGCCTTCACCGCCTTTATACGGACATTCGGAGAGCGCATGCCACGTCCCCGGCGCGCCCGTCGGGTTCCAGGCGCGGTCCACCTCGAAGGTGTGGCCCGGCGTGAAGGGGTTGCCGTCCTCGTCCTTGACGAAGTAGTGCGGTGGCTCGCCGTACTCCAGATGCGCGTGCAGAGCCATCTGCCCACCCGCCAGCGGCACGCGCGCCGAGAAGCCATCGGAGAGCACGCGTGCGGGCCGGCAGTAGGGCTCACCGGGCGCCTGGTAGCAGATGACGGTGCCTTTCGCGGGGCCGCGCTCGGCGGCCACTTCCCCCTTGAGCCGCGCCAGCTCGGCGCGCAGGGTGGCGGCTTCGACGGTGAGCGCGTGCTTTTCCTCGGGGGCGACCCCGCGGCTGCGCCGCAGATCGGTGTTGGCCTGCTTGAGCCGCTCGTTCTCGGCCCGGAGTTCCTCGAAGCTGGGGTCCGCCATCAGTCTCTCCCTTCCTCTCGATCACGACGATAACTTTCTGGCGTCCACTGAGGACGTCCGAACACGGTATCCGAGACGAGGCCCACGGCGACGAGCAGGAGCGCCACGGCGACGATCCAGCCCAGCGTGGTCAGCATCACCGTCAGCACGACGCAGAGCATCACAGCGCCCCGAGGCTCGCCAGGGCGGCCCGAGCGCGCGCGATGTGGTCACGGTCCACTTCGACGTCGCGCCGCGCGTCTGGCACGAGGGCGAGATACGTGCGCAGCGCGGCGACGGCCTCCTCGCGACGACCCAGTTGGAGCAGAAACACCCCGCGATTCCAGTGGCGTTCCCAGCGCGGGGCCGGCGTCGTGTCCGAGACCACCATCGCCCGCTCCGTGTACCAGAGCGCGCCTGCGACATTGCCGTCGCGATAGTCGGCGGCCGTCGCCATGTCCTGACACTGGGTACAGGTCGGCTCGTGCAGCGCGGCGTAGCGCCACATCGCGTCGGAGTTCCTCCACATCGGGAGCGCCGTCTCCGTCACGGCGATGAGGGCGACGAGGCCTGCCGCGGCTGAGGCCAGCGACAAGCGCGGCCAGCGCCGCGACCCCGCGGTCACGGCGCCCCCAGCAAGCAGGGCCAGCGGCAGGCACGCGAGGTAACTATAGCGGTTGGCGACGAGCTGCGGCCCGTTTTGGAAGAGGCCCGACTGCGGCAGCACGGCCACCGTGTAACACGCGGCGGCGGCGGTCAGCGCGGGCCAGCGACGCCACGTTCGTGCGAGCCCAACCGCGGCGAGGACGCACACCGCCACGGCGATCGGATATTGAGGCTGGCCCCACGAGGGCACCCACGTGTACTCGATCAGGGCGCTCAGACGCGCCGGCCACACGGTCTGCCACACGTAGAAAACTTCGCTGTAGGCGACGTGCAGGAGCCGAGGCCCGAGCGACACCGCCGACCACGGCAACGAAATCAGGATGGTGTGCAGACTCCAGAACGCCACGACGGAGACGATCACGCTGACGGCGAAGAAGGGCGCGAGTGGCCAGTAGCGTCCGGGTCCGGGACGCGCACCATCCGTCGCGCCGGAACTGCTCGGCGTCTCTACCCGGTTCTCAATGGGGTACGCGACCCCTCCGTGTTCCTTGAGCCACTCCAGCGCGAGCAGGACCACCGGCAACATCACGGCGGGCGACTTCGACGCGCAGGCGGCCACGAAGGCGGCGAAGGACCACCAGCGCCGGCCCTGCATCCACAGCAGGATCGCGCCGAGAAAGAAGACGCCCATGAGAACGTCCTTGCGCTCGGTGATCCAGGCCACGGACTCCATGCGGAGCGGGTGGATCGAAAAGAGCAGCGCCGCGACCACGGCGCCGGGATGACTGCCGATCATACGAAACGCGATGAAATAGAACAGCACGGCGCTGATCGTGTGCAGGACGACGTTGATCGCGTGCCACGCCGAGGCGTGATAGCCGAACAGGGCATAGGTCGCGCTGGCGCTCATCCACGTGAGCGGCATCCAGTGGCCGTAGTATTGCGTCCGAAAGATCCACTCCCAGTTCCACTGACGGACCATCCAGTTGCCGTAAAAGAGCGCGGCATCATCCCACATGTAGACCCAATCGTAGGTCAGCACGGGGGCCCAGACGGCGAGGGTGACGATGGCCACGATCGCCCACGCCCACTGCCTCACTGATCGGACTCCCCCAGCCCGAGTTCCGCGCCCTCGGGCCAACACGCGAGCCACGAGCCCAAGGTGGGCGTGGCGTCGTGGCCGAAATGGTGCTTAAGCTGCTGCGGCGTCGTGTCGTACCACTTGATCAGGCCCACCTTCGGACGGGTGGTGACCGTCTTGAGCACCGCGCGGCATGCCTCGACCGACATCGGTCCCGCCTCGCCGCGATACCAGAAGGCCCCATCCGACCCGCGGTGCTGCGAGATCACGACCCAGCCGCAGAGCAGCACAACAGCGCCGAGGGCTAGGTGTCGTCTCATGGCTGGCCGACCACGCCCACCTTGACCGCGCTCGGGTACGCCGCGGTGAACGTCGCCTCGCTCGGCGGGTCAACGTTCAAGTTGAACAGGAGGTCGATCTCCACGAACCCGACGCTGGCGATATTGCTGCCGGACGTGTGATAGACCATCTTCTGCAGCGCGGCCGGGAGCAGCGCGGCGGCAGACTGAAACTGCGCATACGTGCCGTCCGCGTACATGGCGCCGGTGCTACTCGTCGATCAGGGAGCCGAGTGGAAACAGACCGTCATGATGTCGAAGAAGCCCGCGTTGGCGACCGGGCCCACGAAGGTCGGCCCGAGTCCCGAGGCTCCCTTGATGGGAATGCCCAGCGCGCCGTTGGCGCCGGCCGCCGCCTGCACGAACCCAGCGGAACTCAGACCGGCCTGCGTGACCGGCCACGAGGGCGTCCCCGGAATGTTCGTGCTGGTGAAGGTCGTCGGCGTCGAGACGGTCGTGACGGCGCCCGTCGAGGCGATGGCGAGGACCAAGTAGTCGATGTAGACCGAGTTGCCCGCTTGGGGCTGAGGGACCGTGATCGTGAGCGCGACCGACGAGGTGCCGGTGGACTGGATGCACTGCTGGCCGGCCAAGCCGGTGGAGCCGGTCTGGGTGACAGGGGCGCCCGGCGAGACCTGCTGGGCGGTGGCGCCGCCGAGGCCGAAGGCGGTCAGCGCGAGGATGAGCGACAGCGCGATCAGCTTCTTGAGCATGGACGAGTCTCCTTTCACGAACTGCGGCGCAATCGCGGGCCGCGCGCGGTTAACAGCCCCCCGGACCACCCGGGAGATCAACGACGAAGTAGTCGTAGAGCGTGTTCGGGGATTGTCCCGCCGTCAGCGGAATCGCCGGATTGAGAAACGCCATCGGGTACTCGACGCCGAAACTATTGCCCGCGATGGCCACCACCTGACAGTAGCCAGGCACACGCGGGCTTGGTCGCACGCGCAGCGTGAGGCCGCCTGCCCCAGGACCCACTGGCGCCGTGGTCGTCGTCGCGCTCTTGGCGATCACGAGGTCGCTGCCGAGCGAGGCTAGCGTGTTGCCGGCGGGCCCGATGACGAGCTGG
>VBJV01000144.1 GCA_005879785.1 Chloroflexota bacterium
CCCGCGACGAGTCTCGAGTTCACGATCAATCCGCCGTCGATTCTCTTTCTCAACGGCGCGTTCTCGGTTGAGGTGACCGCGCGCGACGCGCAGGGTGGGACCGCCACCGGCTTCTCGGGCCCGATAGATCTCACGCTCCAAGGGCCCATCGTCGCCGGGGGCTTGAGCGGCACGAGGAAGGTGAACGCTGTCAATGGCGTCGCCACGTTCAGCAACCTGAGCGTCACTGGCGTGTGCACCGGGTGCACCCTGACGGCGGCGGCTTCGGGCCTTGCTGGCGCCACGAGCTCCCCCTTCAACGTGGTCGCGGGCCCATGACTGCCGAGCCACAACGCAACGAACCGGCGCGGCCCCCCACGGCCGCGCCGCCGCCCGCGCCCCATCCGCTTTCCCTGCTGTTGGGCGACGAGTGGGAGGCGGGGCAACCCAACCGAGGTCGCTTCGCGGTTGTCGGCGCGGTCATCGGGATGACGCTGATCGTGAGCTTCGTCGTGCTGCTGCGGAGCTGGGGACCGAACGACGAACGCGTCTGGGTCCCCCTCCCAGCGCCGCCCGCACCCGGGCCGCTTGCGATGCCGCCGGATTCTGGGCTTCGCACCGAGCGTGTGGCGGGCACGCTGCGGCGTGATGACCTGTCGGAGCCGAACGACGCACTCGAATCGCCGCCACCACGCCCACGGCCCACCCGGCACATCGTCGCACGACCAAGCCGTCTCACTGGCTACCTGTCCATCAATTCGAGCCCGTGGGCCCAGGTGTTGGTTGACGGGCGCGCGGTGGGCACGACGCCCCGGGTCAGGATTCGCGTGACGGCCGGCCGGCATCATCTCCTGCTGGTGCGCGAGGGGTTCCGGACGCACAGCGCCTGGGTCATCGTGCCCGCCGGCGGCACGGTGCGGCTGACGGACATCACACTCAGCAAGATCGCCCGATGAGACTGCGATTTGTGGTGCTGGCGCTGCTCGTCGCCACGCCGCTGCGCGCGCAGACCGGCAGCGCGAGCGACGTGATGGCGACCGCCGTGGGCGCCTATCGGGACCTCGAGTTCGACCGGGCCGCGAGCTTGTTGCGGCGGGTACTCGCAGCACCACTCGCGACCGAGCTCGCTGACACCGCGCGTGCCCGGGCGCTCGCCTACCTCGGTGCCGCGGAGCATTACCGCGGGCAGCCCGACTCCGCGATTGCGGTGTTTCGCCGGCTCGTCGAATTGGCGCCCGACGCGCAGCCCGATACGCTCGTGTTCCCGCCTGAGGTCACGGAGCTGTACCACGCCGTCCGGCAAAGCATGACAGTCGTTGCGGTCCGCCCGCGACCGGATACGGTGCCGGCGCGCACGCCACCTGTCGCACGCGACGCGCTCCCTGCAGCGACCCATCTGGCCCCGCCCCCGCCCCCACCGCCTGTGGCAACGGCCCCGGTCCAGGCCCCCCCCCCGGCCCAAACGGAACCAAGCGCACCGGCCACGCGCGTCACCGTCACGGTTGCAGGTCTGATCACCAATGTCAGGACCGGGAGCATCGCCGGCACCGCCGCCGGCTTCGAGAGCAGCGTGCAGTTCCGGCGTTTGGCGATCGCGGTGCGGTATGCCGAAGGGGGGCGCGATCTGGTAGAGGGATCCGTGGCGCTACGGTTCATGCCGACGTCCTGGTTCAGCCTGCAGGCGGGGCCGCACGCACGCCGCTACACAACGCTGTTCGGTGCGGAGCGCGTGGTGACGTGGCGACTGGGAGGACGCGGGGATTTCGCGCTTGTCGGGTCGAGCGTGCGCGGACACGCCATGCTGTGGCGGGCGCTGGCTCTCGCTGTCAACGTGCCGCCCGGATCGGGCAGCGCGAGCGGGGCAGAGTTCGGCGTGAGGCTCGACCTCGGCTCCCGGCCGGTGTGGTTCGCGCTGGCCTACGGCATCGACGAGGCGCAGGTGGAGGGCGCTTCCTGGCGCCAGAACGTTAAAACCCTGACGTTGACCGCCGGCCTGCGGAGGCGCTGACGAAATGGGTAGGGGCGCAGCATGCTGCGCCCCTACATTTTTGACATCCGTTTTCGCGTCCACCTCGCCGGATTATCCATGATGTACTGACGGATGCGATTCAAATCACGGCGATTGCGGATGATCTGATCGAAATAGTTCCGCTGCCAGACTCCGCCCACGCGCGCGCCACGCAAGCAATTGATCCGAGAAGCAACCGCTGCTTTGAACGATCTGACTACCGCGCCAAGCGAGCCAGGGCTGATCTGCCCCACAGCCTGACGGCGCAAACTGCGATCCGCGATGAACAGGATGCCATGCATATGGTCGGGCATTATCACGAACGCGTCTATCCGGAGGTGCGGGAAGTGCTTTGGGATGCTCGTCCAACAATCACGGGCAATGTCGCCGAACGGACTCAGGCACATTTCACCAGCGTGGACACGGCCAAAGAGGTGAGACGTCGCGCAGATGGTTACCAGATACACGCCCGGATCTCCGTAGTCATGACCCCGCAACCTGATCGACCGACGGTGCATGCTAACACGCGGGTTCCATGGCCGCTCCATAGGTACACGATGGGCTCCGTGTGTGCGCGGGCGTAACCGATTTTGTACCGGTGGGACCGTTTTCTTTTGCGAGCTAGTGTCGTTGGGGAAATAACCGGGCTCCAAAACCATGTAGGGGCGCAGCATGCTGCGCCCCTACCAAAACCCTACTGCATCAACATCAACTCTATTGGCCCAGACCCTACGCCGATTTCTTCGTCGGCCGGTCCTCCGACCGTCGCTCCTCGCGCAGCTGCGTCACCGCCGAGCGCACCTTGTCCGTGATCTCCCGCTCCTGCCGCAACGCCGCAATCACCGTCTCCGCCTGCTTGGTATGGAACTCGAGGGCGCTCGCTTGCGTCATCGCTTGATCCAGTAGCGCCTTCGGGCCATGCGGGCGCTCCAGACCCGCCTGTACGTCCGCCAGCATTGCCTCCGCCCGCGCGAGCCGCTCCTCGGCTTGCTCGACCTGGCGTTTGCGATGATCCAGGCCGTTGGCCGCATCGTGGACGTGCGTGAGCATGCTGAGCACCGTCTCCAGCATCGCGCGCGTCTCGCTGACTTCCTCCCGCGCGCCCGCGATGGACCGGACATCATCGGTGGTCTTCTCGGCGACTTCGTACAGGCGGTGCATGTCCGCCTGCATCGCATCGACGGTGGCCTGGCGCTGGTGCATCTGCTCGAGCCCCCGCGTCAATTGTGACTCGACCGCTTCCCACTTGGCGAGCCGTTCCTCGAATTGCGCCATGCGCTTCTGCGCGAACCGCAAAGTGCCGGCCCGGTTATCCAGCTCGTCGAGTGTCGCCGTCAGCTCGATGAGCCGGTTGCCCGCGGTCGAGACCGCGCTGCCGAGCTGGCCGGAGCGCTCTTCGAGCTGCTGTGCGGCAGTCGCCGCTTGCTCGCGCAGCTGGGCCACCCCGTTCAGGTGCTCCGTCGCTTTGTCCAGCGCGGTCTGTTTGAGCTCGAGCTCCTGACCCAGGGCGCGCGTGC
>VBJV01000027.1:0-8092 GCA_005879785.1 Chloroflexota bacterium
TCTGGGACCTTGATGTCGTCGGGTCCGGCGCCGATGTTGCTGTTCAGCCGCACCTCGATCCCGGTCGCCAGGATCATGTCGATCTCCCACTGCAGCTGGCGGTGGTCGAAGCGGAACGGCGGGATCGACGTGGTGAGCAGGCCGCCCACCTTGGCCTCGCGCTCGTAGACGACGACGTCGTAGCCCTGCACGCGCAGGTCGAGCGCGCATTGCAGACCCGCGGGGCCGCCGCCCACCACGGCGACGCGCTTGCCCGTGGCCGGCTGGATCTTGTAGTCGATCCAAAGCCCCTGCTTGAACGCGAAGTCGGTGGAGAAGCGCTTGATGGACCGGATGGTCACCGGGTCCTCACCGGCGTCCCAGCCGCGCTTGCAGTCGGTCTCGCACGGGTGGTTGCAGAGGCGGCCGAGAATGCTCGGAAAGGCGTTGGTCTCGTGGATCACCGACCAGGAGTCCACGTAGCGGCCCTGGCTCACGTAGTCGATGTACGTGGCGATGTCCTGGCGGATCGGACAGTTGCGCTGGCACGGGGTGATCGGCAGGTTGAAGCCCAGGTCGCGGTGGCCGCGCAGGATCTTCATCGGTGCCTTGTCCACCACGTTTTTGCCGATGGTGGCCAGAATCTGAGCGGTGCTCACCACACCGGCGGGACTGGAGCGCCGCGAGAACACGCCGCCGTCCAGGGCGGTGACCACGACCGCGTCGCCCGTCGCCGTGCGCAACGCTGCCGCACCGCGCTCCACCGGCTCGCCGGCATCGATGCTCGGCGCCGCCCGCATCACGTCGCCGGCGCGCGTGCTGTCCAGCGCGCCGAACGCGGCGACGACCGCCTCCAGCCCGATGGTGCCCAGGATCCGCTCGTCGCGCGTGACCAGCAGCGGCAGCGGATGCTGCGCGCGCAGCGGTTCGAGGACGTCGGCCAGCGTGTCGTCCGGATCGCACTCGGCCCCCAGCGACGCGGCGATCGTCTCCAGGTCAGGCATCAGACGGCCACCTCCGCAGCGTCCGCGCGCCGTCCCGAGGACGCAGCCAGGGCTGCGATCTCCACCGGTGTGAGCATGCCGACCGGGGTCTCGTCCTCGTGCATGACCACGGCGAGGCGGCGGCGCTGGTCGGCCATGAGCGATATGACCTCGCGGGCGCGCTGGTGCTCGTCGACGAGCAGCGGCGGCTGGCGCAGCAGGTTGCGCGCCTGCTGCTCGGTGACGGGCGGGCGCATGGCGAAATCGCTCCCGGCGATGACCACGTCGCCGGCCGTGAGCCTGTCCAGGATGTCCTCCTGTGCCACGTAGCCGACCGGACGCCGATCGAGCAGCACGACGATCTCGGACAGCGTGTTGTCCGCCATCAGCTTGGCCACCGCGTCGATAGGCGTGCTCGGCAGGCAGAAGACCACCTCATCACGCATGATGGCCGCCACCTCCGGATCGACCGCGTCAGGCGCCAGCTGATCTGGATCGAGCATCTGCTTCGAGTATACCGGCGGCCCCGGCTGAGCCCGGCCTGCTGGGCTGGACTAGAATCGCCGCGCTCTCACGGACACGAAGGAGGCTCTCGGCATGGGAACGGCGACGCAGACTCCGTGGCACATCAGCGGCGAGGAGGCGGCCAGCTGCAACTGCGTATGGGCGTGCCCGTGCCAGTTCAACGCCGAACCCTCGAACGGTGACTGCAGGGCGTTGATCACCTGGGAGATACGCGACGGGCAGTTCGGCGACATCGCCCTCGACGGCGTGCGCTTCGCCTTCATCGTGTCCTGGCCGGGTCCAATCTACAAGGGCAACGGCACTCGACAGCTGGTGATCGACGAGTCCGCCACCGACGAGCAGCGCGAGGCGATCAAGGCCATGGAGAGCGGCGTGCACGGCGGACCGTACTTCGAGATCTTCAAGTCCGTCTTGCCACATGAGCGTGAGGCTGTTACCGCGCCGATCAGTTTCACTGTCGATCGCGATGGTCGCCGCGCGTCAGTCCGGGTGGGCAGCCTCGGCGAATTGCACATCGAGCCGATAAAGAACCCCGTCAGCGGTGACCCGCACCGGGTGCGCATTGACCTGCCCAACGGGTTTGAATACAAGCAGGCCGAGATCGGCAACACCGTCGACTGCCACACGTCGACCGAGGCGCCCCTCGACCTGCAGCTCGAGAACACCTACGGCCAGCTGAACCGCTTCGAGTGGAGCAACGGCTGACCCAACCGCCTTGGCGGCTGCGTCAGGCGCCGTTCTCGCCGTTTCCGCCGTTCTCGGCCGACTCCTGCGCCATCTGCTCCTGAAGCCGGCGCAGCACGTCCTGCCACGTCTCGGCACCGTCGACGGCGGCGTACTTGGGTGTCGCGCGCGCGATGCGCGAACGCGTGCGCGAAATCTCGCGCTCGCGGCGGCGCTCCTGGCCCACCTTGGCCGAGTCGAGCGCCTGTCGTGCTTCCGCCTCCACGGCGCTGATCGCCTCCTGATCAGAGGCGGTGCGCAGCGCTTTGTTGAGACGAGATGATGCTTCGGGGGTCAGCTGCGCTGCCGCGTCGCGCAGCGTCTCGGCAACGCTGCGGCGCGCGTTCTCCAGCACCTTGCGCGCCCGCGCCGACTCCTCCTGTTCCTTGCGTTGCTGCTCGTACAGGCTCAGCCCCGACTCGATGAGGGTCGGGTACTGGAACG
Organism: Chloroflexota bacterium; assembly: GCA_005879785.1. Taxonomy (GTDB): domain Bacteria; phylum Chloroflexota; class Dormibacteria; order Aeolococcales; family Aeolococcaceae; genus CF-165. The sequence goes on from VBJV01000027.1 coordinate 2,655, forward strand.
CCTGGCTGAACTTGCCCGCGTTGATGCTCGCGGTGACCTCGGTGATGCTCGACATGTACTGCTCGCGTGTCTCGCCCTCGAGGCTGCCGGCCAGGTCGCCGAGGATCGGCCCCGCCTTGGCGAAGGCGCGGCGCACCCACGCAGGGAGGTGATGATGCTCGGGCTGCGGTATCGATACCGGGTCGGTCGCATGCGGGACACCGCTGGGACGGAGGATTGCGGGAAACGCGGCCCCGGTCTGCCCGCGAGGATGCGGGCGAGTTTTCGTCTGGATCACGTCGATGCGCGCATCGTAGCGGTTTTGCGAGAGCGGGCTGCGGCGTTACCGGATCGCGCCGGTTTCGCCGTCTGCTTCGATGCGGGTCGTGGCGTCCGCCGTGGCGGCGTTGCGGCTGTGGGCGAGAACAGCTCCTGGCGCTTGCGTGCGGCGGCGACGAGACCCTTGACGGCCTTGTCGACGCCCCGCGCCAGCACGTCGACATCGGGCATGCCGTGTGCGTCGCTCAGGTATCCGAAGTTCAGCATCCCCATGTAGCTGAAGATGGCGATCGCCACCTGCTGGCCTGGATACAGGAAGGCCACAGGGAACGCTTCGACCATGCGCGCGCCACGAAGGTACATGGGCAGTTGCGGGCCCGGGACGTTGGTGACCACGAGGTTGAATCCGATCTGCCGCAGCGAGGCGCGGGCCACCATCGCATGCAGCGTCGACGGCGCGTACCCGGCCAGGTTGAGCAGGAAGTCGGCCCCCACCGCCTGCTTGCGTGCCTTGAGCCGGTCGACCGTCGAGCGCACGCGCTCGAGGCGGGACTCGGCATCACGCTCGTCGATGGGCAGCTTGACCAGGAGCATCGCCAGGCGATTGCCCAGCGCCGTGCGCTCCGATGTGTCGCGAAGGCTCACCGGACAGAGCGCCTGCAGCGCGTTCTTCTCGTCGTTGGGATCGGCGCCGCGCGAGACCAGGAACGAGCGCAGGCCGCCGGCGACGACGGCGAGCACGATGTCGTTGATGGTGCCGCCGAACGTGTCCTTGATGAGCTTGAAATCCGACAGCGGAAAGCGGTTGTACACATAGGCCCGCGACCCGCCGGTCGGTCCGTTGATGATCGAACGCGGAGCGCGCATGTTCTCGACCATTGCGGTGAGCCCGCTGGCCGTGTCGCGCAGCGCGCCGGCCAGGCGGGTCGGGTTGCCGGCCACCGCGCGCGCCGCGCTGAGCAGCCTGCGCGGTCGTGACAGGCGTTCACGCAACGAGCTGACCAGCAGCTGCGTGTTCGTCGGCGCTCCGTGCGGCTCCCAGCGCGAGCCGTCCTCGGGGAGCGGCCGCACATCCGGCTCGGTGTCGAGCAGGACCGTCACCAGCTCCAGGTTGCTGATGCCGTCGACCATGGCGTGATGGGTCTTGAAGAGGATCGCCCAGCGACCCTCCTTGAGGCCCTCGATGATGTACATCTCCCACAGCGGCCGCCTGCGGTCGAGCTGACGCGAGAACACGCGCGCGATGAAGTGCTGCAGCTCGCGATCACCACCGGGCCGCGGCAGCGCTGCGCGCAGCACGTGGTTGGAGATGTCGAACTCGTCGTCGTCGATCCACACCGGCGTGTCCAGCGCCAGTGGCAGGAACGCCACGCGCTGCCGGTACCGCGGCATCAGGTCGAGGCGCGGCTCGATGATGCGGACGATGTCGTTGTGCAGCACCTCGCCGCTGCCCACCGGGCTCGGCTCGAAGATCGCGACGCCACCGATGTGCATGTGCGTATGCCGCGTCTCGAGGTGGAGGAAGGAGGCATCGAGCGGACTGAGCTTCTGGGCTCCGTGCATGCGAGGCGAAACTCTAGCGTTTCCGCCTGGGTCGCTTGGCGGCCGGGCCCAGGCCGAGGTACGCGGATGGGCAGATGTCCGCCAGCACGCACTGCGGACACCGCGGTCGGCGAGCGATGCAGACCCGGCGTCCGTGGAGGATCAGGCGCAGACCCAGGGCGGTCCACTCGCTGGGCGGCACCATCGAGCAGACGTCCTGCTCGATCTTCACGGGGTCGTGAGCAGCGGTCAGCCCCAGCAGCTGCGCGAGCCTGGTCACGTGCGTGTCGACAGCGAGGCCGGGCACGTCGAAGGCCACGCCCAGCACCACGTTGGCGGTCTTGCGACCCACGCCACGGAGCTCGACCAGGTCCTCCATCCGCGGTGGCACCTCGCCGCCGTGCAGGCGCACCAGGTCCTGGCTCATCTCGCGGATGGCCCGTGCCTTGGAGCGGAAGAACCCGGTCGGCCGGATCATCTCCTCGAGCTCTGCCTGCGGAACCGTGGCGAAGTCCTCTGCGGTCCTGTACTTCGCAAAAAGGGCAGGCGTCACCGCGTTCACACGCTCGTCGGTGGTCTGAGCGCTGAGGATCACCGACACCAGCAGCTGCAGCGGCGTGCCGTGTTCCAACGCCGTGGTGGCGTCCGGGTACTCCCTGGCCAGGCGCTCGACCACGATGGGAGCACGAGCACGCGCCCCCGCGGGCAGGCGCCGGCGGGCTGCCACCGTCAGGCAGGAATGCGGCGCACCGGCAGGTCGCGCACCGCGTCGTGCACGTGCTCGAGGACGATGCCGGCGGCGGCGAACACCGGCACGTAGTCGAGCCGTGTCGCCCCGCCGGGCAGCACCCAGCGGCTGCGGCCGGTGTAGTCCCAGGGCACGACGCCCACGGCGCGACGCAGCGAAATGCCGGTCGCATATTCGACAACGCTGAACCCGGTCGCGTACGCGGCGGCGCGCAGCCACAGGGGTCGGGTTCGCAGCTGGTCGTGCAGCGGCTCGAAAAGGAAGGCGAGCAGCCCGTAGATGGGCAGCATCCAGAGGTAGCTGTGTCCCTGCAGACGCCAGCTCCGCGTGCCCGGGTCGGTCAGGTCGCGCACGCCGCTGAACGCCACCTCGGCGGCCCAGCCGAGCAGCCCGTAGCCGAGCGAGCGCTCCAAGCGGTTCAGCGGCCGCCGATCGCCGGTCTGCCTCATGTGGTGCAGATCCTACAATCGCGTCGGTAGTGCTCCGCGACAGAGGTAGCTTTCCGATTCGCCGCTCAGGCCGCCGAGGCCAAGGAAGCGACGAGCATCGCAGCGATGGTATCTGCTGATACCTGGGCGAGAAGCGCAGGAGCTGACGCAGGGATCGGTGGATATGAGCGGATGAAGCGGGAAGTTACTTCTGCCGTGGAGCACTGGTAGTCGCAGTTCGGAGGGTGTCAGTCGTGCGCGCGAAGATCACCGTCGTCGGCGCGGGCAACGTGGGTGCGACGCTGACCCAGCGTCTGGCCGAGCGCGATTACGCGGACGTCGTCGTGGTCGACATCGTCGAGGGTCTGCCCCAGGGCAAGGCACTCGACCTGCTGGAGAGCGGTCCCATCGTTGGCTACGACTCGCGCGTCACCGGCACCAACAGCTATACGGAGACCGCTGGCTCCGACATCGTGGTGATCACCAGCGGGCTGCCGCGCAAGCCGGGCATGTCGCGCGACGACCTGGTGATGTCCAATGCGAAGATCGTCGCCGGCGTCGTGCGCGAGGCCGTGGCTGCGTCGCCCAACTGCATCCTGATAGTGGTGAGCAACCCGGTCGACGCGATGGCGCAGCTTGCGCTCGGCGTCAGCGGGTTCCCGCGGACACGGGTCCTGGGCATGGCGGGCGTGCTCGACACGTCGCGCTTTCGCACCTTCATCGCCCAGGAACTGGACGCATCCGTGCACGACGTGCAGGCATACGTCCTGGGTGGACACGGCGACAGCATGGTGCCGCTGACGCGCCTCACCACCGTTGCCGGTGTGCCGGTCGCCGAGCTGATTCCCGCGGACCGTCTGGCGGTCATCGTGCAGCGCGCGCGCGACGGCGGCGCCGAGATCGTCAACCTGCTGAGGACGGGCAGCGCTTTCTACGCGCCGAGCGCCGCGGTGGGGCAGATGGTCGACGCGGTCATGCTCGACACGCGACAGGTGCTGCCCTGCACGGTGTACCTGGACGGCGAGTACGGGGTCCGCGGTGTCTTCACTGGCGTTCCCTGCCGCCTGGGCGCCGGCGGGCTCGTGGAAGTCGTCGACGTCGCCCTCCACGACGAGGAGCGCGAGGCGTTGCATCGCTCAGCGGAGTCAGTGCGCCAGGTGGTCGAGATTATGGAGCAGCGGCGCGCCGAGATCGACCCGGCGCTGAAAAGCCTGGCAGCTTCGTAGCACGGTTCGCGGCACGAAAAGGAAGGATGTGAAGCGCATCGCTCTCGGCGGGATAGGTGTGATCGCAGCCGCGCTGCTCAGCGGGGTGCACGACGCCGCCGCGGCCCCGAACTGGTCGATTCAGCCCACCCGGAACGCGGTTGTCCCGGGCGGATCTCTGGCCGCAATCTCCTGCTCGGCTGCGTCCGCCTGCACCGCCGTGGGCAGCTACCGCAACCTCCACGGGACACCGGTGACGCTCGCCGAGCACTGGGACGGCAGCGCTTGGACGCTGCAGGCGACCCCCAATCCCGCCGGGGCCACGGAGGCCGCACTCGCCAGTGTGTCATGCCCCTCGAGCACGGCCTGTATCGCGGTGGGCCACGCGACAGTCGGCGGAGCGTTGACCGCGCTCGCTGTGCGCTGGAACGGCAGCGCCTGGTCGCTCCTCATCGTACCGAGCCCAGGCGGCAAGAACGCCGAGCTCCTCTCCGTCTCCTGCCACTCAGCGACGCAGTGCACCGCCGTCGGCGACTACTACACCTCGGCCGATGCATCCCTCACGCTCGCAGAGCGCTGGGACGGCAGCACCTGGACGGTACAGACCACGCCGAACCCCAGCGGCTCCATGGCCAGCGCCCTCAAAGGAGTGTCGTGCCCTACGAGCGGCGCGTGCTACGCGGTCGGGTACCGCATCGACCCCTCGAGCGGGCTGCACAACCCCATATACGCCATCACCGAAACCTGGACCGGCGGCCGGTGGATGCTGCAGCCGGCGCCCGCTTTGTCGAAATTGAACGGCCTCACCGCAGTGTCGTGCCTGTCGACGAGCGCGTGCTTCGCCACGGGCGACACCTTCTCTTACGACGGCGCGTACGACTGCGTTGTCTGCATCCACGCGTCTACCCTGGCCGCGCGCTGGAATGGCAGCACCTGGTCGACCGTTTACACGCCGAATCCAACGGGCGTGTCGTCCGCGTATTTCACCGGCGTGTCGTGCGCGTCCACTGGTTCGTGCGTTGCGGTCGGCGCTTCGGTGGCCTCGAGCGGGGCCGCGCGTGTGCTCGCCGAGCAATGGAATGGGAGCGGCTGGTCGCTTCACTCACCCGGGCAACCACCCGGCGCGACCTCCAGCACGTTCGAAGGCGTCGCGTGCTCGGCAAGCGACGCGTGCAGCGCGATCGGCTCCTCTCAGGGCGCCGCGGAGGTCCAGACGACCCTCGACGAGACATGGGACAGCAGCACATGGACGCGCCG
>VBJV01000027.1:8246-23363 GCA_005879785.1 Chloroflexota bacterium
GGGCGCCACCCAGACATCGCTGTCCGCGGTGGCCTGTCCGTCGACCTCGCGGTGCACGGCGGTCGGCGAGTACGTGGACAACACGGGCGGATGGCTCACCCTTGCCGAGCTCTGGAACGGGTCGGGCTGGAGTATCCAGACGACTGCCAATCCGGCCTCCGGGACTCACGCCTCGCTGCGCGGCGTTTCTTGCTCGTCCACAGTTGCGTGCACGGCGGTCGGTCTGTACAAGGACGGCTCCGGAGCCACGCAGCCGCTGGCCGAGAGTTGGAACGGAACCGCGTGGACGCTGCAGGCCGTCCCCACCCCGTCAGGTGCAGCAGGCGCCGATCTCGGCGGCGTGTCGTGCCCATCGAGCACCTTGTGCATCGCCGCCGGCACCCGTCTGAGCGCTTCGGCGTCCTATCCACTAGCCGAACGTTGGAACGGTGTCGCATGGTCGGTGCAATCGGTTCCGTCAAGCGGCGCCGGTTTCCTGAACGCGGTGTCGTGCGCAGCGACCTCGGCCTGCACCGCAGTGGGCTACGTCTCGGGCTCGACACTGGCCGAGCGCTGGGACGGCACTGCATGGGCCATGCAATCGACCACCGCCGGCGACTACCTCTGGGGCGTCTCGTGCGCGTCCACGACCACCTGCACGGCCGTGGGCCGCTCCGGCCATTTGACGCTGGCCGAGGCGTGGAATGGCACCGCGTGGTCGGCTCAGTCCACCCCCAATCCGGGTGAGTTCGGCAACGGACTCCTCGGCGTCTCCTGCCTGCCGAGCGCATGCACGGCTGTCGGAGATCAAATCAGCGCCGCCGGGATCTCACTCACCCTCGCTGAGCGCTGGTCGTAGGCGAGCCGGCAGGCGTAACCCCGGCTCGTATCCGGTGACGAGGTGATGAGCGGACTGAGCGTCCGAAGCCGCGTGCGTGCGTGTGCGCTCATCCTGAGCGCGCTCGGCATGGCCTTCGGGATCCTCCTGCCAACCGCAGCGCTCGCGAACAGCGGGATCACCATCAACGACGGCGGCTGCTCGGGAGGCGGCTTCGAGTTCTGCTACGCGCCCGAGAGCGCCACGGCGAGCAGCGGGTCGCCGGTCACCTGGACGAACGCGAGCAGCGCCGGCCACACGGCGACGTCATGCACACCGGGCGTGTGCGCCGGTGCGCCCTCGAACACCGGCAGCGACACGTTCGCGGTGAACGTCGACACCACCGGTAGCTTCACCTTCCACAGCCCCGGCACGTACGTCTACTACTGCTCGATCCACGGATACGCCGCCATGCACGGCACCATCACGGTGAGCGCGGCATCGACACCGACGCCGGCGCCCACGCCGACGCCCACCGCCGCGACCTCCGCGAGGCCGGCACCCACGCCGACCTCGTCCGTGGCTGGCGTCACCACTCCATCGGCTGGCGCCGCCGCCAGTTTTTCGGTGGCTGCGATTCTGCTCGTCGTCGCGGTCCTGCTCGCCGCCGGCTCAGCCGCTGTGCTGATCCGGCGCCGGACCCGCTAGCTTCCGAGCAAACCGGCGACGAGCTCTCGGGTGACGTCGGTCAGAGAGCCGAGATGCACGTCGGCGCCATCGAGCGATCCCACGTCCGTGCTGCCGCCGTGCAGCGCGATGCAGTAGCAGCCCGCCGCCTTCGCCGAGCGCACACCGAATGGCGAGTCCTCGATCGCCAGGCATTCCTGAGGCGAGACGCCGAGCGCGCGCGCTGCGCTGACAAACACCCCGGGATCGGGCTTCCCGAGCCGTTCGTCGTCCGCGCTGCACACCGCATCGATGCCGGCGGCGATACCCAGCTTCTCCACCACCGCGTCGATCAGCACGCGACTGGAGGACGATGCGATGGCGACGCGCAGGCCGGCGTCGCGGACTGCTGCCACCGCCTCGATGGCGCCCGGCATCGCCACACCCTCGCTGCGAACGTGCTCGACCATGCCCTTCACGATCGCACTGGACACCGCGTGCGGACGCACGGCATTCCACGGTCGAGAGCGGTACCAGTGGTCGACGACTTCGTTGATGCGCATCCCCCAGCTCTCGCGCAGCCGCTCGTCGCTCAGCTCCACGCCGACGCGGGCGAAGACCTCACGCTCGACCCGCCGCCATACCGGTTCGGTGTCGATGAGCACACCGTCCATGTCGAAGATGCAGGCGCGAAACATTCAACCGTCCTCGCGTTGCCCCTCGGTGCCGCTCACGACCCCTGGTATGGCCGCCTCGATGTCAGGTCCCGGCGTGGATATGGTGGGTGGTTCCGGGCGCGGTGGCCGGTAGTGCATGCCGAACGCGGGACCGATGACAACCAGCACGCGCAGTACCGCCTTGCGGGTCTCCGAATCACCCCACGCCGGCGTGCGCGAGTAGAGGTAGAACCAGAGGAAGGCGCCCAGCAACACCACGAAGACCGCGGAGAGGACGATCAGCGGCGCCACATCAGCCGGCCGAGAAAGCGCAGCGGGTCCCAGTGCCGGTCGGCGACACGCTCTTTCATCGGGATGATCGCGTTGTCAGTGATATGGATGTGCTCCGGGCACACCTCGGTGCAGCACTTGGTGATGTTGCAGTACCCGAGACCGCCCTTGTCGCGGGTCAGTTCGGTGCGGTCGAGCACGTCCTTGGGGTGCATCTCCAGCGACGCCACGCGCACGAAGAAGCGCGGACCGTAGAAGCGGTCTGCGTAGTTGTGCGTGCGCATGATGTGGCACACGTCCTGGCACAGGAAGCACTCGATGCAGCGGCGGTGCTCGTACAGCCGGTCGATGTCCACCTGCTGGATGCGCCACGGTGAACCGTCGTCCGGCGCCGCCGTGAACGGCGGGATCTCCTTGTTGACCTCGTAGTTTCGCGAGACGTCGGTGACGAGGTCCTTGATCAGCGGGAACGTTTTCAGCGGGTGCACGGTGATCGGCCCGGCGGGCAGGTCATCGACGCGCGTCTTGCACAGCAGCACGGGACGACCGTTCACCTCCGCGCTGCAGCTCCCGCACTTGGCCGCCTTGCAGTTCCAGCGGCAGGCGAGGTCGGTGTCGAGGTTGTGCTGCACGTAGTGCACGGCGTCGAGCACCACCATCCCGGTGACACCGGGGACCTCGTACGTCGCCTCCACCGGTGTGCTGCCGGGCGTCCCCTTGAGGACGCGCAGCGTCACCGTCTCGCCGGTGAGCCCGTCCAGCGTGCCGTTGCCGCTCATGCACCCTCCTTCGGCGCAGCGCCCATGGGGGTGAGGTGGCCCTTGGGCAGCTTGGCCGGGTCGTAGAACCGGCTCTTCTCGAGCAGCGGCCGCAGCCGCTCCGGCAGCGGGTCGAGCGGCACGCGGGCCACCGTCATGGTGTCGCCATCGCGCCGCGCAACGAAGTTCACCTTACCCAGCTCGACGTCCTGCTCGGTGTAATCGAAGCGCCATTGCGAGCCGCGGCTCTCGCGACGCTCGAGGGCGCTGCGCACGATGGCTTCCGACACCGTCAGCATGTTCTCCACGTCGCGGCACGTGTGCCAGCCGGGGTTGAGCGCGCGCCCGCCGCTGACGCGCATGCGCCGGCTGCGCTCACCAAGCTCGCCGATTGCGGCCAGGCTTCGCTGCAGCGATTCTTCGCTGCGCCCGATGCCGGCGTCGTCCTGCATGGCCGCCTGCAGCTCCTCGTGCAGCTTGTACGGGTTCTCGCCAGGTGTGGCACCATCCTGCGATCCGTCGAGCGGGCGCAGCAGGCTGGCCTGCTCGTCGGCCACCTGACGCTCGTCGATGCCCCGCCTGGCACCCTGGCCGCGCGCGAACTCCGCCGCCGCCTCGCCGGCGCGCCTGCCGAACACGAGGATGTCACCGAGCGAGTTGCCGCCCAGGCGGTTGGCGCCGTGCAGACCGCCCGCGGCTTCGCCACCCGCGTACAGCCCCGGCACCGTGGTGGCTCCGGTCTCCGCCTCGACCCGCACGCCGCCCATCGTGTAGTGGATGGTCGGGCCCACCTCCATGGGCTGCCGGGTGATGTCGACCGATGCCAGTGCGTGGAACTGCTCGAACATCGAGGGCAGCTTCTGCTTGATCCGCTCGGCGCCCAGGTGGCGCACGTCGAGATACGCGCCACCGTGCGGTGTGCTGCGCCCGGCCTGCACCTCCTTATAAATGGCGCGGGCCACCACATCTCGAGACGACAGTTCCTTCTTGGCCGGGTCGTACTCGAGCATGAAGCGCTTGCCCTCGCTGTTGTAGAGGTATCCGCCCTCACCGCGCACCGCTTCGGTGACCAGGATGCCGCGCGCGCCGGGCGGCCAGATCATGCCGGTGGGGTGGAACTGCACGAACTCCATGTCGAGCAGGTCGGCGCCGGCCGCGTACGCGAGCGCAGCCCCGTCGCCGGTGCTCTCCCAGGAGTTCGACGTGGTGCGGTACATGCGGCCCCAGCCGCCGCTGCCCAGCACCACCGCCCCGGCACGGAACACCACGAACCCGCCGTCATTGCGGTTGTAGCCGACGGCGCCAGCCACCGTGTCGCCGTCCTTCAGCAGCGACGTCAGCGTGTACTCCATGTAGACGTCGGCGCCTTGCGTATGCACGAGCTTGTCCTGGCAGGTGCGGATCAGTTCCAGACCGGTGCGGTCGCCCACGTGGCAGAGGCGCTTCCAGGAGTGCGCGCCGAAGGCCCGCTGCATGATCAGGCCGTCGTCCGTGCGGTCGAACAATCCGCCCCACCGCTCCAGCTCGAGCACGCGGTCGATCACCTCGCGAGCGAACAGTTCCACCATGCGCCAGTTGTTGAGCAGCTGGCCGCCGAGCATGGTGTCGGCGAAATGGACCTCCCAGCCGTCCTCGGCGTCGACGTTACCGAGGCCGGCCGCGATGCCACCCTCGGCCATGACCGTGTGCGCCTTGCCGAGCAGCGACTTGGTCACCACCGCCACGCGGCAGCCCGCTTCGGCAGCGGCGATGGCGGCGCGCATCCCCGCACCGCCGGCGCCGACCACGAGGACGTCGCAGTCGATCGTGTCGTACGGCTCGGCGGTCACGGTCTGGACATTGCGCTAGAACACGATGTGCGGGTCGGCGAACGCGCCCACATGCAGCAGGTGGATATAGACGTCGGTGATCACCACGCTGAACATGCTGGCCCACGCCCACAGCGGGTGGCGCTCGTTGAGCACGGTGACCCACCTCCAGGCGCGCAGGCGTGCCGTGCCGAAGCGGGCCGTGGAATAGCAGTCGAGGTTGCCGCCGGCCAGGTGGCGCAGCGAGTGGCAGCCGAACGTGTATCCGCTCAGCAGGATCACGTTGGCCAGCATGATGCCGGTGCCGATGCCCATCTGGACATGACCGCCGGCCGGATCGAAGAAGGCCAGGTACACGTCGTACCAGAGGAACCCGGTGACGATCAGCACCAGGTAGAAGAAGTAGCGGTGCAGGTTGTTGAGGAAGAGCGGGAAGGCATTCTCGCCGCGATACGCGCGGTGGCGCATCTCCCCGATGGCGCACGACGGCGGGTCCCAGAAGAAGGAGCGGTAATAGGCCTTGCGGTAGTAGTAGCAGGTGGCTCGGAACAGCAGTGGCGAGCCCAGGACCCACAGCGCGGGGCTGACCGGTCCGGTGGTCCAGAGCAGGGGCGAATAGAACGGGGAAAGGTACGGGCCGCTCTGGTTCACCCCGCCGGACAGGAAGGCGGTCCACAGCGAATAGACGGTGAAACCGCCGAGCACGGTGACCACCGTGGCCGGCAGCAGCCACCAGGGTGAGGAGCCGCGCAGCCGGGCCCAGGCGCCGGGACCGGCGTGGACCTCGGCGGCCAGCGACGCGGGCGCGACTGAGGTGGACATCGACTCCGGGCCAATCCTAAGCCGCTCGGCGGCGCGCCCGTCCCCCGTGCGCCCGTCCGCCGGCCCCGCTTCGGGGAATTCCCCACCTACGGTAAGGTTGGCCGTTCAACCAAACGCTTGAATGCGTGGTCAGGGCATGTCATTCTCTGCAGGCATAGGCGAACAGATGAGCGCCCCACACCCGAACCGGGGTCTCTACGATCCCCGATTCGATCACGACGCCTGCGGGGTTGCCTTCGTCGCTCGCATCGCCGGCGGCCCCTCGCACGAGGTGGTGGCTTCGGGCATCGAGGCGCTGGTCAACCTCGGTCATCGGGGCGCGTGCGGCGCCGACCCGGACACCGGCGACGGCGCCGGCATCCTGATTCAGCTTCCCGACGCGTTCCTGCGCCGCGTCTCGAGGCTGTCGCTGCCGGCACCCGGCGCGTACGGCGTCGGCATCGCGTTTCTTCCCGCCGATGCCGAGGACCGCGCGCGCTGCGAGGCCATCACCGCCGACGCCTGCCACGACGAGGGCCTGCGCGTGCTCGGCTGGCGCGACGTGCCCGTCGAACCATCGGCGATCGGCGCCACCGCCAGGGACGCGCTGCCGGTCATCCGGCAGCTGTTCGTCGCCGCCATCGGCTTCTCCGGCGATGCGCTCGAGCGCCGGCTGTACGTGCTGCGCCGGGTCATCGAACGTCGCGCGGCCGAAGCGGGCCATGGACGGTCGTCCTTCCACTGGGCCAGCCTGAGCAGCCGCACGCTCATCTACAAAGGCATGCTCACCGCGGCGCAGCTGGCCGCGTTCTACCCGGACCTGCGCGAAGCCGACGTGGCCTCCTCGCTGGCTCTGGTGCACGCGCGCTTCTCCACCAACGTGCTGCCGCGCTGGGACCTGGCCCAGCCGTTTCGCATGTGCGCGCACAACGGCGAGATCAACACGCTGCGCGGCAACGTCAACTGGATGCGGGCCCGCCAGTCCAAGTTCCGCAGCCCGCATTTCGGCGACGACGTCGCCAAGCTGCGCCCCGTCATCGACGAATCCGGCTCCGACTCGGCCCAGTTCGACAACGCGCTCGAGCTCCTGGCGGCATCGGGCCGCTCCGTCGAGCACGCCGTGATGATGATGATCCCCGAAGCGTGGCACCGCAACCCGATCATGGACGAGGAACGGCGCGCCTTCTACGAGTTCCACTCCTCGCTCCTCGAGCCGTGGGACGGCCCGGCGGCCATCGCCTTCACCGACGGCCGCGTGATTGGTGCCACCCTTGACCGAAACGGGCTGCGCCCGGCACGCTACCTCACCACCGAGGACGGCCTGGTGGTGATGGCCTCGGAAGCGGGCGTGCTCGACATCCCGGAGGAACGCATCGCGCGCAAGTGGCGGCTCGAGCCGGGCCGGCTGCTGCTCGTCGACACGGCGGCGGGGCGCGTGCTCGACGACGCCGACTGCAAGAGCGCGCTGGCCGCCGTGCATCCCTACCGGCAGTGGATCCGCGGCGGCACCGTGTACCTCGACGAGCTCGCCTCCCCTGGTCACCTGCCCGTGCCTGACGCGGGGACGCTGATGGTCCGCCAGCAGGCGTTCGGCTACAGCGTCGAGGACGTGCAGCTGCTCATCGCGCCGATGGTCCACACCGGCGAGGAGGCGGTGGGCTCGATGGGCAACGACGTACCACTGGCGGTGCTCAGCGAGCGTCCGCTGCCACTCTTCAACTACTTCAAGCAACTGTTCGCGCAGGTGACCAACCCGCCGATCGACCCCATCCGCGAGCAGGCGGTCATGTCCCTGGTCACCACGCTCGGCGCGGGCGGCAATCTGCTCGAGCAGGGGCCGGCGCAGGCCAAGCGCCTGGAGATGCCGCACCCGGTGCTGAGCAACTTCGACCTCGAGAAGATCCGCCACGTCACCCAGCGCGAATTCCCCACCTCGACGATCTCGATGGTCTTCCACCGCCGCGCCGGCGCCGATGGCCTGGCTCGGGGGCTGGAACGGATCTGCCGCCTCGCCTCCGAGCAGATCGCCGCCGGCGCCACGGTGCTCATCCTCAGCGATCGGCACATTGACCCGGCGCACGTGCCCATCCCGGCGCTGCTCGCCACCGCGGCGGTGCACCACCACCTGGTGCGTGAGCAGACGCGCACCGGCGTGGGCCTGGTGGTCGAGACCGGTGAGGCACGCGAGGTCATGCACCTTGCCCTGCTCATCGGCTACGGCGCCGAAGCCGTCAACCCGTACCTGGCGTTCGAGACGCTCGCCGACCTGGAGCGACGCGGGCTGCTCGCACCCGAGATCGACGCCGCGCGCGCCGAGCAGATCTACATCGACGCGCTGTGCAAGGGGCTGCGCAAGACCATCGCGCGCATGGGCATCTCCACCATCCAGTCGTACTGCGGCGCGCAGATCTTCGAGTGCCTGGGCATCGATCGTGGGGTCATCGACCGGTACTTCCCGGGCACGGCGTCGCGCATCGGCGGCATCGGCCTCGACGCCATCGCTGCCGAGACCATCGCGCGCCACGAGCGCGCGTTCCCCGACGTGCGGGTCGCGCCGTCCACGCTCGAGGAGCGCGGCGAGTATCGCTGGCGGCGCGAGGGCGAGTTCCACCAGTGGAACCCCGAGGTCATCGGCAAGCTGCAGCACGCCGTCAAGAGCGGCGACGAGAACGTCTTCCGCGAGTACGCCGCGCTGTGCGACGACGAGTCGCGCGTGCACCGGAACCTGCGCGGGCTGTTCCATCTCCGCGAGGCCGAGACGCCGGTCCCGCTGCACGAGGTCGAGCCGGCGGCCGGCATCGTCAGACGTTTCGCCACGGGTGGGATGTCGCACGGCTCGCTCTCGCAGGAGATGCACGAGACGCTGGCCATCGCCATGAACCGCATCGGCGCGCGCTCCAACACCGGCGAGGGCGGCGAGGACCCGCTCCGCTTCACGCCGGATGCCAACGGTGACTGGCGGCGGAGCGCCATCAAGCAGGTGGCCTCGGCCCGCTTCGGCGTGAACGCGCATTACCTGGTGAATGCCGACGAGCTGCAGATCAAGATCGCCCAGGGAGCCAAGCCGGGCGAGGGCGGTCAGCTGCCCGGCGCCAAGGTCGACGCGTACATCGCCAGGTTGCGCCACTCGACACCGGGCGTCGGACTCATCTCTCCCCCACCCCACCACGACATCTACTCCATCGAGGACCTGGCCCAGCTCATCTGGGACCTGCGCACCGTCAACCCGCAAGCGCGCATCAGCGTGAAGCTGGTCGCCGAGCTGGGTGTCGGCACCGTCGCCGCCGGCGTGGCCAAGGCTCGCGCCGATCACATTCTCATCGCCGGGTACGAGGGCGGCACCGGCGCGTCGCCGCTGACGGCGATCAAGCACGCCGGCGTCCCCTGGGAGCTTGGTCTCGCCGAGGCGCAGCAGGTGCTCGTCGACCATGGCCTGCGCAGCCGCGTGACGCTGCAGGCCGACGGTCAGATGAAGACGGGGCGCGATGTGGTCGTGGCAGCGCTGCTCGGCGCCGACGAGTTCGCATTCGCCACCGCGCCACTCGTCGCCGCGGGCTGCGTGATGATGCGCGTCTGCCACCTCAACACCTGCCCGGTGGGCATCGCCACCCAGGACGTCGAGCTGCGCCGGCGCTTCGCGGGACGCGCCGAGCACGTGGTCAACTTCATGCTCTTCCTGGCCGAGGATGTGCGTCGCTGGATGGCCCGCCTCGGCTTCCGGCGCTTCGAGGACATGATCGGGCGCGTCGACCTCATCGAAGCGCGTCCGGCGCTGCAGCACTGGAAAGCACGTGGGCTCGACCTCTCGGCGCTGCTGCACAGGCCCTCGGCTTCGTCCCCGGCCGAGCTGCGCCACAGCACCGAGCAGGTCGCCGACCTCGACACCATGCTCGACGCGCAGTTGCTGCCGCGATGCCGCGACGCCATCGAGACCGGCCGCCGCGTCCGTCTCTCGACGCGCGTGCGCAACGTGCACCGCTGCATCGGCGCCATGCTGAGCGGCGAGGTCGCCCGCCGCCACGGATCCGAGGGGCTGCCCGACGGGACCATTCACATCGACCTCGAGGGATCGGCGGGCCAATCGCTGGGTGCATGGCTGGCCAGTGGCATCTCCCTTTCGCTGAGCGGCGAGGCGAACGATTACGCGGGCAAGGGCCTGAGCGGCGGGCGCCTGGTCATCAAGCCGCACCCCAACTCGAAACGGCGCGCCGACCAGGACATCATCGTCGGCAACGTCGCGCTGTACGGCGCCACCGCGGGCGAGGTGTTCATCCGTGGCGTCGCGGGCGAGCGGTTCGCGGTGCGCAACTCGGGAGCCACCGCCGTCGTCGAAGGCGTGGGCGATCACGGCTGCGAGTACATGACCGGAGGGGCTGTTCTTGTCATCGGCAGGACCGGCCGCAACTTCGCGGCGGGCATGAGCGGCGGGATCGCGTACGTTCTGGACGAGGATGGCCATTTCGCAGAGCGGTGCAACGATGCCACGGTCGCGCTCGAGACCCCGGGCAGCGAGGATCTCGAGCACATCCACGCGCTGCTCGAGCGCCACGCAGAGCTGACCGGAAGCGAGGTCGCCAAGCACCTGCTGCGCACCTGGCGGCGCGGCGCGGCGCCGATGGTCAAGGTCATGCCCGAGGAGTACCGCCGCGCGCTTCGCGCCCAGCTCGAGCTGGTGAGCTAGCAGGCGATGCCCCCACGCACCGGCTTTCTCGAGTACGAGCGCCGCACGGCGCCTCGCCGTGCGATCGGCAAACGGGTCAACGACTACCGTGAGGTGTACCTGCCGCTGCCCGTGCAGACGGCGCGCGAGCAGGCCATGCGCTGCATGGACTGCGGGGTGGCTTTCTGCCACCACGGTTGCCCGCTGGGCAACCTCATCCCGGAATGGAACGACCTGGTGGCACGAGACGAATGGAAGGACGCGATCGCGCGTCTGCACGCCACCAACAACTTCCCGGAATTCACCGGGCGGCTCTGCCCGGCGCCGTGCGAGCCCGCCTGCGTGCTCGCCATCAACGACGACGCGGTGAGCATCGAGCAGATCGAGAAGTCGATCATCGAACGCGCCTTCGAGGAGGGCTGGGTGCGCGCCGAGCCGCCCGCCCACCGCACCGGCAAGCGGGTCGCGGTCATCGGGTCGGGCCCGGCGGGACTGGCGGCGGCGCAGCAGCTCAACCGTGCCGGCCACCTGGTCACCGTCTACGAGAAGGCCGACCGCATCGGCGGGCTGCTGCGCTACGGCATCCCCGACTTCAAGATGGAGAAGTGGGTGCTCGACCGCCGGCTCAGCTTGCTCGAGGCCGAGGGCATCATCTTCGAGACCGGCTACGCGATTGGCCGTGACCTGACCACCGACCAGCTGCGCCAGGAGTTCGATGCCGTCATCGTGGCGGTGGGCGCCGAGCGGGCGCGCGACCTCGACATCCCGGGCCGTGACCTCGACGGGGTCCACGTGGCCATGGACTACCTGGTGCAGCAGAACCGCCGCGTGGCCGGTGACGCGCGGGAGGAGTTCCGCCCGCATGCCCCCCCGGAGATAACGGCGCGGGGCAAGCGGGTGGTGATCATCGGCGGCGGCGACACCGGCGCGGACTGCTACGGCAACGCGACCCGAGAGCAGTGCACCTCGCTGCAGCAGCTGTACATCTACCCGCAGCCGCCGGACCAGCGCCCGTCGGGGAATCCCTGGCCGGACTGGCCGCTGATCCTGCGCACGTACCCGGTCCACGAGGAAGGCGGCTCGCGCGACTTCGGCCTCATGGTCACCGCTTTCGGCGGCGACGGCGGAACGGTTCAGCGCGTGCACGCCGTGCGCGTCGAGCCCCGTTATGAGAACGGTGAACGCCGCTTCGAACCCGCCGGCGACAACGAGATCGTCATCGACGCTGACCTCGTCCTGCTCGCCATCGGTTTCCAGGGTCCCGCCGAGGACGCGCTGCTCGACGCGCTGGCGGTCCGCCGCGATGGGCGCGGCAACGTCGCTGTCGACACTCACTTTGCGACCGACGCGCCCGGCGTGTTCGCCGCTGGCGACGCGGTCCGCGGCGCATCGTTGATCGTCTGGGCCATTGCCGATGGCCGCATCGCTGCACGCAGCTGCGACCGCTATCTCATGGGTGCCACACGCCTGCCGTAGCCCGAGATCGTCCGCGGAGTACGATCTCTGTAGCCATGCGACAGGGAGGCGAGCGGTCATTTCTTGACTCACCCGCCCCGATCGCGTTCGCTCATCGCGGCGGCGCGGACGAGGCACCGGAGAACACCCTGCCGGCGTTCGAGGCTGCGCTCGCGCTCGGCTACACGTACATCGAGACCGACGTGCGGCTCACCGCGGACGGCGTGCTGGTCGCGTTTCACGACACCGCACTGGACCGCGTCACCGACCAGACCGGTTGCATCGGCGACCTGACGTTGCGCGAGGTGCAGGCTGCGGACGCCGGCTACTGGTTCACGCCCGACGGCGGCCAGACCGTCCCGTTCCGAGGCCGCGGTGTGACCGTGCCGACCCTGGAAGAGGTGCTCACCCGGTGGCCCGAGGTTCGTGTCAACATCGACCCGAAGGCGGACGTGTGCCTCGGCCCGCTGTACGATCTCTTGCGCCGCCTCGACGCCCGGGAGCGCGTGTGCGTCGGCGCGTTCTCGGACCGCCGTATAGCCCGGTTCCGAGCGCTGGCGCAGGGACGGGTCTGCACGTCGATGGCCCGCAACGCCGTGGCCATCGCCTGGGCCGCGGCACGCCTTGGGCGCATGCCGCGATTCGGCGCCGACTGCATCCAGATACCCGTCAGCTCGAACGGGATTCGTGTCGTCGATGCAGCGTTCGTCCGCGCCGCCCACCGCGCCGGGCTGCAGGTGCACGTCTGGACCGTCAACCTCGCCGCCGAGATGACGCGCCTGCTCGACCTCGGCGTGGACGGGATCATGAGCGACCGGCCGAGCCTGCTGCGCACCGTGCTCATCGGGCGCGACCGGTGGCTGCTACGCTGAGCGGCGATGCTGCCCGGTGACCCGTCTGCTTCGCACATCCCACCGCTCGACGACGGCGACTGGTACCGGCCCGACGAACACTTGCAGTGGCTGACGCGCCGCACCCTCGGCGAAGCACTGTGGCCCGTCGCCGAATCCGCGCTGGCCGAGCTCGGTTCGCTGGTCCCGCAGCGCATCGAGCCGCTGGTACGTCAGGCCGATCGCAACCCGCCGGTGCTGCGTGCGTACGACGGGCGCGGCGCGCGCATCGACGAGATCGACTTCCACCCCGCGTACAAGGAATTGGAAGCGACCGTGCTGCGCTTCGGAGCGGTGCGGGCCGCGTACGCGCCCGGGTGGCGCGGACTGCCCGACCGCGCGGGTGCTGCAGTCGGACCAGGCCATCACCGGCTGCCCGATCGGGATGATGGATGCCATGGCGGGGTGCCTCGAGCGCAACGACGCGCAGCTCGCCGCCCGCTTCGTGCCGCGGCTCAGCGACGACACCGGCAACCACATGACCGCAGCGATGTTCCTCACCGAGAAGGCCGGCGGGTCGGACGTGGGAGCAAACGAATGCGTGGCCTCGCGCGCAGACGACGGCACCTGGCGGCTGCACGGTGAGAAGTGGTTCTGCAGCTGCGCGCACTCTGACCTGATCCTCGTGCTGGCTCGCCCCGAGGGCGCGCCGCCCGGGCCGCGCGGGCTCAGCCTGTTCCTGATGCCGCGAGTCCTCGATGACGGCACGCGCAACGCCTACATCATCCACCGCCTCAAGGACAAGTTCGGGACACGAGCGATGGCATCGGCGGAGGTGGGCCTGCGCGGTGCGTTCGCGTGGCCGGTCGGCGCGCTCGACCGCGGTCTGCCCCAGATGATGGACATGGTCAACATCACGCGGGTTGGCATCGCCACGGCGACGGCAGGCGCGATGCGCCGCAACGCCTTCGAGGCACTCACGCACACGAGCCGGCGGAGCGCGTTCGGGCAGCGCCTCGACCTCCACCCTCTGATGCGCGACCAGCTCGTCGAGCTGGTCGTCGACTCCGTGGCCGGCCTGACGGCGGCGATGGGCGTCGCCGAGCTCCTCGACCGCGCCGATGGCGCCGTTTCCGGCGACTCGGCCGGCGCGCTCCGCCTGCTCACCCCGCTCTTCAAGATGCACGGCACAGAGCGCGCACGCGTCTCCGCCACCGAGGCGATGGAGGTGCGTGGCGGCAACGGCTTCATCGAGGACTGGCCGGAGCCGCGCCTGCTCCGCGACGTGTACGTGCACGCCATCTGGGAGGGCGCCGGCAACGTGATCGCCCTCGACGTGCTCCGCGCCATCGAACACGGTGCGCTGGCGGGGTACCTCGCCGACAGCGAACGGCACATCGAGGGCATCGGCGGCGGGCCGGCGGCGCCGCTGGCGCCTGCCCTTCTCGACGCATTGCGTCGTGTCGAACGCGACACGGCCGCGATGGCAGGCGCCGGCGCCGAGCAGCGTCAGCTGCCGCTGCGGCGGCTGGCCAGGCGCATGGCGGGGGTCGCCATAGCCGGCCGCCTCGCGGAGCAGGGCAACGAGTTCGCCGCCGCGACGGGCAGCGGCAGGTTGGCCTGGCTGGCGGCGCGGTACGCGGCACGCCTCGGCGGGGAGCCGCTGGTGGCCCGCCTCGCTGACGACGCGGCGTGGCTGCCCCACGCCGACGCGATGCTGCACGGCGGCCACGTGCCGGTTGACCTGGCCGGCAGCGCCGCCGAGACCGTGGCCAGCGAGCTTCGCTCTCCCGCAGCCGTGGCCGGCTGAGCCGGTGCGCTTCAGCGACTTCTCGTTCGGCACGGTGACCATCGACGGCGTGCGCTACGAGCACGACGTCGTCGTCGACCGCGGCGCGGTCCGCAAGCGCAGCAAGAAGCCGTCGAAGGAATTCCAGGACCGCTACGGGCACACGCCGCTGTCAGCACGCGAAGCGATCCCCTGGCGATGCCGCACGCTGGTGGTCGGTACCGGTGCAGCCGGCTCGCTGCCGGTCATGGACGAGGTGGTCCGCGAGGCGGCCAGGCGCAGCGTCGAGCTGGTCACCATGCCGACCGCGGAGGCCGTCGAGCTGCTCAGCCGGGAGCCCGCGGAGACCAACGCGATCCTGCACGTCACCTGCTGACGCGACCCGCGTGTTCCCGCCTGGCGCGGCTCCGACGCGCGGGCCGACGCGCCGCGCCCGTGTCGCCTCGGCATCCCACAAGCGAGTGGTAGGATCGCCCGGCATTGGCCGGTCATCGGCCCGGTCCAGGGAGGAGACGCATGGAAGGCATCGGACGAACGCACCGGATGCTGCTGGCGATCGCCGCGCTGGCCGCCGTCGCCGGATTCGCGACGGCCCGCGGACCGCTGG
>VBJV01000150.1 GCA_005879785.1 Chloroflexota bacterium
CAGCGGCTGCCTGCCCGGCGCCCCGGACGCCGTCGTTCACGCCGCGTCGGCGGCCGAGGTTGCCCTGGTGCTGCGCGCCTGCGCCGACGCCGGCTGCGCCGTGGTGCCTTTCGGGGGCGGGACCAGCGTCGTGGGTGGCGTGGCGCCCGCGCGCGGGCCCTTCGCGGCGCTCATCACGCTCGACCTCGAGCGCATGAACGCGCTGGTCGACGTCGACACGACGTCGCAGACGGCCACGCTTCAGGCCGGCATGCGCGGCCCGCGCGCGGAGACCGCGCTGCGCGCCCGCGGCCTCACCCTGGGCCACTTTCCGCAGTCGTTCGAGTACGCCACCGTGGGCGGCTTCGCAGCGACGCGGTCGGCGGGTCAGGCGTCGACCGGGTACGGCCGTTTCGACGAGCTCACGCGCGGCCTGCGGCTCATCGCGCCACGGACCGAGCTGAACGTCACCGCGTTCCCCGCGTCAGCCGCCGGGCCGTCGCTGCTCGAGCTGGTGCTGGGCTCGGAGGGATCATTTGGAGTCATCACGGACGTGACCGTGCGCGTGCACGCCGCGCCGCGATTCCGCCGCTACGCCGGCTGGTCGATGCCGGACTTCGACAGCGGCACAGCGCTGCTCCGCGACCTGGCGCAGCGGCGTGTGCTCCCCGACGTGGCACGGCTGTCCGACGCCACCGAGACACGCGCGTCGCTTGCGGTCGCCGCCGGGCGAGCCGCAGACATGGCGCGCCGGTACCTGGAGCTGCGCGGCCAGCGGGAGCCGTGCTTGCTGGTTCTCGGCTGGGAGGGCGATGGTGCCACCGTCGGTGCCCGCGAGCGCCCGGCCGCGCGGCTGCTGCGCAAGCACGGCGCCATCTCGCTGGGCGCGGCGCCCGGGCGCGCGTGGCTGCACGGCCGGTACGACGGCCCGTACCTGCGCGACTCACTGCTGGACCGCGGCGTGCTTGCGGAGACACTGGAAACCGCGGCGGAGTGGTCGCACCTGCACACGGTGCGCGCGGCGGTGAGCGACGCGCTGCAGACATCGCTGGCCGCGCGGGGCACGCCGCCGCTGGTTGGCTGCCATGTGTCGCACGTGTACGGCGACGGGGCGTCGCTGTACTTCACCGTCCTCGCGGCGCAGGAGAGCGGACACGAGGTGGCGCAGTGGAGCGCGGCGAAACGCGCTGCGACCGGAGCGCTGCAATCGGCCGGCGGCACACTGACGCACCATCACGGCGTTGGCGTCGATCACGCGGCGTGGCTGGAGGGCGAGGTGGGTCCCGCGGGGATCGGCGCGCTGCGCGCCGTGAAGACCCAGCTCGATCCCGACGGGATCATGAACCCCGGGAAGCTCCTCGGCTGACCTCGTCCACCCAGTGCACGGTCCCGTCGGTGACATGGTCCACCTGCAGGGTGGTGTGCTCGATGCCGAAGCGTTCCAGCAGCAGGCGTTCGAGGTCGATGCGGATGGCGTGGCAATCGTCGCCGGGATGCACGAGCACGTGCGCGCTCAGGGCGGGAAACCCTGACGTCACCTCCCACACGTGAAGGTCGTGCAGGCTGGCCACGTGCGGGTGCGCGGCCAGCGCGTTGCCGACTTCGGCGGGCGCGATGCCGTGCGGAGCAGCCTCGAGCAGCGTGCGCCCCGCCTTGCCGACGAGATCCCATGCGGCGGCGAGCATCAGCGCGGCGACGAAGAGTGACGCGATGGAGTCCGCGCGCAGAAAGCCGCCGGCGAGGATGACCACGCCGGCGATCGCGGTGCCGGTGAACGCGACCAGGTCGGTGGCGATGTGCCGGTACACCGCCTCGACGTTGAGGCTGCGGCGGTTGGCACGCGACACCAGCCACGTGGTGATGGCGCTGACGGTGACGCCGGCCAGCGCCACGAAGACGAGCGGCGCGCCGCCGACCCGCACCGGGTTGACGAGCCGGACGATCGCTTCGACCACGATGAAACCCGCCAGCGTCAACAGGGCGATGCCGTTGGCCAGCGCGGAGAGGATCTCGGCGCGCTTCAGGCCGTAGGTGAGACCGCCGCGCGGTGTTTGCGCGGACAGTCGCGCGGCGACGATGGCCAGCGCCACCGCGGCTGCGTCGGTGAGCATGTGCGCTGCGTCGGAGAGGATCGCCAGCGAGCGCGAGGTGAACCCTACAGCCACCTCGCCGGCCATGAACGCGACGATCAGGGCGAAGGCTGCGGCCAGCCTGGCCACGCTGGCCGGCTCACCGCGCGGCCGGGCGCCGTGGGAAGCAGCGCGGTCGGTGCTCGCGATGTGCGCCGCCATCGCCATAACCGTAGTCGCATCCGCCGATCGCGTCACGCCGGAACGATCATGTAACGGGCCCGGACCCTTCCCTCGACGGGGTACCTGGCCGGCGTGGCGCTGCAAAATGGTGGCCCTGCGATGGGAGGCGAGTCATGGCACAAGGCAGATTGGGGATTGCGTTTCGCGACTGGCTGAACGCCAGAGACGTGCGGCGCATGACCCGCCGGCGGCAATTCCCGGATACGCTCGAGCGCGCGTACTGGGACAGGACCGAGTACTCGAAGGACTCCGCGCGGCTCGAGGCGGTCGGTTACGTCGTGGCGTCGGAGACGGACAATGAGCCGTACGTCAGCGCCGAGATCCCCGCCGCGGGCGGCGGCGTCGGCGGCATGCTGACGCGAAGGATTTCACGAAGGGTTCCCGATATCCACGTGATCTACCGGCGCCAGGTGGCCGGCGGCCCGCGCTCCTGAGACCCGCCGGCTGCAAAGAGTCGTGAAGATGCGGTAAATACCCGTGAAGGCGCGCTTACTGTGATCGGCGCGACAGGGGCGTTCTAGCGAATCTAGGCGAAGCATCGATCTGACGCGTTCAGGTCGACCGATGCCATTTCAGCAGGGGCTACCCGTTCAGGGCACAGGGGAGGATAAGAGATGGGCAGGCGCAACTTCACCATCGCGGCGGCGAGCGCGCTTGTCGTCCTCGCCGGCCTGTGGCAGGGCATGTCGCCTTTGCAGGCGCGGGCCAACACGCACGTGCAGCACGCTGCGTTCACGACCATCGACCCCAACGTGGACTCGCCGCCGGCGGGTGGGCAGCTCTGCCTGAACGGCAACCCCGGGGTCAACTGCAACATCTACACCGACAAGCAATTCGTGTGGCTGAACGGTGGGCCCGCGGCAGCCGCCCTCGGTGACGGGACGTACTTCTTCGCGGTGCTCGAGCCGGGCGGCCAGGGTGGTGGCTCGAGCGGCGATCCCAATGACGGCACCGCCAAGAACCTCTCCAGCCCGTTCGACGACTACACCAACCGCACGTTCACAGTGTCAGCTAGCGCGGTGCTGTACGGCGGGTCGCACGACCAGGACGGCAACCTGATCCGCCTGATGCCGTACGGCGACACCGGCAATCCCGGCGGCGTGTACATCATGGCCATCTGCTCGCTGGCCGACGCTCCGGAAGCCGGGATCGCGAGCCTGCCCGGCGTCAACCCCAGCGACTGCAAGTACGACGCTTTCAAGATCCAGGCGTGTGCATCATCGTGCGAGCC
>VBJV01000028.1 GCA_005879785.1 Chloroflexota bacterium
TGCCGGCACGCGCGCATCGCCGATTACTTCGGTGAGGAAGGCGTGGCCCGCATCTGCAGCGCGTGTGACAACTGCCTGCACCCGGCGGCCGTGCGCACCGAGGTGGTCGATCCAATTCGTGTTGCCGAGGTCCTTGCCTGCGTGGCGCGATTCGACGGCCACCTGGGCGCCGCCCGCATCGCGGCGATACTGCACGGGTCGGTCGATGCATGGACGTCAAGCAAACCATGGATCAGCGAGCTGGCATTCTTCGGTGCCTTGCGCGACTGGGACCAGCAGAACACGCGGAGCCTGATCGACCGGCTCATCGAGCTGGGCTGGGTCACGCGTGGCCATGGCGAGAAACCGACGCTGCGCCTCACGGTCGATGGCCGCGCGATCCTCAATGCTGCGGCAGCGCCCGAGGTGAGCGTCGACCTGGAGATGCAATCGGAGCGACCAGCGCGGCGGCGGAGCACGAAAACGAACGGGTCGCCAACCGACGCGCTGAGCGTGGACGCCGCCGCTCGCTTCGATGCCCTTCGGCGCTGGCGGCTGGATGTCGCTCGCCGCGAAGCGGTGCCACCATATGTGGTCTTCCATGACAGGACACTGGTCGAGATTGCTCGTGTCCAGGTGCTATCGCTGAGCCGGCTGGCTGCGGTGCCAGGCGTGGGGCCGGTGAAGCTGCAGCGCTATGGCGAGTCGCTGCTGGCGTCACTCACTCCGTCAGCCAGCGGCTGAAGTCTTTCCCCGTCAAGCTGTCGAGCAGCAGGAGGTCGTCGCGGTAGGCGGCGATCAAGCGCCGCCGCAGGTCACCTGTCATGCGCGCTGGGCTGCGGTTTGCGGACTCCAGGCGGTCTCTGACCTTCGTCCGGACCCCGGCCGGCACGAGTGATTTCACCATTTGCATGGCCGTCGATTGGCTGGCGACGAAGCGGCTCAAACGCCTGCTGCGTGGCGGCGGGCGTCCCACCAGGAGCCTGGCGCTCACGTCGACGGGCGCCGTTGCGTCCACGCCGAGGAAGGAGAAGATGTCCTGCAAGAGCCCGTGCGCGTCGTCGCGCAGTTCCTCGTACCGACACACCTTGATCTGCGCGGCCGGAAAGATCGCATGGTAGCGAGCGAGCGCCCGGCCGTAGCGGCCCAGCTCGGCGTAATCGTGGGTTCCGGCGGGCCATCCCGCTAGGCGCCGCTCGTGCTCCGCAGCCAGCGCAGCCTCGAAGTCAGCGATGGTTTCCACGCCGAACTGGCGATTCATCACGAACTGCGAGTAGGCACGGTCGACGGGATGGCGAAGGACGGCGATGATCCTGGCGCCGGGGATGTGTTGATGAATCGCGTGCGGCGCCTGCTTTGACGTGAGATATGCGGTGGACGACTCCCCCACCGCGATGG
Organism: Chloroflexota bacterium; assembly: GCA_005879785.1. Taxonomy (GTDB): domain Bacteria; phylum Chloroflexota; class Dormibacteria; order Aeolococcales; family Aeolococcaceae; genus CF-165. The sequence goes on from VBJV01000028.1 coordinate 1,378, forward strand.
CGTCTCCGGCACTCTCGAACAAACGCGCGTAGTCGGGCCATGTGTAGACCAGGCTCTCGGCGAAGGGGACCGTGCTCGGCACCGGCTGTCCCTTGCGTTGGAGATAGGCGAAGAAGCACGGCTCCTTGACAGCGCTCATGAAGACCTGCGGGTGCTGGCCGAGGTAGTGGTGCAGGGACGTCGTCCCGGCCTTGTGCGCCCCGATGACCATGAAGTTCGGCAGGCGGGCGTCAGGCGGAGCGTGCTGATCCATTCTTTTTCATTCTCCCGCCGGACGTCGATTGTACGAGCGGGTACCCTGACCCCTGATGGCCGACGAAAGCGAGCTCGAGGTTCTCGCCCGCGAGCGTGACCGCCTGGCCGGGTTGCTCGAACGCGAACACTCGCATCTGAGCGAGGCGCAGGCGTTGCTGGCCGTTTTCCAGCGGAGCCGCGCCGTCAAGCTGGCGACAGCTCTACGACGCTTGCAGGCGCGGGTACCGAGGCTCCGGCGTGAGTCGCCCGCCGCCGTGGGCGCCGCCTCATTACGCGCGCCCAGCGAGTCGGAGGTCGAGTACTTCGTCAAACGCGACTGGATCGACAACGAGCACGTCCGCCTCCTGCTGTCCTTCGCCCTGCCCACCGACGCCAACTGCCTCGACGTGGGAGCTCATGAAGGCCTGTGGCTCAAGGAATTTCTTCGCGTCGCCCCGGCCGGCCGGCACGTGGCCTACGAACCCATCCCCGAGCTCGCCCAGCGCCTGAAGCGTCGGTTTCCCTCGATTGACGTTCGCGAGCTGGCGCTGTCGAACAGCGAAGGCGAGAGCAGTTTCGTGTATCTGCCCGACCTACCTGCGTACAGCGGATTGAGAGAGCGAACCTATCCGGACCCCGTGCAGCGGAAGGTGTCGCTCACCATCCGGACCGAGTGCCTGGACGATCACTGGCCCGCGGAGCGCTCCCTCGACCTCGTGATCATCGATGTCGAGGGAGCGGAAGCGTTGGTTCTGGAAGGTGCCCTGAAGACGCTGGTGCGATATCGCCCGATCGTCGTCTTCGAGCACGGCGTGGGTGCGGCGGACCACTACGGCACGCAGCCGCGCGATGTGTGGACGCTGCTCCACGATGGCGCCGGCCTTCGGGTTTTCGACCTCGACGGCAACGGGCCGTACTCGCTGTCTGAATTCGAAGCAGAGTTCGCCGCCGCCCGACGGTGGAATTACGTGGCCCACGCCTGACGGGAGCGACGGGCGGAGTGTTGCTCCGCCCGTCCCACCACGTTCGTTGTCAACACATTTCGAGCCTGATCACGCAGCTGAGGCTACGCGCAGGTCTTCTCGTTGAACTCCATCGAGATGTCCGGAACCGCCGGGCTCGCCAGTGTCTTGCCCATGAAGCCGGTCAGCGCACCCGTGTTCCCGTCCAGCGACGCCTCGATGTTGCCGAGCAACCTCGACCCATTCGTCGCGTTGTTTGTGTAGAGGGGCACGTCGATCAGGCCGCGCGCCACCGCGCTGCCCGTTTGAGGGCTGGTGACCTGGGTCGGGAGCTCGAACGAGCCCTGGAAGATCTTGCTGCCGGTGTTGGTGGTCAGCGTGATGAAGCCGTTGCCGACGCCTTCTCCGGTCGTGCCATTGATCGTGAACGTGCCCGTGATCGACAGCACCCCGTTGAGCGCGTAGATGTGCCCACTCGGATTGGCGTCGGTCATGCTGCCCTTCCACTTGAATCCCCTCTCAACGAAGGAATTGCCCGAGGGAGAGGTGCAGAAGTTGATCGTTGGTGCCGCGCTCAAGTTCACTGAGAAGGTGGCCTCCACATCGCCGAGCGTAGGCTGGCCAACGCCCAGGGCCAGGGCGGCGACTGGTGCGGCCAGAGCAGCAAGTGCTGTGCCTCCCAGAATGCCAAATTTCTTGGAAAAGATCCGCTTCACCTATAGCCTCCTTGTCATAACGGGTTTTGTGCGTACATCTGCTGACGCGTTGCGATCCTTACGTCATCTGGTCCCACCCCTTCGGCGCGCGGCTCGAGACGCGCATGCGAGATCGCGCGATCGCCTCGTCCGTAGCCCCCTGCACGTCCCACCATGGCCGCCTCTCGACGCCCCGTCGCCCCAATAAGGACATTCCGTGCGCCGCGGCATGACCTTGACGCTGGTTGGGGGCTCGTGTCTGTACGGTAGCGGGCATAGCGCGGAGCTGGCGCAAGCTCCCGGCCGGAGCCGGTGTCAATGCAGCGCAGATGCCTCCCGCTCTCAAAGCCGAACCTCAGGCGCGAGTCTTCGACTTGACGCGTGGCGCCTGCAACCAAGAGTTGTAAAGATCGGTCAGCCTGCCACCGAGCAAGTGACGCCGACTCGACCATCGCAATCGCATGTTTGGTGGGCGCAATAGAGATCGAACCTACGACCTCTGGATGTCAAGGTAGGCAGCCCGGCCAGGCGTTGCGTGAATACGCGACTGGCCCCCGACATATCCAGCGCAGGCAACGCACCTGTTGCCTGCGCTGCCTCGACGCCGCCGGCGTCAGCGAAACAGCGGACCTCCGCGAGCCACGGCGATGACTGAGACCACGCCGTGCTCGGCGTCGTACTCGTACACGATGCTATAGGGCCCCACGACGAGCCGCCGTTTCCCTTCGTACGGCCCGAACGCTCGCACTCCAAGCTCCGGGAAGCGACGAAGGTTACCGACCTGGCTGACGATCCGCGTCCTTGTCCGTCCGCCAAGGTCGAGAACACCGCCCAGGGCGTTTCGCTCCCAACGGATTTCAGCCAACGATCAGTCGCTCGACTTCCTCATGGCTTACCCATTCGAGCTCTCCTCGATCTCGACGCAAGTCGAACTCGGCGAGCTGACGCCGCAGGTCAGGGCTGGTCAATATCTCAAGCGTCGCGAGCAGGCTCTCGTAGTCCTCCGGGTCGACCACCACGGCGACCGGGGAGCCATCCTTGGTGATGGTCACCGGCTCACGACGGACGATCTCAAGGATTTCCGTCAACCGCGGGCGAGCCTGGTTGATGGGGATCGTCGTGCCAACCTTCATGAATCCATCGTACACGAATTCATACATCCCGCCAATCCGACGATCAAGGGTTTGGTCCGTCGCGCCGAGGTGGGTCTGTTAGTGGCGTCAGCTTGCCCGCGACCGGTTCGGATACGATTCGGTCGCTCGGGTTCGGCGGCGGCACGGGGAGCGTCGACCTCTCGCAGGTGGGTGAGGATGGTGATAAAGCGACGGGCGATCTGCATAGCCTGCTGCGTGGTGTGTGCTCTGACGCTGGGCGTCGCGGGCGCCGGCGCGACCTCGTCCTGGACGGTCCAGCTGACGCCGAATCCCGTAGTCACGAAGGGCTCACTGCCGGCGGTCTCGTGCTCCGCCGCGAGTGCGTGCACCGCCGTGGGCGGCTATACCAACAGCCGCAGCGTCAATGCGACTCTCGCCGCCCGGTGGGACGGCAGCAGTTGGGCGCGGCAGGCGATGCCGAATATCGCCGGTGGCCAACTGGCGGGCGTCTCATGTCCGACGGGCACGTTCTGCGTGGCCGTCGGGCAGTCGAGCCCGTCCGCCCCGCTAGCCGAGCGTTGGGACGGCAGCAGTTGGACCGTCACGCCCACACCCGGCTCCGGGGTCCTCAGCGCTGTTTCGTGCCCTTCCGTCAGCACCTGCATCGCGGTCGGAAGAAACCCGGCCTCCAGCAGCAGTCAGGTTCCTCTGGCCGAGCGATGGAATGGCACGAACTGGACGCTGCTCACCGCAAGCGTCCCCAGTGGCACGCAAGGCAGCCTGCTTGATGGGGTTTCGTGCTCTTCGGCAGCGGCCTGCACCGCGGTAGGCCGTAACCTCACCGGCACCGCTTGCATTCCGCTCGCCGAGCGGTGGAACGGCAGCAGCTGGACGATCCAGACCACCCCGTACCGGGCGAAGTACGACTGCAACCTGCTGTACGGTGTGGCCTGCCCGGCCGCGAACGCCTGCACAGCGGTCGGCGCCGCCTGCAGTGTTGGCGGCGCCGAGTATTTCTGCGTCACATTGGCGGAACGCTGGAACGGCACCAAGTGGACGCTCCAGTACACCCCCGAACCGCCCGGCGCTCCGTCAACCGAGCTGGATGCGGTCTCATGTCCGTCGACCACCACCTGCATCGCCGTGGGAACCTCCGCATCAGAAACGTGCGGCCCGTTTTGCGCCTACGCTTCGCTGGTTGAGCACTGGAACGGCACCAGTTGGACGATGCAGACCACTCCATCCGTCGGTAACGCCCGCCTCTTCGGAGTTTCGTGCCGATCGAGCACCGAGTGCACCGCCGCCGGAGATCAGGCCAATCTACCCAACCCACGGTACGGGTATGTGCAGATGACGCTGGCAGAGCACTGGGACGGCAGCAACTGGACAGCACACCCCCCCCCGAACGGCTATGGCACGACCGACAGTCATCTCAACGCTGTCTCGTGCGCATCGACCGCGTCGTGCACCGCGGTCGGCAACTACATCAACAGTCTCGGCCTCGACGCGCCCTTGGCGGAGAGCTGGCACGGAACGACATGGGTGTTACAGACCACGCGCAACCCTTCCGGCTCCCAGGCAACACGTTTGCTGGGCGTCTCCTGCGTTTCGAGCACGGCATGTACCGCGGTCGGCTACTCCACAGCCAGCTCCGGCACCGAGGCCATGTTGGCGGAGCGCTGGAACGGCGTGAGCTGGACGATACAATCAATACCGGCCGCACAGAACGGGCGCCTTACCGGCGTGTCGTGCTCGTCGACGACGTCGTGCATGGCGGTGGGTTATTCGACCGCATCGGGGGCTGCAATCACCGCTGCGGAGTCGTGGAACGGCAGCGCCTGGAATGCCCTGGCGCCGGTCGATCCCGCGGGCGCCAGCGCCGCACAGTTCAACGGGGTCTCGTGTCGCACGCGCGCGAGTTGCATGGCTGTCGGCTCAGCGACCATGGCGCCGAACGCGCCCGTCACCCTGGCGGAACAGTGGAACGGCGTGACGTGGGGCCTCCAGACTACGCCCAACTCCGGTGCCAGCTCCCTGAATGGGGTGTCCTGCCCCACAGCAACGATGTGCGTCGCCGTGGGCAGTGGCGGCGGCCAGCTCCTCGCCGAGGGCTGGGACGGTCTGGTCTGGACGATCCAGCCGACGCCGAAACCCGCCGTTGTCGTTGCGTATTTCAGCGGCGCCTCGTGTCCTTCAACGACCTCCTGCACCGCGGTCGGGCAATACGGCGGGGGCACAGCTCTCGCTGAAGGATGGAACGGCTCCGGCTGGACGATCCAGTCAGGAACCGCGCCGGCTCAGAGCGTCCTGCGCGGCGTCACATGTCCAGTCGTTGGTACATGCGTTGCGGGCGGCGACGTCCTCATCGCGGCGGGCAATTACTGGGCGACCTTGGTGGAGCGGGCCGAGGCGGGCTAGCGACGCCGGCCGCCCTCGCGCTGGACACACCCGCTACGCGAAGACACTGGTGGGCGCAATAGGGATCGAACCTATGACCTCTGCGATGTCAACGCAGCGCTCGTACCAACTGAGCTATGCGCCCCAGGATCGGCCGCCATCGACGCCCGGATCGATTTCGATGATAGCAGCGCCTCGAAGCCGCGCCCGCCGCTAATCCGGCCGACGGCTACCTGACGCGTGCCGCCGGTCGCGCCGCTCGCGTCGTTGCTTCGGCAGCGTGCAGGTCGGCGGCGGTCACCTCGACACGCAGCACGCCCTCGCAGCTGTGACACACCACATGAAAGGACGTGGGGCGCGTGATCGACCGGGCCACCGCCTGGCGGTGGCCGCAGCACTCGCACGTCACGATGGCCCTCATGTCAGCTCCACTGCACCTTTCGGAGGACCGGCTCCGGGCCGATGCGGCGAGCTTGCCACCGGCGCTGCGGCACCCTGGGATGTCCATGGCTTCGCGACGCCGCCGTTGCAGGATCGCGATCAGGGCTGCTCGGCGTCCACGACCGTCAGCGCGGCCTGCTCTGCTTCCAGAACGGCGAGGCGCTTCCAGCCCAGCGTGCGAACCACGACGGCGAGCACGAGCAACAACACGCCGAGCGCCGCGATCACGCGGTCAACTCCAAACAGATCGGCGATGATGCCCGCGAGCAGCAGCGGCACCGCCACCGCGGCGTTGATCACGGTGAAGATGCCGCCGAAGATGCGCCCTCGGCTCTCCGGGGTCGTCCGCTCCTGCAGCACCGTGAACGCGGGAATCAGCAGTGCCCCCAGTGCGCATCCGAACACCAGCGCCATCGTCACGGCCAGCGGGATCAACGCGCCGCCGGCGTCGACGTGACGCAGGACGGCGGGAATTACTCCCATGACGATCAGCGCCGCGCTCGCCGTGAGCACCGCGCCGACAAGCACGCTCGCACGCGAGAACTTGGTGCGCTGGCCGAGCACCGCAGCTGTGGCGATGAGGCCGAAGGTGGCCGGCACCAGCACGATGTACGTGTCCTGGTCGGAGCGGCCGAGCACCTTGACCATGTAGACGGGACCGAGCGCGAAGATGGTGAACACGACCATGAGCGCCAGCCCCAGCTGGTACAGGCCCAGGCGCAGCGCCGGGCTGTTGCGCAGGATCGCGGCGCCCTCGCGGAGCTCGCGAAGCACGTGCGGCGACGGGGCCGCGCCCTCCTGCACGTTGCGGAGGGACGTGCCCACCCGCCACAGAGCCAGCGCGGCGATGGCGAACAGCCCGGCGGCGATGTAGAAGGGCGCCTGCGTGCCGAAGAAGCCGATGCACAGCGTCGCCGCGGGTACGCCGAGCACCAGCGTGAGGATCACTGTGGTCATGAAGAGCGACGTCGCCTCGGTGATCTGGTTGCGCGCCACCAGCGACGGGATGCTGGCCGCCTCCGCCGGCGCGAACACCTGCCCAGCCGAGCTGAACAGCAGGGTGATGACGATGAGCGGCCACGCCTGGTGCTGCACGCCCGGTACGAACTGCGCCAGCGGTATGAGCAGCACCATGAGTCCGCGCACCACGTTGGTGCCGATCATCAGGGTGCGCTTGTCGTGCCGGTCCGCATACACCCCGGCGGGAGCGCTCAGCAGGACGCTCGGCAGCGTGTACGCGATCATCAGCGCCGACTGGTATGACGCCCGTCCCGTGATCGAGTACATGAAGATGAGCAGCGTGAACATGAGGAACTTGTCGGCGAGCTGGGAGGCGGCCTGCCCCGCCCAGAGGTAGCGGAAGTCACGGCGGCGCAGGACAGCGATGAAGCCCTCGGCGTCTTCGGGCAGGGGCGGGAGCGCCGCGCGACCCGCATGCAGCGGCGATGGACGCCCGTTCAGGGCGTCACCGCTGACCGACCCTGCATCCGGAGGAGCCGCCTTCACGGGTCCGGCCCGCTCACCTCGGCGACCGCACTCGCGAGGCGCTGCCACTCATCGAGGTGAAGGGTACCCGGGCGGCGAGCCGGGTCAATGCCCGCCGCGGACAGCGCCTGCACGGATGCCGTGAGGTCCCCGCCGAGCGCGCGCGCCGCGCCATGGCGCAGCGTCTTGCGCCGCACCTGGAACGCGGCCCGTGCGATCGCCAGCACGGCACGCCGCGCGTCAGGCGCCAGCACCGGTGCAGGCCGGAGCCGTACCACCGACGAATGCACCGCGGGAGCGGGGTCGAACGACTCCGGCGGCAGCTCGCGCAGCCGCTCGACGGACGCCAGCGAACGGATCGCCACGGTCGCCAGGCTCCAGTCGCCGGCCTCTGCAGCCAGGCGCGCCGCCACCTCGCGTTGCATGAGCACCACGGCGCGCGCCGGCGGAATGGGCAGCTCCAGCAGATGGCTCAGGAGTGGCCCGGTGAGGTGGTACGGGAGATTCCCGGTGGCCAGCCACGGCGCGGTGAAGCCGTGGTCCATGGGATCCACGCTGCGCGCGTCGGCGCGGATCACGGTCACGTTGTCGCGTGACCGCTGCGTGTGCATCGTGGCTCGGACGCACGCTGGATCCACGTCGACGGCGAGCACCCGCGCGGCGCGGCTGGCGAGCGCACCGGTCAACGTGCCGACGCCGCATCCGATCTCGAACACCTCGTCGTCGCTGCTGACCTCCAGCGCGCTCACGATGAACTCGAGCGCCTCGCCATCCACCAGGAAGTTCTGGCTCATGCGCCGGCTGCGCCGCAGCCCGGCGTGCTGCGAGACGCTGCGGAGCGTGCGCGGATCCGTGAGGTCAGCCTGCGGCATGCTCGCGCTCATGAGCGCTGACACCGAGGATGCGCCGCGCCGTCGCCGCCGTCAGCTCGCGCACGTCGTCGACAGCCAGCCCGCGCAGGCGTGCCACCTCGGCAGCGGTGTGCGCCACACGCTCGGGGAGGTTGACCTTGCCTCGGTGCGGGACCGGCGAGAGAAAGGGCGCGTCCGTCTCGACGACGAATGACTCGGGCGCCACGTCCCGCGCCGCCGCACGGATGCCGCCGGCGTTCGGGAAAGTGACGATCCCGGAGAACGAAACAGCGAAGCCCCGCTCGACGCAGCGCTGCGCGTGCGCGGTATCGCCGCTGAAGCAGTGCATGATGCCGCGAACCTCGGGCACACGCGAGAGCTCATCCAGGATCTCTGCGTGCGCCTCGCGGTCGTGCACCAGCACCGGTTTGTGGTGGTGCGCCGCCAGATCGAGCATGAGTCGAAACGAGCGCTGCTGCACGTCGAGCGGCACCTCGTGGTACCCGGGACGCCAGAAGAGATCGAGGCCCACCTCCCCCACCGCGACCGCCTTGGGATGGTCCAGCAGCGCGTCCAGCTCCCGCAGCTGAGCCGCGTCCGGCGGCGTGGCTTCGTGCGGATGCCAGCCGGCGCTGAAATACACCCCGTCGTGCCTCTCGGCGAGCACGCGGTTGCGGTGCGAATCCTCCAGGTTGAGGCCAACGCTGACGATAACCTGAACGCCGGCGGCCGCGGCGCCCTCCAGCGCGGCCTGCAGCAGGCCCTCGGTCTCGAGCAGCACGAGGTGACAGTGCGTGTCGACCAGTGGCGCCGGGGTCGCGGCCGTCACGGCGCCGGCCCGGCGCCGACGAGCACGGTGCATTCGCCGCGTGGTGGGTGCTCGCTGAACTGCGCGGCCAGCTCGGCGGCCCTGCCCACATGGAACGTCTCGTGGACCTTGGTGAGCTCGCGCGCCACCATGACCTCGCGGTCGCCCAGCAATGGCGCGGCGAGCGTCAGGGTGCGCGCGAGTCGCAGCGGCGACTCGTAGAAGACCACGGTGTGTCCGCAACCGATTCCCGCAGCAAGGGTACGGCGCAGGCGGGCCGGCGAACGGGGCAGGAAGCCGAGGAAGCAGAACGCGTCGGCGGGCAAGCCGCTGGCGGACAGCGCTGCGGTGAGCGCCGAGGCTCCGGGGATTGCCACGACGCTATGGCCGCGATCACGTGCCCCGCGCACCAGGGCCGCGCCGGGGTCACTGATCGCGGGCGTGCCCGCGTCGCTGCACAGCGCCAGCGTCTCACCCCGATCCAGACGGGCGAGCAGCGCCGGGATGCGCCGCCGCTCATCGAAGGCCGGCAGCGAGAGCACGGGCCGGCTGATCCCGTTGGCGGACAGCAGCGCACGCGTCCGCCGCGAATCCTCGGCCACCACGGCGTCGCACTCGCGCAGGACGCGCAGCGCGCGCAGGGTCACGTCCTCGAGGTTGCCGATGGGTGTGGCCACCACGTTGAGCACACCGCCCCGCGGCGGCGCGCTCACCGGCCCCAATCCCGCGGATACCGGAAGTCTCGATCGATGGTGCGCTCGCTGAGCTTGGCGATGACCGGCGGCCGGCGCTTGTACTGGCTGGTGCGCACCCGGCGGGCCACGTCGTCGACGACGTCCGCGTCGAATCCCAGCGCCACCACGTCCTCGCGGGTGCGCCGCTCGTCGAACAGGTGGAACAGGATGAGGTCCACCAGCGCGTACGTGATGCCCAGCTCCTCCTCGTCCGACTGGCCGACCCAGAGATCGGCGCTGGGCGCCTTGGTGAGGACGCTCTGGGGCAGCTCGAATGCCCGCGCCATCGCGTACACCTGCGTCTTGTAGAGATCGCCGATCGGGTTGAGCGCGCTGGCCATGTCGCCGAAGAGCGTGCCGTAGCCGAGCAGCAACTCGGTCTTGTTGGACGTCCCCAGCACCAGCGCGCGCCGCGCCATCGAGATGTCATAGAGGACCGACATCCGCTCACGCGACATCTTGTTGCCGCGCCGGGTGCGATCGGCGTCAGGCACGTGCTCGAAGTACGCATCGACCTGCGCCGAGATGTCGACGACCTCGAGGGCCAGGCCGGCGAGCTCGCTGACCGCGCGCGCGTCGGCGGCCGACTGCGCGTCGCTGGTGCGGTACGGCATGAAGACCGCGGTGACGTGCTCGGGACCGAGCGCCTCGCGGGCCAGCACGGTCACCAGCGAGGAGTCGACGCCCCCGGAGAGCCCGACGACGACGGAGTCGAAGCCAACCTTGTGGACCTCGTCGCGGATGAACCCCCGGAGGAGCCCGGCGACGACGCCGGTGTCAACCGCGGGCGCGTCGATGCCAGATGCGGTCGGTTTCGGCGTCGTTGACATCGTGGCGTTCGTCTCTGAGTAGCGGATACGCGATGCGGGCACGGCGCAGCGTGCCACGTTCGATGCGGTGATAGACGAGTGCCTCGTCGGCGCCGGCTGGCTCGCCGAGCACGCTGCCGTCCGGCGCCACCACGCGCGACCCTCCCCAGAAGCCGATGCCGTCCTCGTAGCCCACGCGGTTGCAGTACACGACAAACGTCGTGAAGAGCTGCGCGTAGGTGCGGATGATCGCGTCGTAGCTGAGCGCCGTGCCGAGCGCCTGGCCCCGGCTCACGCCCCGGCCGGGAGACGCGGACGGGCACAGCAGCACGTCCACGCCCTGCCGGGCGAGGAGCGCCGCCGCCGAGGGATGCCACATGTCCTCGCAGATGAGGATCCCGGCTCGCCACGGCGCGCGCCGCGGCGCGCCGCCGGTGAGCTCGCACGTCTGGAAACGGTCCCCGGCGGCCAGGTACCGCTGCTCGTCGAAGATGCCGTATGTCGGCAGGTACACCTTGTGGTGCACGTGGCGCAGCGCGCCGTCCCGGAAGAGCATCACGGCGTTGTGGAAGCGCACGTCGTCGGTCTCGAGCACCGCGCCCACCACCACGTCGACCCGGGTGGACGCGGCGGCCAGGGCGGAAACCTCCTCGGAGTCCTCACGCAGGGCCACATCCGGCACCAGGTCCTTGAGGAAGTATCCGGTCAGCGAGAGCTCGGGGAAGACCACCATGCCGGCGCCGTGTGCGGCGGCCTCATTGATGATCGCCAGGTGCCGGGCCAGGTTGGTGGGCACGTCGCCGAGTCGGGGCGCGATCTGGGCCAGGGCGACGACGGTGCCGCGGCCCGGGTGGCGCGCGGCGACGCCTGCTGGGTCGGATGCTGCAGCGGTGCCGGTCACGGGGCTTCGAGCTCTGGCGGTGACCACGAGAACGATTGTCCCACCGAATCGGGGACTGCTCCCCGCTTCACGAAGGCCTCGACCACGGCACTTGCCTCCTCGGCCGGCACACGCGCCACCGCCGCCGGCGGCAGGGCCTGGAGAAAACGGGACCGCGGTCCTCGCGTCCACGGATCAACCGGCCGAAGCCCTGGCGCAGCCGGATCACCGCGCTGGGCAGGATGTACTGGCCGAAGGGGTCGACCAGCAAATCCGTACGGGCCCGCACCAGCGGGTCGCTCGGCACCGGGAAGGGCAGCTTGTCGATGACGACGCAGCGCAGCCGCTCGCCGGGGATGTCAACGCCTTCCCAGAAGCTGTTGGTGCCCAGCAGGACGCCGCGCGGATCATCGAGGAAGCTGCGCAGGATCTGCCGGCGCGTACCGTCCAGACCCTGGCCCAGGACGGCGAGCCCGCTGTGGGCCAGGCGATCCGAGAGCAGCGCGTGGACGCGCTTGAGGGGCCCGTACCCGGTGAAGAGGACCAGCGTGTGCCCGTCGAGTCGCGTCGCGATACCGTCCACCAGGCTGGCGATCACGCCCTCGTGGTCGGGCTGGTCGTAGTCGGGGACGCCGGCCGGCAGCACGCAGAGTGCCTGGCTCAGGTAGTCGAACGGGGAGGCGAGCGCCAGCTCTTCCGCGGAATCACCGATGCCGACCCGGTGGCGGAGGAAATCGAACGACCCGCCCACCGACAGCGTCGCCGAGGTGAGGACGGTCGCGTCGGTGCGGTCGAAGACATGCTCGCGCAGCGGCCCGGAGACCGACACCGGCGCCTCGTGAAGCTCGGCCTGCTCGGCGCGCATCTCGAGCCACGTCACGTGGTTCTCGCGCGGGTCGCACACGATGCGCTCGATGGCCCCGGCGAGCTCACGCAGCGCGATCGCGGCCAGCGCCAGCTCGTCGTCGGCGCGCTCTGGCTGAGGCAGGAGCTCCGCCTGCACCGTGGCGGTGCCGGACGCGCCCTCGAGGACGGCGGCCGCTCGGGTCAGGGTGCCGGCCGTGTGCCGGCCGGCGCGGAGCACGGCCACGAAGTCGGCTGCGGCGCGGACGTCCTCGCCCAGGGCGACTGTGCCGTTACCGGGATTGCCTCCACCGAGCCGCTCTCCGACGAAGCCCTTGACATCGCCGAAGAGCCGCCGGCCCGCCTCGCGGCACTGCTCGATGGCCTGCGCCGTCTCGCCGCCCGGCAGCGCGGGGAGACGGTCGAGCACCATGGTGAGGTCGACGTTGCGCAGCGAGGTGCCCAGCTGGCGCGTGGCCTCGGCCTCGAGGTTGTGCGCCTCGTCCACCACCAGGGCGTCATACGCCTCGAGAACCTGGCCCTGCCGCTCGCTGTCGGCCAGGAGCAGCGCATGGTTCGTGACAACAATGGCTGCATCTGCCGCGCCCCGGCGAGCGCTGACCATGTAGCAGCGCTGCGTGCGCCAGTTGGCGCACGCCCGTCCCAGGCAGTCGTCTGTGCTGGACTCGATTCGGCGCCAGTACTGCTCCTCCCCTGCCGAGAGATGCAGCTCCGAGCGATCACCGCTGCGGGTCTGGGTCAGCCAGGCGAGCACCTTCAGCTTGAAGCGAATGGCATCGAGATCGACCTCGCGCCCGTTCGTGTCAGGTACGGCCAGAAATCGGTGCCAGCGTCGCAGGCTGATGTAGTGGCTGCGGCCCTTGAGCACGGCGACCTGCAGTGGCGTGGGCAGCAGCTCGTTGACGAAGGGCAGGTCACGGTCGGCCAGCTGCTCCTGCAGATTGACCGTGTGCGTGGCCACCACCGCGCGGCGCTTGGTGCGCGCCGCCCAGAGCAGCAGCGGGGTCAGGTAGCCCAGCGATTTGCCGACGCCCGTGCCGGCCTCCACGAGCAGCCGGCGGCGGCGCTCCAGCGTCTGGCCCACGGCCCGAGCCATCTGCACCTGGGCCTCGCGGTGCTCGTACGCCGGCGTCCGGGCAAACGGCCCGGCCGCGTCGAGCAGGTGAGCCGCCACGTCGCTCAGCGGCAGGCCGGCCATCGCCCCGATGGCGGCGGCGGCCGCCTCCCGCTCGGCCGCTCCGGGACGCTGACGATCCTCGGCGGGCGCGGCGGCGAGGCGCGATCCCTGCGGAAGGGGCGGTGCCACGACGGCT
>VBJV01000137.1 GCA_005879785.1 Chloroflexota bacterium
CCTCACCTTCTCGAACAACAGCACCCTTAGCTGCTCACCCGGCTTACAGCGCGGCGGCTGCTCGTTCCAGTTCAGCGACTCTGATGCCACGGCGACCAGCAACTGGAACGTCCTGAGCATCGCTGGGAGCGGCACCACAGTCAACCTGGGGCCGATTCCCTACACCGAGAACACTCCCAGCGGAACAATTAAGCAGAAGTTCCCGGTTCTCTACAGCAACGGCACGGGTGACAAGTGCATGAACGGTTCCGACCAGATCCTCTGCGCGATCAGCATCACCCAGCCCTCAGCGGGCAACCCAATTCAGGGGACCGTCTACGTGCCCCACGGAGTGGTGTGGCTGAGCGCTAACTCCACGGCCGCGACCGGCCAGGTGATCGCCGACACCATCCACCTGCAGGCCGGCAACTCGGCCATTAGCCCGGGCGTGGCCTACAAAGGCAGCGTTGCAGCCCCGGTTCCGGGGACGGCCGTGCTGGTCGAGTGACCCCCGGCATCCCGGACTCCCCCATCGGCTGAGGCATTCGCTCCAGACTCCTAGGCGGGCGGCGGCGAGCCGAGGGGACCGTGCGCATCGCCGTCTGCAACTGTCGGAGTAGCCGTAGCATCCGCTCATCGTGGTCATACGCGCCGGAGTGCCGATGGCAGCCGCATCCGCAGTCGCTCTGCTGGCGGTTGCATGCAGCAGCGGCGGATCAACCTCCCCCAGAGTTTCGAGGTCTCCCGCGGAGTCGCAGAGTTCGGCACCCACGCAAACTCCGGCCGGACCGCCGCAGGTGGTGTGGGTGGTGAGGAGTGGGGCGGTGAAGGTGGTCCGCGTACTGAGTCCCTCGGGAGGCTCGCCCCGCACGTTGGTGAGCGTGCCCCTGGACGCCACAGTCGCAGGGGTCGGGGGTGGGCAGATCGCCTTTCTGTATGGCGACAGGTCGCTGCACCTCTACTCGCTGGGCAGCGGCGGCAGCGTGGCCTTTCCGACCGGCATCGCCATGGGTGAAGACATCTTCGGCGGCGCCGTCAGCCCTGACGGCAGGCGATTTGCCTTCGCGGTGGTGCGCAGCGCCACCGCTGGCTCCTTGCGCCTACTCGACATCGCCACCGGCGTGTCGACCACGCTCCGAACGTACTCCAGCGCGACCGTCGACGCGCCGACCGAATGGGTAGACACGCGCATCCTCGCCGAGACCGTGGTGGGTTTCAGCGACGCAGGACCGCAGGCGGCCGTCGCTATCGATCCGAGCAGCGGAGCTGAGACCGCAAGCACGAGCATTGCCGGGGCCGCGGGCACGGCGTTCTCGCCCGACGGCATGCACGTATTCGACACGACCCACAGCCCCCTCGGCGACGACGCGGATTCGGCCGGTGGCCCGGGGCCGCAGCAGCCGTTCAACACGCTGCGCGAGTTCACGATCGGCTCGACGCCGTCGACGTTGTACTCGGCGGCGCATCACCAGCTCAGCGTTTTCGCCGTCTCCGACGACGGCAGCTCCGCTGTCTACTACAACGACTCTTCCGCGGGCGGGTTCGCCGGCATTTCCCTCAGCCCGCAGTTCGGACTGTTCCTCATCCATGGCACGACGCCGCTGCAGCTGACGCACTACGGCGAGGGCGGACGCTGGGATGCGGGCGCGTTCGTCGACGCCGCCAGCGCGGCCATGGCGAGGCACGTGGGCTCTGCAGAGCAACTGGTGCTCGTCGGACCGTCGCACTCGACGCCGGTCGTGCTCGACACGGTCGCCGGTGGCGACGCGCCGGCGTTCGTGAGCTACTCGCCCACCTCCTGAGCCGCTCAGACGCCCAGGCGAACCCCTGCGAGCCGCTGCAGCCCCCGCTCATCGCCGGCGACGTCGACCCTGGCGGCCGCGCGGCGGTTGAACGCGAACAGGAATAGCTCGCCGGTCGGCCCGCGCAGCGTGAGGCGCCCCGCCGCGCCGGGAAGCACCGTCATCGCACGGCCTGTGTTGTTCTCGAGCCGGACCGAGCACCCGGCCATCGAGCGAAACAGGTACGGGCCCATGACCCGAAGGCGCCGCCAGAGTGCCGTCTCGAGCGCCGCCGACAGACGGCGCGGGCGAGCACCGTTGGCCCTGCGGACGTCCTCGTGATGGACGAAGAACTCGTGGATGTTGACCGCCTCGCGCGCCCCGGGGAGACCGACGGGGCTGGTGAGCGGCGGCCCCTGGCGCAGGCGTTCAACCAGCTCCGGATAGTCGAACTGCTCGAGCGCCATCCGCTCATAGCGTTCGGTGAGCGGGTGCAGCAGCGCGACCGTCATCCCGGGGATCGACATCGGATAGAGCTCGCGCGCCACCAGGTGCGCTGCCAGGTCGCGGGTGAGCCAGCCCTCACACAGGGTCGGCGCATCGGGTCCGACCCGGGTGAACAACGCACATAGCGCGAGCCGTTCCCTTCGCGCTACGCCGCCGGCCGCCATGCACGAAGTATGGGTATCGGCGCGCCGGAGGCCGCCTTGCTCCTGATAATCGCGGCATGGCTGCAGCTCGCCGCGCCGTCCGCCGACCCAATGCACCCCGGGCGCAGCGCGTTCCTGCCTGGGCGGGCCACGTCCCGGGGCCAGGGGACTCCCTCCCCGACCAGGTCGAGCAGTTCCTGGACTGGCTGCGCGTGCAGCGCAATCGCCCGGCGACGACCGTCCGTGCTTACCGGCAAGACCTAGCGAAGTTCGTCGCCTTCGTGCGCACACGCCCGCTCGGGGAGTCGTTCGCCTCGGGGATCGATCGTCCGCTGCTCCGCCGCTACCAGATCGAGCTGGCGGATGTGCTGCCGAACCCGCGATCGCGCGCCCGCGCGCTGGTGGCGCTGCGACGCTTCCTCGCCTATGCCTATGACGAGGGGTGGATCGCGCCGGAGCTGAGCCGGCAGGTTGCGGTGCCGAGCTACGTGGTCGGCGATCCCCACCCGGTACCCACCGAGCACGTGCCCCGACTGCTGGCGGCGCTACCCCGAGGGTCGCTGCGCGACCAGCGCGACCGGGCGCTGGTCCACCTGCTCATCAGCACCGGATGCCGCATCTCCGAAGCGCTGGCGCTCAACCGCACCGACGTGCATGCCGACGGCTTTCGCGTTCTCGGCAAAGGTGGCAAATACCGGACGGTGTACTGCACTGCGGCCGCGAAGGTGGCTGTCGATGAGTACCTGGGGGAACGCGGCCCCGACCCAAGCCCGGCACTGTTCATCAGCGTGGCGCGCGCCGATCTGCCCAAGGGGCGCGCGCTGCCCCACAACCGGCTCACCGCTGACGGCGCGCGCCATGCGCTGGCAGCCCTGCGGCGCCGCCTCGGCACCGCGCCGGACCTCTTCGCGCTGGTGAGTGACCTGCGCAGCCCGCACGCCGCGCGCCACACCGCGGCGACCACGCTGCTCGAGGCAACCGACGGGGATGTCCGCCTGGTCCAGGAGGTGCTGGGCCACGCCACGCTGGAGACGCTGCGCGTCTACACGGAGATCACCGACCGGCGCAAGCGTGACGCGTACCGCCGTCTCGGCGAGTACCTCGACGAGGTCGGCTCCCGCGTTTGACCCTGGCTGAGGCCCGCCGACGAGCTCCGGGTCAGCGTCTCCGGCGGCGGCGCATACCGCCAAGCAGCGTGAGTCCCGCGGCCAGCAGCCCGAGTCCCCACGCGACCGAGCTGGTCGACGCACCAGCTCCGGCGTTCGCCACAGGCGGATTCACGCACGTCGCCAGTGGGATCGGACCGGCGAAATCTGCAAGCGACGCGGTGAACGGCTGGGCCGCGCGAGTGTGCGGGACGTAGGTGTTGATGCAGCCGGTGAAGTTGAGCGCGTCGAGGTCGATGCCGCCCTCCATGAAGTCATTGGCGGCGACCTGGACGGCGTTGCCGGTGATCTTGTCGCGGCAGACCCAGCCACCACAGGGGATCTCGGCGCTGTTGACCTGAACGGTTACCGCGGCCGGAGCCGTGATCGACTCGTAGTGCGGAGGTGTCGTTCCCGTCGGATCGCACACCGTGCCGTCGGCGGGCTGAGTGCCGGGATCGGCATTGCAGTGCCACTCGTAGATGGTGAACCCAGGAATGGCACCGCCACCGGTGAAGTCGACGGCGATGAGCAGGTCACCCTCGGTGCGATCGCCTGCGAAGGTGCCGGCGCACGCTGTCGGCGCCGTGGTGACGCTCTGCAGGAACTCGAAGTCGACATGACTGTCACCGTTGTTCACCAGCCGTTCAGCACCGAAGAAGATCTCAGGGTGGCCGTTGCCTTTGACATGGGTGATGGCGTACACGTTGCCGAGGTCGGACTTGCTGGGATTGCTGCCGGTCGTGTATCCGATGCCGCTGATTTTGTCGCCATTCTTCTGGCCACCCACGAACGTTGTCGGATCCCCGCTGCCACACGTGGTGTCGTCCGACGAGATGGCATCGGCGACGAACGCCGTCGAGCGGATGCTGGCATCGGCAGCTGCAGCGGTGGTGAGCGGCGGCGCCGTGGGCGGCGCTGACCCGGCGTCCGGGCTCCCGCAGTTGAACAGGCCGCCCGCTCCGCTGGTGCTGACATCCGACGCGGATGGGCAGCTGGTGGTCGGGCTGGTGGCCCCCGAGTTACCCCAGTCGAAGCTCGCTCCGGATGCGCTGTCGAATGCGATGTTGCCGTCGACCTCCAGCCAGGACGAGGGCGCCGCTGCTGCGGACCGTGGAGCGATCGCGGCAAATGCAGACAACGCCATGATCGTCATTGCGAATGTGATATGCACGCTTGGAGACACGTCGGTCACCCCTGTCCGCTCGCCAACACCGTCCAGTCGGTCGAAGCGCGGAAGTATGTGACACCACCGGCTCCCCTCGCACGGCTGGGTTCTTCCTCCTAGCCCAGGGGCCGCCAGACGTTGCCAAGCACGCGCACCGGGCCGCCGAAGTCCTCCTGCCAGCACGCCTCGACAACCGGCCCGATCGGGGGGTACATCTCGAGCCTTGCCAGCGCCGCACGCGGCCGCCACCCTGCGTCACGGAGGGAGCGGTCGGCGCCGACCGCGAAGCTGCCTCCGATGATCTCACCGGCGAACACCAGGTTCACGATGTGCCGGCCCTCCGGCTCGATGGCCTCGCACACGATGATCAGCCGCCCCACGCTGACCCGGTAGCCGGTCTCCTCGACGAACTCGCGAGCGGCCGCCTCGAGCAGGGTCTCGCCCACCTCCACGCCTCCGCCCGGGAGCAGCCAGTAGCGCTGGCCCCGCTTCTCGTGCTCGACCAGGAGCACCTCCCCGCCGCGATGGACGCAGACGGCTACCCGGATGCGAACCCCGGCCGACACGCGCCGATTATGGGGGCGCGCCGGCGGCTTGACTCGAACATCCGTTCCCTGCTAGTCTCCCGGGTGATGGAACATCCGTTTGGTGCAGAGACGTGATCCGCGACATCGCGTCTCCTCACGTCTACCGGCGGGATCGGCGCGTAACCCGCCGGCATCAGCGCCTGACCCTCGCCGCTGCGGCGGCGATCGCCGGGCTGCTCTTGGCCGGTGGCGTGGCTTATGGCGGGGCCGCCTCGAGCGGCCAGCGGGTCGTCGTCCATGCCGGCGATACGCTCTGGGCGATCGCCGCTGCCCATTACGCCGGTGGCGACGTCCAAGCGAGGATCGCCGAGATCGAGGTGGCGAACCACCTCACCAGGGCCGCGCTCAGGCCCGGCCAGATCCTGCGCTTGCCGGCTCCCTGACCCGCCGTGGCGCCGGGAGCGACGGCTCGCTCACGGTGCGCCCCGAGTTGAGCTCCGCCAGCCAAGGGGGCGAACCCGATGGCACCGGACGCGGCGCGTCCACGCGTG
>VBJV01000145.1 GCA_005879785.1 Chloroflexota bacterium
TGCACGCAGACGAACAGCACCTCGGGAACGTCGCTCACACCACCAGTCTCGTCCCGTTCTCGCTGACTGACAAGCGACACATACAATACTCGGCACCGAAGTCGCCCCCATGCGGCCCGGCGATTGGCCGGCCGCGCGCGCCATCTATGCGCGGGGCACGGGTGAGGCTCAGGCGACGGCGAACGCGCGCCTGACGGCGTCGAGGTCAGGTGCGCCGACCACGACGCCCTTGGCCGTCGCCTGGTAGAGAAAGTCGATCGCGACGCGGTGGTTCAGCAGCGCCTGCGTGTAGCGCGCGAGAGTCCCGGGCCGGTTGGGCAGCGTGTACACGAGCACCGGCCGGCATCCCGCCGAGACGCCGGCCGCAGCGAGCGCGCGCAGCGCGCGCTCACCGTCCTCGACCAGAAGGTGGCACGTACTCGGCGTCGAGAATGCGGCGCACTTCACGGCGTCGATGTTGATGCCGGCGGCCGCCAGCGTCCTCGCGCACGCCGCCAGCTCCTCGAGCCCGCGCTGGAGCCGGATGGCGATGTCGTACATCTCCAGTGGCGCGCGAACCTGCTCCGCAGTGACGAGCTCGGTGAGACTCACGCCACCACCTTCTCCACGTCGGGGCCATCCGCGGCTTCGCGCGCAGCGTCGACACACTCGTTGATGATCACCTCGACCAGCCGCCGGACTCGCTGCTCGCCGAGGCGCGGAGCCAGCGCGTGCAAGCGCGCGACGATCTCACGCTCGCGGCGGCGGTCGCGCCGGGGCAGACCGGCGGCGGTCTTGCCCCGCTGCACCACCTCCACAACCGCCGCCCGCTGCTCCAGCAGCTGGATCAGGACGTCGTCGACCGCGTCGATGGCACTGCGACAGCTGGCCATCGAGTCGAGCTGCACCGAGCGGATGAGCGGAGCGATCGAGGCCGTGGCGCGCACGATTCGCGCGAGCACCTGCGGGGTCACCGCTTGCGCCGCGTCGCAGACCGAGCGCTGCGGATCCGGGTGGCATTCGATGAGCAGCGCGTCCGCGCCGGCAGCGACCGCAGCAGACGCCAGCGCGGGCACCCACGTCGCCTTGCCGGCGGCGTGGCTGGGGTCCACCGCGATGGGAAGGTCGGTGCGGTCGCGCAGCACGGCGACGGCACTGACGTCGAGGGTGTTGCGCGTCGCCGTCTCGAACGTGCGGATGCCCCGCTCGCACAGGATCACGTCGGCGTTGCCCTCTGCGGTGATGTAGCCCGCCGCGGCCAGCCATTCGTCGTAGGTCGCGGACATGCCGCGCTTGAGCACGACCGGCAGCCGGCTGCGTCCTGCCGCGCGCAGCAGCGGCGTGTTGTGCATCGACCGTGCTCCGATCAGCAGGGCGTCGGCATGGCCGTCGAGCATCGCGATGTCACCGGGCTCGAGCGGCTCGGAGAGCACGGGAAGTCCGGTCGCCTCACGGGCGCGGTCGATCAGGGGCAGACCGGCTGCGCCGATGCCCTGGAACGAGTCGGCGTGGGTGCGCGGCTTGAGCACACAGCCGCGAAGAGCGCTCGCGCCGGCTTGCTTGACCGCCTCGGCGTGGGCGCCGTAGCCCGCCTCGACAGCGCAGGGACCCGCGATGACCGGGATCGTGTCGCCGCCGACGATGACGTCGCCGATGGCGACGCGTCGCGTGGCGCGCGTGCGCGACGCGGTCGGAAGAAGCGGCTCGATGACCACCTGATGTACCTCCGTATCGGTGATGGGTCACCCACGGAGGAGCCCCGGGCCGACCCATCGTCTGATGAAGCCAGCCCCGGGAAGACTGCGCGTTAGGCCGTTGCGACCCTCGGCAGCCTTCCGGCTGGCCGAGCGAAATATCGACGTGCCCTGTCGTGCATTGCGGCCAAGGTTAGCACGCCCCGAATTGCTCGCGCGCCAAGCGCGACAACCGGCTCGCAGCCGCGGCCGCGTCGGGCGCGTCCCCGATGGCTCGCACCACGGCGAAGCGGCGAGCGCCCGCATGGTGTACGCCGGCCAGGTTCTCGGCATCGATGCCGCCGATGGCGAACCACGGCCGCCGCTCCTGGCCCTGGCTCTCGCGCCGGGCCGCCGCAGCGATGAGCTCCGTCCCCACGGCGGCCCGTCCCGGCTTGGTCGGCGTCGCGTACACCGGCCCGGCACAAAGGTAGTCGGCCTCGGCGGCCGCCGCATCGAACTCCCGCTGCGTATGGGTCGACAGGCCGATCAGCAGGCTGGGGCCGACGATCGCGCGCGCGATCGCGGGCGGCAGGTCGTTCTGGCCCAGGTGCACGCCGTCGGCCCCGGCGGCGAGCGCCACGTCTGGCCGGTCATTGATCACGAACAGGGCCGAGTGCCGGTCGGCGGCAGCGCGGAAGGCCGCGCTCCAGCGCAGCAGGTCGCCGGCCTCGGCGTCTTTCTCGCGCAGTTGCACGATGTCCACGCCGGCGCCCAGAACGGCATCCAGAAAAGCGTCCAGGTCGCCGCGGTCGCGGCGCGCGCCGGTCACCAGATACAGGCGCGCCGCCTCGAGTCGCGAGCGCCTAGTGGTGCCGCTGTCCGCCATTCGCGCGAGCCGGCGCGGCGCTGCCCAGGTCGGCGAGGCCGTCCCAGGATGTCGACGCCTGGGCGTACAGACGCTCGGGGATGCGCCCGGCGCGGTGCGCGAGGCGGCCCGCCTCCACCGCCTTGCGAATCGCCTGGGCCATCAGCACGGGGTGCTCGGCTCTGGTGATGGCCGACGCCACCAGCACACCGGCGCAGCCCAACTCCATGGCCACCGCGGCGTCGGACGCCGTGCCGACGCCGGCGTCGAGGATGACCGGCACGCGCGCGCGCTCGAGGATGATCCGCAGGTTGTACGGGTTGCGTATGCCAGAACCGCTGCCGATGGGTCCACCCAGCGGCATCACCGCGGCGCAGCCGATCGCCTCGAGACGGTGGGCGATGACGGGATCGTCGTTGGTGTACGGAAGCACCACGAAGCCGGCGTCGACGAGCTGCTCGGCGGCGTCGAGGAGGCCCACCGGTTCGGGCAGCAGGGTCCGTTCGTCGGCGATGACCTCGAGCTTGATCCACTCCGTGCCCAGCGCTTCGCGTGCGAGCTTCGCCGTGACCACGGCGTCGCGTGCCGTGTAGCAGCCGGCGGTGTTGGGCAGCACGCGCACCCCGGCGTGCTGGATGACCCGAGCAGCGAGTGGCTGGGCGCACCGCCGGTGCCGAGCAGCAGCCGCGAGTGCAGCGAGACGCCGGCGACGACCAGCGGGTCGTCCATATCAGCCTCCCTGCACGGCGTGGAGGACCTCGACGCGATCACCGGCATGCAGCGGTGTCTCCGGCCAGGTCGAGCGCGTCACCACGTCGCCATTGCGCGCGACGGCCACCCCGCGCGCCTCGGCCCCCAGCGCCATCTCCGCGAGCAGCTCGGCCACGGTGAGCCCATCGCGGACCTGGCGCGCGCTGCCGTTGACGACGATGGTCATGCCGGCACCGGCGCGAGCTTGGCAAAGCGGTCGGGCGCGAAGGCCACGGCGCCCGGCAGCGCCGGGCGCCCCGCGAGCAGCGCGGCGACGATCTCGGCGGTGATCGGCGCCAGCAGCACGCCGTTGCGGTAGTGCCCGGTGGCCATGATCAAGCCGGGAACGGATGTCGCACCGATGAGCGGCGCGTTGTCCGGGGTGCCCGGGCGCAAGCCCGCCGCCACTTCGACCAGCTCGAGCTCCGCGACGTCGGGCAGCAGCTCGCGGGCGTCGCGGAGCAGTCCGTATACCGCTCCGGCCGTGACGGCCGTGTCGAAGCCGCGCTCCTCGACGGTCGAGCCGACGACCACGCTGCCGTCGGCACGGGGCACGAGGTACACGTCGAGGCCGCGGATCACGCGCTGCGCCGGCGGCGCAGCTCCGCCGAGCCGCAGGATCTGACCCTTCACCGGGCGGACCGGCGGCACGGCCTCGGCGGGCAGGCCGGTGACGAGCGGCGTCCAGCATCCGGCAGCGATGACGACGGCATCAGCAGGCCGATCGTGCCCCTCCTCGGTGCTGACGCCGGCCACGCGGCCGGCGCTCACCAGCAGCGAGGCGCGCGACCGCACGACGTCGACACCCGAGCGCTCGCACGCTGCGAGCAGCGCAGCCGCCAGCAGTCGCGGGTCCACCTGATGGTCGCCGGCAGCGAGAATCCCGCCGCGGATGGACGGAGCCAGGCCCGGTTCGAGGGCGAGACACTCGCGCGACGACAAACGCTCGACGCGCAAGCCCTCCGCGACGCGAAAGCGGTACTCGCGGGCGAGGCTCGCGTTGTCATCGGCGTCGCGTGCGACCAGGAGCGTGCCGCACTCGCGGTATCCCGAGGGCCGGCCGGACACCGACTGCAACTCGTCCGTGAATCGCGGATACAGGCGCCACGAGTCTAGCGACAGCTGCAGCAGCTCGCTTTCCCCGAAATGTGCCTCACCGACTGGGGCGAGCATCCCGGCGGCGACGCGGGAGGCGCCGCCTCCCGGGGCGGGATCGGCAAGCGTCACGCGCAACCCCTGCTGTGCCGCCCGCCACGCGATGGCCAGCCCGATGACTCCCCCGCCGATCACCGCGACGTTCACGCGCATGCCTCCCTTCGCCGGCATTATCCGGATCAGGTTGTGGCGGTCGGGGACTCGGCAGTCCCCCTCTCAGCCCGGTTGCACCGGACTCCCGCTGTTGCCGTCAGTGTACGTCAGCCTGTCAAGCCGGTAACCGACGCCGAAAACGGTGGTGATCCGGAACGGCAGGCGCTCGAACTTCTCGAATTTCTCGCGGATCCAGCGCACATGCACATCGACGGTCTTGGGGTCGCCGTGAAACCTGCTGCCCCAGATGTCATGAATGATCGTCTGCCGCGAGAGCACGCGTCCGGAGTGCAGCAGCAGCAGCGACAGCAGATCGAACTCCTTGGGCGCAAGGCGCAACTCGGTGCCGTGCACGTCAACCGTTCGAGCTGCCCTGTCGATGTGAAACCCACCGAAGTCCTCCACCTCGACCGAATCGGAGCGCGGCCCGTTGTGCATCTCCGCACGCCGCAGCAGCGCGCTGACGCGAGCCATCAACTCGTTGAGCGAGAAGGGCTTGGTGACGTAATCG
>VBJV01000146.1 GCA_005879785.1 Chloroflexota bacterium
CAACGGCCGTGGCAAGGGCTCAACGACGTCGAGTACGAGACCCTCGAGTACGTTGACTGGTTCAACCATCGCCGTCTGCACGGTGAGATCGGCATGCTTCCACCGGCAGAGTTCGAGGCCTCGCATCAAGCCGCATCCACGGTCATGGCCGCGTGAACGCACCACTTCGCTTGCTCGCGCCAGACACGTGCCGTTGTGATGGCCTGTGCAGCCCGGAACGGACGACCCTAGGCCCGGATGACGTTGCCGATCACGATGCAGGAGGACTCGGATCAGACCTTCGTACAATGCGGTGACTGACAGCCGGACTCAACAACCCAAGTCTCTACAAAACCCGGGGCGGTTCACCTTTGGGTATCAGCATCTTCCTGGGAAGGGATGTGGAACAGGGTGGTTTCGCCATCCGCCCGGCCCTCTATACCGGCGTGCGCGACCGAGCTGCCTACGCTATCTGGAAGGACAGCTCTGGCTCCAGGCGGCGATGCTTCAGCTCCGCCGAGCTCTGCGAGAGGCAGGAGCGTGGCTGGAGCTTCCTTGTACGCCGCGACGGTTACCTCGTCTGTACCTTCGGCACAGCCAAC
Organism: Chloroflexota bacterium; assembly: GCA_005879785.1. Lineage (GTDB taxonomy): Bacteria > Chloroflexota > Dormibacteria > Aeolococcales > Aeolococcaceae > CF-165. The sequence continues at coordinate 582 of VBJV01000146.1, forward strand.
CCCGGACAGCGCGCGCTGCCAGGGCGATCGCCGTCGGGACCTGGGTCATCAAGTTCGTTTGAGGGGCGTGCTGAGGTCGACAGTGGTCACCAGCTAGTGATTCGACTTGAACTGGAGCCCCCAGGCGGTGGGCCAGGTGACCACCAATCGAACCACGCGGTCGATTTCAATCGTCGCATTTCGCTTATGACGCCACGCTCATGGCGCTCTCGACGGACGCCTCTGTCTGAGCGGCGCGATTTCATCGTCCGCCCATTACCACCTCAACATCCTCAGCTCGGTTCGTTGATGCACGAACGCAACAGGAAAGTGGGAAAGCCGCATTGGGCGTGGCCCAACGGTGACCCATGAGGGTCTTGCGCGGCTCGTTTAGGACTAGCGTTCGGCGACACTGGCTGTTCCTAGTGGTAGCAGCGGTGGGGTTCGCTCTCCGCGTATTGGCAGTGATGGCCTACCGTCCTGCGCTCTTCTACCTTGGAGATAGCGTCGTCTATCTGTTCAACGCTGGGCATCTGCGGCCAGATTCATTCCATCCCGCGGGATACGCGGTCTTCCTTGCGCTGCTCTCCAATCTGGGACGGAACCTCATGGTTGTCCCGGTCGCGCAGCATATCCTCGGTGTTGCCGCGGCAAGTCTCATCTACGCTGCGCTCATTCGGCGCGATGTGCGCCCTTGGCTGGCCGCCCTGGGCTCAGCCCCGCTGCTGCTCGACGGTTATCAGGTGGACGTCGAGCAAATGGTCATGTCCGAGGCACTCGTCACGTTCTTATTGGTGGCGGGCTTTGCTCTCCTTCTCTGGAAGCCCCCCGCCCCCATGTTCTATCTCATGGGGGCGGGGGCATGCCTCGCCGCCGCAGCGGTCACGCGCAGCGCGGTGATGGTCGCAATCATCCCGGCGATATTGCTCGTCGCCGGACGCGATCGGTCGTCATTGACCCGCGCGGGCGTGCTCGGTGTGTCGTTCGCCGCCCTAGCGCTGGCCTACGCTGGGTGGCACGCGGCGGCAGACGGCAATTTCACGATCGACGACAAGACCGGATTGTTCCTTTACGGGCGAGTTGCCCCAATCGCCAACTGCAGTCGACTCCCCCCTTCCGACCAGCCTCTTTGCGACACGCGTCCGATTGGTCACCGACCCGGCGAAGACTATTACATCTGGTCGCCGATGTCGCCGATGCGAAGACATTTGCGAACCCATTCATACATTGTGCCTGAAGGCCGAGTGGGCACGTTCGCCTTCGACACGATCCGCAACCAGCCATTCGATTATGCGCGACTGGTTCTATGGGATACGGCGCGCTATTTCAAGCCGCTTCGGACAACGTACTACTACGATGCCCCGATACAAGCCCTGCAGTTCCCTACAAGCATCCGGTGGGCGACCAACATCGTCCTTACAAACCAGGGGTTCGTCCGCTCGGGAGGGCGCGCCTTAGCGCCAACGCGGCGCACGTTTTGGCTCCCGGTGGCCACGAATCTACATGACTATCAACTTATCGGGTACACCCCCGGCCCGTTGCTGCTGCTTGCCGTGCTCTTGGTGGGTTTGGGCATCGTGAGGAGACGTCCGGATCGGTCCGCGATGCTGCTCGTGCTATGTGGCCTCCTCCAACTCGTAGCGGCATCCGCCGCCGCGCAATTTGACTACCGATTCCTCATTCCCGCTCAGCCATTCCTGATGATGGGTGGGATCCTTTCGCTGCGCAAATTTTCCTGGGCTCGGCCGCTGAACATCCGCACGTAGGGTTCGTCTCGTTGGATCCGCCTGCGTCGGCGCCGCTGAGCCGCTCACGCCGTGTGCCGAATCCGCCTTCCAGATCCACAAGGTGGCGCGCGTCTGTGCGCAGCTGGGGATGCATCTCGATCACGACGCGGACTGAGTCCGCAGTTGCATTAGCCCGAAGTTTGAGGGAACGGTCCGAGTTGAAGTGAACTCGGATTGACCTGCGCCGTTCTGGCTAAGCGCCCTGGGGTGGGAGCTGAGCACGGCGAGGGCGCGAGCCTGCAGGGGTGTGGGTGTGGTGACGATGTCGAAGGCGGCGCTGGCCAGCATGCCGCGCGGTACCACCCGATTGCGGGCCATGGTCTTGATGTGATCGACCAGAGTGCCGAAGCTGTGCACCGCGGTGCCGTCCTTGAGCTGCTGCGTGTGGGCTTTGCGCAGGGCCGCGGTGGAGCGTTGTGCAGCGGCCACGGGGTCGTCGGCCAGCGGCGTTCCCTCGTCGCGGAAGAGCAGCTGCGCCCAGGCGCGCTCCATGTGCCACTGCAGGTAACAGGCCAGTATGCAGAGCAGGACGTGGGCACGCACCCGCTCTTCCGACCAGTGGTACAGGGGACGGATCTGCAGGTCAACGCCCTTGAGGGCGCGGAAAGCACGCTCCACGTTGGCGAGTGACAAGGGTACGACCCTGCTAGCCTAAGCGTAGCCCGCTGGAGTGGATTTGAGAAGGTGTCAATAGTTCCAAAGGCTCTACCCTTCGGCCTCTGGGTGGCTGTCGGGCTGGGGGCTCTGACTGGCGCCTGGAGCTCGCCGGGTGCGCTCGAGGCGTCGGCGTCGACCACCACGCCCGGATCAGACTGGACGGTCTACGGAGCTGATCTCTCGAACACTCGTTCCAATGCCGGGGGTCCGACGCCACAGGCGGTGGGCCAGTTGCACGTTGCCTGGCAGTTCAGCGCCTCGACTCGTCGTTTCACCGGCACTCCAATTGTTGCCGGGGGCATCGTCTTTGCGGGCAACGGTGGCGGCACAATCTTCGCACTCGCGGAAGCGAGTGGAAAGCTCCTCTGGCACAGGTCGGTCAACGGTGCGGTAAACAGCTCGGCCGCCGTCGCGAACGGACTTGTGTATTTCGCCGTCTCGAAGGTCGGTGCTCCTTACGTCGTCGCCTTCAATGCAACTACCGGGACAACGGTATGGCAGACGGCTCTCACTACGCAGCAAGGCAGCGACACCTATGCCTCGCCGCAGGTTATCAATGGCGACATCGTTGTCGGGACCTCGGCGTCCTTTGATGAGACGAAGTCGTCCACGCCGACCGCACGAGGCTCTGTCGTGCGCCTCAATGGGACAACCGGTGCGGTCGAGTGGCGGACGATGACCGTGGCTCCTGGGGCCACGGGTGGCGGCGTGTGGTGCACAGCCGCATTCGACCTG
>VBJV01000031.1:0-1574 GCA_005879785.1 Chloroflexota bacterium
TGCCCACCGGGATCGGCGTGCCCGCGGTGTTGCTAGCGATGGCGATTGGGGTGACGGTGCCCGAGCCAGTGTTGGCCACGTAGGCGGTCGTACCGTCCGGGGTGATGGCGATCCCGAAGGGAGCGCTGCCCACCGTGATCGGCGTGCCCGCGGTGTTGCTGGCGGTGGCGATGGGGGTGACGGTGGTCGACCCGTTGTTGGCCACGTAGATAGTGCTGCCGTCCGGGGTAATGGCGATCCCGTCGGGATTGCTGCCCACCGGGATCGGCGCGCCCGCGGTGTTGCTGACGGTGGCGATGGGCGTGACGGTGTTCGAACCGAAGTTGGCCACGTAGGCGGTCGTACCGTCCGGGGTGATGGCGATCCCGGCGGGACCGTTGCCTCCCGTCGTGATCGGCGTGCCCGCGGTGTTGCTGGCGGTTGCGATGGGAGTGACGCTGTTCGAGCCGGCGTTGGCCACATAAGCGGTCCAGGCCGGCGTGACCGCCCCAACAGGGCCGACGTGCCCCAGCGCGCCTAGAGCGAGCAGGGTCCCAAAGCCCGCCCCAACGCTTCGCCGATAAAGGGCTCTCATCGCGGCCTCCGTGAAACGATTTGTGGTAGCCGCGGTTGCACCGCCGGAGGCTCCCGCGCCCGGAAGCCTAGCAACCTGTCGTACGGCATCGCCGGGCGTCCAACACCATGCGGAGACAATCATTCGGGCGCAGGTCGTCTATCGCGGCGTAGCGTACGGGATGGCTTAGGTATTGACGAGGTTGGCGAGCTCGGTTTTGCTGCCCGCCCCCACTGCACGATGTGGTGGGCTTGGTCCACGATGCGGGCCGGTCGCAGCCCGGCCAGACGCAGCGGTGGTCGCGCACCCGAAGCGCCCGCCGGGTCGGCCCCGAAGGCAGCCGCCGGGCCCGGCCCACGTCGATCTCCGCCGAGTCGCTGCCCAGCAGCACCCGGACAACGCTGGCGTCGCAGGCCAGCCGCTGCACGGTGGCCGCGGCGATTGGCAGGGAGAACTCAAGCTCGCCGGCGGGGGCGCCGGCAGGCCGATCAAGGTCTCCAGGCTGGTGGTCACCTGGAGATGGGGCCGCTGGCCGTGCACCCGGGGGATCTGGCCGTCGTCGAGGCAGTGGCTGACCAGCTCCACCAGGGCGTCGGCCAAGCGGCGCTCCCGGCTGCGCTCGTCGTCGGAGCCCTCCTTCCGGGCCAGAGGCTCGAGTGCGGTGCGCAGGGTGGCCCCGGCCACCAGGTCGAGCTGGCCACGCAGGGTCACCGAGGCGCCCTGGCCGCAGGGGGTGAGCTCGAGCCGGCGGAAGGCGACGTCACGGTTCTGCTCGTTGAGGTATTGCTCGGCGTCGGCAGCGTGACGTGCGTGGGCGCAGTCGAAGCGGAAGCGGCTGATGCTGTGCTCGACGGCCTGCTGAAGCAGGGCTGTCTCCTCGAAGCGGCCGGTGGCACCCCGGACATGGGCCGCGGTGCTGGCCAGCGAGCCAGATGGCCGTAACCCAAGCGTCCCTCGTCGAGCGCGACGAGGCTCTCGGGCAGTCGCTGCGCCTGCTCGCCCACGGCTACGGCGTGGCTGG
>VBJV01000031.1:1586-21405 GCA_005879785.1 Chloroflexota bacterium
ACCTCGTATGCCTCGGTGGCGGCGAACTCGGCGGCAACCGCGGCGAACTCCAGCTCGGCGTGGACAGTGTGGTGGAACCGGGTGCGGCCTGCGCACCGACCATTTAATGCCGGTACCAAAGTGCGGCGTTCGCCGGGGTAGGCTCGCCGCATGGTCTGGGAGGTGCTTATCGGCCTGGGACTTGGGCTCGTGGTGGCTTGGCTCCTGCTCGTTGTCTTCCTGATGCTGTCCAGGCCGAAGGGCTTGGTCGTCAAGGAAGCCATGCGCCTCCTGCCCGACACGCTCCGTCTGCTGAAGCGGCTCGCCGCCGACAGTTCGCTGCCACGTGGCGTGCGCATCCGGCTGTGGCTGCTGTTCGGCTACCTCGCGATGCCGTTCGATCTCATCCCCGATTTCCTGCCCGTGATCGGGTACGCGGACGACGTGATCATCGTGGGCGTGGTGCTGCGGTCCGTCGTACGGCACGCCGGCCCCGAGGCGGTCCGACGCCATTGGCCCGGTACGGCTGACGGTCTGGCAGCCTTGTGCCGCGCCGCGCAACTCCCTCTCGACGGCATTTCGTGAGAGCGGGCGTCAACCCAATCTCGTCTTATCCATGGTCGGCTAGCCGGCGAGCAGCAGCTCCGCCACCTGCACCGCGTTGGTCGCGGCACCCTTGCGCAGGTTGTCAGCCGAGAAGAAGAGCGCCAGCCCGTTTTCCCGACCCGTATCCACTCGGATCCGCCCTACCTGCACGTCGTCGGTCCCCGCCACCGAGCGCGGCGTCGGATAGCGCTGCGACTCGGGGTCGTCCACCACCACCACACCGGGCGCCGCCGCCAATACCTCCCGCGCGGCCGCAGCATCAGCGCGCGAGTCCAGCTCCACCCACACCGCCGCGCTGTGCGCCACCGCCACCGGCACGCGGACGGTGGTCACGCTCACCGGCAGCTCAGGCAACTCCAGCACACGGCGCGTCTCCGCGATGATCTTCACCTCCTCGTCGGTATCGGCGCCGTGCATGCGCCATCCCCCGGGCACGACATTCCCGTGCAGCACGTGCGGATACACCGTCGCCACCGGCTCGCTTCCCTCCGCGTCGGCGCGCTCCTGCAGCGCCAGCTCCGCCACCAGGTCACGCCCGGCGCCGCTCGCCGCCTGGTACGTGGCCAGCGTCACATGGCGCAGGCCGAACGCCCGGTGCAGCGGCGCGAGCACCACCGTCAGCGGGATGGTCACGCAGTTGGGATTGGCCACGATGCCGCGGTGCCCCGCCAGCGTGGCGGCGTTCACCTCGGGTACCACCAGCGGCACCTCGGGATCCATGCGGTACGCACTCGACTTGTCCACCGCCGCGCCACCTCGCGCAGCCACGGCCGGCGCATGCCGCCGCGACGTCAGCGCACCCGCCGCGAAGAACGCGATGTCCACCCCGTCGAGCGTCGCGTCGCTGACTGGGCGCACCGTCAGCGATGCGTCGCCAAACTGCAGCACCGCGCCATCCGACCGCTCGCTGGCCAGCAGGCGCAGCTCGCCGAGCGGAAACGCTCGCTCGGCCAGAACGCGCAGCACCGTGCCACCCGCAGCGCCGGTGGCGCCCACCACCGCCACCACGGGTGCGGATGCGCTCATCGCAAGGGCGAGACGACGATCAACGCAGGAGCACGCTCACGCCGGCCCTGCGGTGCCCGCGCCGGCTGCCTCCTTCTGCCGCTGTGCGATATCGCGGATCGCCTCGCGACGCGAGAGGTTGAGGCGCCCGCGATCGTCGACCTCGATCACCTTGACCATGATCTCGTCGCCGATGTTGACCACGTCCTCCACCTTGTCGACGTGGAAGTCGGCGAGCTGGCCGATGCGCACCAGACCCTCCTTCTTGGGCAGGATCTCGACGAACGCGCCGAAGCCCATGAGCCGCGTGACCTTGCCCTTGTAGATCTTGCCGATCTCGATCTCGTCGGTGAGGTCGTGGATCATCGCGATCGCCTGCCCGCGCGCGGCGGCGTTGGCCGACGCGATGAACACCCGGCCGTCATCCTCGACATCGATCTGCACGCCGGTCTCCTCGACGATGCGGCGAATGGTCTTGCCGCCCGGGCCGATGACATCGCGGATCTTGTCGGGGTTGATCTGGATGACGTCGATGCGCGGAGCAAACGGGCTCATGTCGACGCGCGGCGCCGGCAGCACCTCGGTCATCTTGCCCAGGATGAACAGCCTGGCCTGACGCGCCTGCTCCAGCGCGCGCTCGAGCAACTCCCAGCTGAGCCCGGAGATCTTCATGTCCATCTGCAGCGCGGTGATGCCGGTCTCCGACCCCGCCACCTTGAAGTCCATGTCTCCGAGCGCGTCCTCCATCCCCTGGATGTCGCTGAGAATCGCGGCACGCTGCCCGGTCTCGTCGGTGATCAGGCCCATGGCGATGCCCGCCACCGGCGCCTTCAGCGGCACACCCGCATCCATCAACCCCAGCGCCGACCCGCACACCGAGGCCATCGACGTCGAGCCGTTGCTGGACAGGATCTCGGTCACGATGCGCACCACGTAGGGGAAGTCCTCGTCGCTCGGCATCACGTTGTGCACCGCCCGTTCGGCCAGCGCACCGTGGCCGATCTCGCGCCGGCCCGGGGAGCGCAGCGGACGCGCCTCCCCCACCGAGAACGGCGGGAAGTTGTAGTGGTGCATGAAGCGCTTGAAGTCCTCGAGCCCCAGGCCGTCGAGTTTTTGCTGATCTTGGCCCGAACCGAGGGTCACGATGGACAGCGCCTGGGTCTGACCGCGTGTGAACAGTGCAGAACCGTGGGTGCGCGGCAGCACACCCACCTGGCACGTGATCTGGCGGATCTCGTCCGAACGCCGCCCGTCGGGGCGGACACCCTCGTTGAGGATGGCGCCGCGCACGGCCTTCTTCAGCTCGGACTCGAAGGCCTTCCCGATGTCGCCGCGCAGCTCGGGGAAACGTCCCTCGAGGGCGGCGACAGTCTCAGCCTTGAGGTCGTCGACCGCCTGCTCCCGCGCCGCCTTGTCGACGTTGCGCGCCGCCGGGGCGATGCGCTCGGCCGCGAACTCGTGCACCGCGGCCGCGACCTCGGAGTCGACCGTCGCCGGCGTGTAGCTGATCGGCGGCTTGCCCACCGCCTGGCGGACCTCGCGCTGGAAAGCCACCAGCTTGCGGATCTCGTCGTGCGCCAGGCGCAACGCCTGCAGCATGGTCTGCTCGGAGACCTGCTGCGCGCCCGCTTCCACCATGATGATTCCTGCGTCGGTGCCGGCCACCACCAGGTCGAGGTCGGACTGGCTCAGCTGGGGCAGGGTCGGGTTGAGCAGCAGGCGGCCGTCGAGCATGCCCACGCGAACACAGCCGACCGGTCCGCCGTGCGGGATGCCGCTGATCTGCAGGGCGCATGACGCGCCGGTGATCGCCAGAGTCGTGGGGTCCTGCTCCTGGTCCGCGCTCAGCACGGTGGCGATGACCTGGACGTCGTTGCGGAAGTCCTTGGGGAACAGCGGCCGCATCGGCCGGTCGATCATCCGGCTGGCCAGCACAGCGGCCTCGCTCGGCCGCCCCTCGCGGCGCGGGAACGAGCCCGGGATGCGACCGGCGGCATAGAGCTTCTCCTCGTAGTCGCAGGTCAGCGGGAAGAAGTCGATGCCCTCGCGCGGTTGCTTGGACGCGGTTGCCGTGACGAGCAGCACGGTGTCGCCACAGCGAATGATCAGCGCGCCGTTGGCCTGCTCGGCGACGTGCCCGGTTTCGATGGTGAGCGGCCGGCCCGCCAGGTCGGTCTCGAATTTCTGATAAGCCATGGGTTCTCCTTGTGCGGAAGTGAGATCCCGGTGTGGCCTGCTCTCCGTCACCGCCTTCAATTGAGAACGGTGAGGTGTTGGGGTCCCTGAGTTCGCTATCCGCAGTTCGCGCTGTCGCTGCGTCACTGCGGTGCGAGCCTCGGGGCCCCAACGTCTCACCTGCGAAGGCGGGTCCGGCGAAGGCGCCAGCACCGAGATGTGAAATTCAGTCAGTTGTCGTGCGTGTGCAATCTCATCAAGCTCGCGAACACGAGCTGTCTGCCCTCCATGTCATACGCGGTGAATGTGAATCGTGCACTGAAAAAACGCAGTTCGCCTAGCGCCGGAGCCCCAGGCGGCTCAACAGAGCCCGGTACCGTTCGACGTCCGTTTCGGACAGGTAGTCGAGCAGCCGGCGGCGCTGGCCGACGAGCTTGAGCAGACCGCGACGCGAAGCGTGGTCGCGGGGGTGATCGCGGAGGTGCTCGGTGAGCGCCGTGATGCGTTCACTGAGAACTGCGACCTGGACCTCGGCGGACCCGGTGTCTGTCTCGTGTCGCCGGTGCTCCGCGATGATCTCGGATTTGGGTCGGACAACTGGCACGGCTGTTCGCAGTCTAACAGGCCTCTCTGTTTACCGGACCTCGTCCGCCGCGGGCATGCACAGCGCAATGGCGCCGGGCAGGCAGGTCAGCGTGGCCGGTGTCTGGCCGACCTGCTCCCCTTCGACGTCGAACAGCAGCGGCTCGCCCAGCGACTCCACACGAACCACGCGGCCCTTGCGCAACTCCACCTCGCGGCGGCTGAGGTGACGGCCGCGGTACAGCGCCGGCAGACCGGAGAGCGCCGCGACGCGCCCGCTGGCGGCGACGATCACCACGTCGAACAGCCCATCGTCCAGCGAGGCCTCGGGCGCGATGTGCATGCCGCCGCCGAAGAAGCGCCCGTTGGCGACCACCACGCTGCGCACTGTGCGTTCGACCACCGCGCCGTCGACCTCGATGCGCGCGTCGCGTCCCCCGAAGCTGAGCAGGGTGCGCAGCGACTCCCAGAGGAAGACGGCGGAGCCGCCCGCGCCGCCGCGTTTGCGGGTGCTGCGATTGACCCGAGCCACGACCTCGCCGCCGATGCCGCAGTCGGCGATGTTGATGAAAAAGCGCCGCCCGGCGCCGTCGTAGTCGACGCGACCGGCGTCGATGCGCCGGACGCTGCCGCTCACCACGGCCCGAGCCGCCGCGGCCGCCGAGGCGGGGACGCCAGCACACTTGCGGAAGTCGCCCCCGGTCCCGCTGGGGATCAGGCCGAGCGTGGCGCTGTCCCCGAGCGCTTCGCCGTCCGCGTCGAAGAAGCCGTTGACCACCTCGTTCAGCGTGCCGTCGCCCCCGACGGCCACGATCCGGCGGCACCCGGCCGCCAGCGCGTCCCGCACCTGCTCGGTGGCGTCCCCGGGGCCGGTGGTCAGGCGCAGCTCGTACTCGACGCCGCCGGCAGCCAGCTCCGCGGCGGCCTCCGGCCACCGCTTCAGGGTGCGTCCACCGGCGCTGGCGGGGTTGAGGACGACCAGTGTCGAGGCGGTCACGCTGCGCCGACCGCCTGCAGCAGGGTCCGCGTCCGGTCGACGTCGCGCACCATCTGCCGGGCCAGCGTCCGCTCGCTGCTGAACATCCGCTCGGCGCGAAGGCGGCGCAGGAACCAGAGCCGCGCCTTCTGCCCGTACAGGTCGGCCGAGTAGTCGAGCACATGCGCCTCCACGGTCAGCGTGCCGCCGCCGAAGGTGGGTCGGTACCCGACGCTGCTGGCGGCCGCCAGGCGCTGGCCCTCGAGCTCGAACCAGGTCGCATAGACCCCGGTCGCAGGGAGGCAGCGCGCCGGGTCCACCGTGAGGTTGGCGGTGGGAAAACCGAGACGCCGGCCGATCTGACTGCCCCGCCCCACCGTGCCGGCGAGGCTGTACGGCCGCCCCAGCAGGCGGTTGGCCTCGCCGAGCCGCCCCGCCGCCAGTGCGTCACGGACCCTGCCCGACGACACTCGCACCCCGTCCTGCCTCGCCGGCGCCGCGGTGATGACGCGGAAGCCGCGCTTCGCTCCCTCGCCGCGCAGGTACTCGATGGTGCCCGTCCTTCCGCTGCCCAGCGCGAACCCTGGACCGCTGACCAGGCGGCGCAGCGCAAAGGCGCCGCACAGCCCAGCGACGAAGCGTTCGGCGCTCCAGAGGCTCAACTCACGCGTGAATCGAAGGACAACCGCGGTGTCGATCCCCGCTGCGGCAATCAGCTCCAGGCGTTCATCGAGGGCGGTGAGCAGCGGCGGGCAGCCGCGCGGGTCGACCACGCACCGCGGATGCGGATCGAAGGTGACCACCGCGGCCTCGCCGTCAATCCTGCGTGCCTCGGCGACTGTCCGGGCCAGCAACCGCAGGTGCCCGACATGGATCCCGTCGAAGCTGCCGATCGTCACCGCTGCAGGGCGCGTTCCCCGGGCAGCGTCCGGCAACTCGCTGAGGAGACGCATCGGCGGCGCAATCAGCCGGCGAGCACTTTGGTGGGCCGGAAGAGGCCACCTTGAACATCGCCCAGAGCGATCAGGTCGCCCGCCGCGGAATGCGCTCGGCACTCGCCCCGCGCGTTCGGTTGCTGGGCCCGTGTCAGCCACACGGACTGGCCCCTGCGCAGCTGCAGCTCCGCAGCGGGTCCGATGTCCACCCGCGGCAGGTGCTCGACCGCGACTGAGAGGGGCAGCAGCGCCGTGGTCGGATCGTCGAGCGCCGCCAGCGCCGGCAGCGTGATGGCGGAGGCCAGGTCGAGCGGGCCGTACCTGGTCCGCGTCAGCCAGCCGAGCAGCCCGCCCGTGCCCAGCGCCTCGCCGAGGTCGGCCGCCACCACCCGCATGTACGCCCCCTTGCCGCACGTCACCACGATCTCGGCCTCTGCCACTGTCCCGGCGCGCAGGCCGATCAGCTCTGCGCTGGTGATGGTGACACTGCGCGGCTGCCGATCAACCTCCTGCCCCTCGCGAGCCAGCTCGTACAGGTGGCGCCCGTCGTGACGGACGGCGGAATGCATCGGTGGGGTCTGCTGGATGTCACCGACGAACGCCTGCAGCGCGGCGGACACACGCGCGGCGTCGAGGCTGCTGGCGTCATTCCCCGGTGTGATCACCCCCTCGGTGTCGAGAGTGTCGCTGCGCTCGCCGAGCCGCACCACACAGTGGTAGGTCTTGGGCTGGGCGTGAAAGTAGTCGACGAGCCGGGTGGCCCGGCCGATGCAGATGGGCAGTAGGCCGGTCGCCGTGGGGTCGAGCGTGCCCGCGTGCCCGGCGCGCTTCTCGCCGAAGATGCGTCGCACTTCGCGCACCGCGTCGAACGAGGTGATCCCCGCCGGCTTGTCGAGTGGCAGGACGCCGCGCGTCGGCGACGCCGACACTAAGATCGCGGAGCGGACGACTCGATCATCCGTCGAGCGACGTCGAGCACCTTGGGGCGCGCGCTGAGCAGCGGTTCGTGAAGCTCCGCGCCGGCGGCGCGCTGATGACCCCCGCCGCCGAACGGAGTGCACACGTCGGTGGCGTTGTACGGGTCGCGGCTGCGCACGCTGATCTTGGTCGATGCCGGCTCGCTCTCCTTGAACAGGATGGCGATCTTCATGGTGTCGATGCTCTGCAGGGTGTCGATGACGCCTTCGGACTCCTGCATGTCGGCACCCGCCTCTTCGAGCATCGCCTGCGTGATCTGCGACCACACCAGCCGGCCGCCGCATTCCGCTTGCAGGCCGGCGATGGCCAGACCCTCGAGGCGCACGCGCGGGATGGAGCGCCACTTGTAACTGCGCAGCGCGACGAACGCCGGATCTGCACCCAGCGCCACCAGCTCGGCGCCCAGCCGCAGCGCGCCCTCGGTCGTGTTCTCATGACGGAAGCCGCCGGTGTCGGTGAAGAGTGCGGCATACAGGTTGTTCGCGACCGCGGGGGTGATCGGCGCGCCGATCTCGCGGAGCAGCCTGAAGACCACCTGTCCGGTTGCGCTGGCATCAGGGTCGACGAGGTTGATGGTGCCGAAGCCCGTGTTGCTGGCGTGATGGTCGATGCTCACGACCCGGTTCGCGCCTTCCACGTAGGGGCGCGCCTCGCCGAAGCGCTCGAGCGTTGCGCAGTCGAAGGTGAACAGGGTGTCGACCGCGGGCTGCCCCGTCTCGAGCGTGTCGAAGCCGGGCAGGTAGGACAGCAGCAGCGGCAGCGGCTCGGGCACGATGACATGCGCGCGCTTGCCCATCTCGCGCAGGGAGAGGGCGAACCCGAGCGCGGAGCCGAGGCTGTCGGCGTCCGCGTCCTTGTGCGCCATGCACCCCACCGCGCTGCCGTCGCTCACGATGCTGCGGATCTCGCCGGCCACCTCCTCGAGGCTCGGCCAGCCGCGCGTGGCGACGCTCACTGCGAATCCGTGTCGAGCTCGCGCAGCACGCTGTCGATGTGGATGCTGTAAGCGATCGATTCGTCGAGCTCGAAGTGCAGATGCGGAATGCTGCGCAGGTTCTCGAGGCGGGCGCCGAGCTGGCCGCGCAGGAAACCCTCCGCGTGGCGCAGCGCGTCCACCACCGCATGCCGCTCGTCATCGCCGCCGAGCGCGCTGACCATGACCTGCGCCTCGCGCAGGTCCGGTGACACGCTCACGCGGCTGATCGATGCCAGGCGCACGCGCGGGTCCTTCATGTCGCGCAGCATCAGCGCGGAGATCTCCTCGCGCAGCTGCTCGGCCACGCGCTCGCGTCGCGGTGTGCGCGCCGGACGCAGGCTGCTGCGCACGGTCACAGGTTCTGCTGTTCCACGACGTACGCCTCGATCACATCGCCTTCCTGGAATTCGTTGAAGTCTGCGAGCGTGATGCCGCAGTCGTAGTCCTTGACCACCTCGCGCACGTCGTCCTTGAAACGCTTCAGCGCCTCGATCCGGCTGTGCGCGACCTCGGCGCCGTCGCGGAGCACCTTGCACACCGCGTTGCGCGTGATCTTGCCGTCGAGCACGTGCGAGCCGGCGATGGCGTTCTTGCCGTCGACGGTGAACACGCGGCGCACCTCGGCGCGGCCCTGGAAGACCTCCACCATGCGCGGCTCGTACATGCCCTTGACCGCCTTCTCGATGTCCTCGGTCACGTGGTACACGACGTCGTAGTAACGGACGTCGACGCCGAGGTCGTCTGCGGCAGCGCGGGCCCGGTCGTCGGGCCGCACGTTGAAGCCGATGACGATGGCGTCGCTGACCTTGGCCAGGTTGACGTCGGACTCGCTGACCGCGCCGACCCCCTCGCCCACCACCTTGATCTTGACCGCAGGGTCGTCGCCCAGCTTGGCAATCTGGCCGCGCAGCGCCTCCAGCGAGCCGTTGGCCTCGGCCTTGAGCACCAGGTTGAGCGTCTTGGTCTCGCCTTCGGCCGCGTGCGCTTCGAGGCTGGCAAGGCTGATGTGCCGGACCGGCTGCACCTGGCGCTGCTTCTGCGCCAGAGCGCGCTGCTCGGCCAGGGTGCGCGCCGCCCGCTCCGTGTCGGTCACGTGCAGCACCTCGCCGGCGACCACCACGTCGGACAGCCCGGTCACCACCACCGGGGTGCTCGGGCCGGCGCCCTGCACCTTGCGGCCGCTGTCGTCGAGCAGCGCGCGCACCTTGCCGAACACCGCGCCTGCGACGATGTTGTCGCCGACCTTCAGCGTGCCGTTCTGCACCAGGACGGTGGCGATCGGACCGCGGCCCCGCTCCAGGTGCGAATCGATCACCGTGCCGACCGCGGCCCGCTTGGGGTTGGCCTTGGGCTGCACGAGGATATCGGCGGTCACCAGGATGTTCTCGAGCAGGTCGTCGAGGCCATCGCCGCTCTTGGCGCTGGTGCGCACCACCTGGGTGTCGCCGCCGTACTGCTCGCTCACCAGACCGCGATCGGCGAGCTGCTGCAGCACGCGATCGGGGTTGGCGCCGTCCTTGTCGATCTTGTTGACCGCCACCACGATGGGCACCCCGGCTCCGCGCGCGTGCTGGATCGCCTCCTCCGTCTGGGGCATGACGCCGTCGTCGGCCGCGACCACGAGGATCGCGATGTCGGTGACGTCGGCGCCGCGCGCCCGCATGGCGGTGAACGCCTCATGGCCGGGGGTGTCGATGAAGGTGATCGGCCGGCCCTTGTGCATGACCTGGTACGCGCCGATGCTCTGGGTGATGCCGCCGGCCTCGCCCGCCGCCACCCTGGTCTTGCGGATGACGTCGAGCAGCGAGGTCTTGCCGTGGTCGACGTGGCCCAGCACCGCCGCCACGGGTGGGCGCGGCACCAGCGTCGCGGGATCCTCGCCGGAGAGGTCGAGCAGCGGGTGCCGGGCTCGTCCCGGCTGCCCGGCCACGCCGGTCGCCTCGACGGCGGCCTCGACCGCCGCGTCCTCGCTCTCCGCCTCGAAACCGAAGTGATCGGCGGCCAGCGCCGCCGTCTCGAAGTCGACGGCCTGGTTGAGCGCTGCCGCGACGCCGTTGGTCATCAGGTACTTGATCACCTGCGGGCCGGACACGCCGAGGCGCTCGGCCAGCTCGGCCACGGTGAGGGTGGCCGGCAGGATGAGCTTCTTGACGGTGGCTATGTCGATACCTCCGGTTGCAGCCGCCCCAGTTCCACGGCCAGAGCGGCCTCGTCGATTACATCACTCCCAACACGGAGCGAGCGTGCGAGGGAGCGACGGCGCGCCGCCTCCCGAAGGCAGGTGATACCCGTTTCGCGGCAGATGTACGCGCCGCGTCCGGGGAGCCGGCAGTGCGGATCAAGCGTAACGCGTCCGGGAGCCCGCGAGAGGGCCAGCCGCACCAGCTCGAGGCGGGGTCTCGTCCGCCGGCAGCCCACGCAGGTGCGCTGCGGCGTCCGCCCCGACGCTTTTGACGTCACTGCTGCGGCCCCCGGATGTCGATGCGCCAGCCGCTGAGGCGGGCCGCCAGGCGCGCGTTCTCCCCTGCCCGGCCGATGGCCAGAGACAGCTGGTCGTCAGGGACGGTGACGTGGGCGGTGTGGCTCTCCTGATCGAGCACGACGCCGAGCACGGAGGCGGGGATGAGCGCGTTGGCCACGTACCTGGCGGGGTCGCCTGCCCAGGCCACGATCTGCACCTGCTCGTCCCCCAGCTCCGAGGTCACCGCCCGCTGGCGCACCCCGCGCGGCCCGATGCAGGCCCCCTGCGGATCGAGATCGCCGGCGGGCGCCTCCACCGCGACCTTGGTGCGACGCCCGGGCTCGCGGGCAATCGCCCGGATCACCACCTGGCCTGACTGCAGCTCAGGCACCTCCTGCTCCATCAGCCGCTGCACCAGCAGGGGGTGTGACCGCGACACGACGGCTATGGCGTCGCTGCCCCGCCGGCGCCCCTCGATGACGATCACCTTGAGGTGCTGGCGGAGCCGGATGTCCTCGCTGGGGATCTGCTCCTCGGGGGGCAGGACCCCGGGTACCCCGGCCGCGTCCACGTACCAGGCGCGGCCACCGGCGCGCTCGACCACGGCGTCGATCAGCTGGCCGCGCCGGCTGGCGGCCTCGGAGAGCACGTGGCGGCGCCCCGCCTCGAGCAGCCGGGTGGCGACGGCGGCCCGCGCCGCCGCGGCGGCCTGTCGTGCGAAGTCGGCATGGCCGACGGTCACCTCGCGCTCGGCCTCGCCCTCGACACGGAACACGCGCCACGTGGAATGGGTCAGATCGACCCGAGCACGGACCTCGGGGTCGTCGTCGACAAGCCGCCGGTAGGTGTCGGCTACGGCCTGCTCCACGGCCTGCGTGATCTGCGCCTCGCTCAGCGCCGTGATCTTGGCCACGTCGTGGAGCACGAGCAGCGGGTCAGCGCTGGGGTCGGGCATCAGATGTCCACCGCGATGCGCGCGGCGATCACCGCGTCGAGCGCGATCGGCACCACGCGCTTGCCCCTGCGCTCGCGCACCTCAATCTCGGCGTCTCCGTCGGCGAGCGCCAGTAGGCGTCCTTCGATGACGGTTTCGGCGGTGCCGCTGCGCAGGCGCACGTTCACCTTGTATCCGAGCGCGCGCACCCAGTCCTGGCGGTGCAGCAGCGGGCGTTCAGCGCCCGGCGAGGTGACCTCCAACCGGTAGCGCGTCCGGATGGGGTCGTACGCGTCGAGCACCGCGCTGGCCGCCTTGGACGCGCGCTCGCAGTCGTCGAGGCTCACGCCGCCGGGACGGTCGATGACCAGGCGCAACACGGCGCCATGCCCGGCGCCTGACCACTGCACGTCGACCAGCTCGATGCCGAGGTGCGTCAGAGATGGACGCATCAGGCTCGCGATCTCGATGCCCGTGTCGTTCTTCATGTGTTGCCGCCGCTGGTCTATGAGTGTACGGGCTCCGCTCCTTCCTCGTTCTCAGGCGGCGCGGGGCTGCACGCGGCGCGGGCCACCGGAGGGCTTCACGGTCGTGTGTCCGCGTACCTTCTCCCAGGCGACCAGCAACGTGCTCGCGTTGAAGATCGAGCTGTACGTGCCGGTGACGATGCCGATCAGCAGCGCCAGCACGAAGCCACGAATCGACTCGCCGCCGAACAGCACCAGCGACAGCAGCACGAACACTACGGTGAGCGACGTGTTGAGCGACCGAGTCATCGTCTGCACCGTCGACAGGTTGATGATCTGGTCGAACGTCAAGCGGGGTCCGACGCGCAGGTTCTCGCGCACGCGATCGAACACCACGATGGTGTCGTGGATGGAGAATGCCACCGAGGTGAGCAGCGCTGTGACGAAGAGGCTGTCGACCTGGCCGAGCTCGGAGAAGTGCCCCAGGATGGCCCAGATACCGAGCAGCACGAACACGTCGTGGAGCAGCTTGAGGAAGGTGCACATCGAGAATCGCCACGGTGAGATGGCACGCTGCCGCCTGAAGGCGAACGCCAGATACACGGCAATACCGCCGGCGGCGAGAAGGATGAGTATCACCGCGTTGGTCACCAGGCTGGAGGCGATTGACGGCCCCACCTGCTGCACCTGCACCTGTGGCTTCCCGGCGGCGTCTTTGACGATGTGAAACTGGCTGTCCAGCGCGTTGTCGATCTGCACCACGCGGTCGATCCCGGCCGGGAGGGTGGTGATCAAGAAGTGCCCTTTGGCCGCCGCTTCGACCACCGGTGTCAGGTCGCTTGCAACCTTGAACACAGCGGTCCGGACCATTGTTTGACTGGGGTGGGTGCTCAGCGCCACGTCGATGCGGTTGCCGCCGGCGAAGTCGATGCCGAGGCGGAAACCCCAGAAGATGATGGCCAGGATGCCGGGGATGATGATGGCGAGCGACGCGGCGAAATACCAGTTGCGGGCACGCACGATGTCGAAGCGTCCGCGGGGTGGGCGTTCCGCATATTCTTCGTGGATCTCGGTGTAGAGCGACGGGTTGCGGCCCAGGCGCCAGCGCAGCACCGCGGCGAACAGCGAGCGGGTGATCGTGATGGCGCTGAAGAAGGACACGATCACGCCGATCATCAGCGTGATCGCGAAGCCGCGGGCCACGCTGCTGCCGAAATATGCCAGCAGGATGGTGGCGATCAGGGTGGAGATGTTGCTGTCGCGGATGGCCGGAAAGGCGCGCCGGAAGCCGGTTTCCACGGCCACGGCCACACCTCTGCCGTGGCGTAACTCGTCACGCGTTCGTTCGAAGATGAGCACGTTGGCATCGACGGCCATGCCCACACTCAGCACGAAACCGGCAAGGCCGGCCAGCGTCATGGTCACCGGGAACAGCTTGAAGATGGCCAGCACGATCAGCGCGTAGACGAAGAGCGCGAGCGTGGCCAGGACACCGGGGAACCGGTAGTAGCCGATCATGAACAGGATCACGATGAGCAGGCCGACCGCTCCGGCGATCAGGCTGGCGGTGACCGAATGCTGTCCCAGTGTTGCGCTCACCTCTGTGGTCGACACGGTGCCGATCTCCGCCGGCAGCGCGCCGGCGCTGATCTGGTTTGCCAGCAGGGTCGCCTGTGGAGTGGTGAAGCCGCCGGTGATCTGGGTGTTGTTGGTCTGGCCGCCGCTGATCACGTTGGGTGCGGTCAGCACCTTGTTGTCCAGGAAGATGGCCACCTTGGCGGTCGCGGGCGGGTTGGCGGTGTTGCCCTGGTAGGCCTGGAACGCCGTCGTCGTGATCTTCGACCACTCCGAAGCGCCGTGCCCGTTGAACGTGATGTCGACAGCCGGCTCGGAATTCTGACCCACGCCAACGTCTGCCGAGGTCACATCGCTGGCGTCGATGTTGGGATCGATCTTCCAGTGGTACCCGGGCGGATACAGCACCTGGTTACCCAGCTCACTGACGTCGAAGAGGTTCTGCTGATCGGCGATGAAGTTCGGGTCATTGGGGTTCGGTCCCCCCGGGACGGGCGTGGCGAAGTGCAGCTTGGAGGTAGTGCCGATGGTGTCGATCGCCTGTTTGAGACCGATTCCCGGCAGCGTGACCAGGATCTGGTCGGACCCCTGAGGCTGCACCGGGGATTCCGAGACGCCGAGTGCGTTGACTCGCTGTCGCAGGATGGGGATCGTGGCGTCGCGCGCATCCGTCACCGAGTGCCCGTTCGGCGGTCCGTTGCGGCAGTTGACAGCGGGCGGATCGTTGTTGCCCCGGCAGACGGCGATGACCAGTTCGGTGCCGCCCTGCAGATCGAGGCCGCGGGGCAGGTAGACCTGCTTGCCGGCGATGTTGGGAATCGAGGTGAGCGGCTTGGGGAACCATTCGTTCACCGTCAGCCGGTAGATCAGCGCGAAGCCGTCGACGAAGATCGCGCCGAGGACCACCGCCAGGACGATTGCCAGCCGCAGACGGGTGATCCGGAACACGACATCCGACTCTAGCCTGCGGCGAGGCCAAGCCGGCCTTCCGCGTCGGCCCGAAATGCGCTGAATCCGCCCTCGAGGATCGCCACGCGCGCCGCGTCCATCATCCGCGCCAGGTGGGTGAGGTTGTGCAGGCTCACCAGGCGGTGCGCCAGGATCTCGCCGGCCGCGAAGAGATGGCGCAGGTAGGCGCGCGAGAATCCGTTGCACGCGGCGCACGGGCAGGCTTCGTCGATGGGCCGAAGATCATCGCGGCTGCGAGCGTTGCGCAGCGAGAGGTGACCCGACGGCGTCAGCGCCGTGCCGTTGCGCGCCAGCCGGGTGGGCACGACGCTGTCGAACATGTCCACGCCCAGCGCGACCATGGCCAGCAGTTCGGCGTCCGTGCCCAGACCCATGAAGTACCGCGGGCGGTCCGCGGGCAGCTCCGCCACAACTGTTTCGGTCAGCTGCAGCATCAACTCAGGCGGCTCTCCCACCGCGAGACCGCCCACCGCCATGCCGTCGAAGCCCAGGGATGTGACGGTGCGCGCCGATTCGCGCCGCCCCTCCCCGGTGAACCCGCCCTGCACGATGCCGAACAGCAGCCGGCCGCTGTCCGCATGAGCCGTACGGCAGCGCTCCGCCCAGCGATGGGTGCGCTCGGTGGCCGCCGCCACCGCCGACTGTTCCGCTCCGTACGCAACCGGGTGGTCGAGACACATGAGGATGTCGGCGCCGAGGCGCGCCTGGTTGCGCACTGCCTCCTCGGGGCTGACGCGCATCCGCGCTCCGTCGTACGGCGACACGAAGGTCGCCCCCTCATCGTCGACCGCGGCGACCGCCCCCAGGCTGACCAGCTGATAACCGCCGCTGTCGGTGAGGATCGGACCGTCCCAGCCCATGAACTCGTGCAGCCCTCCGGCGCTCTCGATGAGCTGCAGGCCGGGCCGCAGGGCCAGGTGATATGCGTTGCAGAGCAGCACGCCAACCCCGGAGTCGCGCACCTCGTCCGGGTGCAGCGCCTTCACCGTGGCATGCGTCCCCACCGGCATGAACGCAGGCGTGCGAAACATGCCGTGCCTGGTCGCCACGCGGCCGGCCCGGGCCGTACCGTCCACGGCCTCCAACGCGAACGTGCTCACCCGGCCCGCCAGCAGAGCATGCAGTCGCCGAAGGACAGGAACCGATACCCGGAGCGCAGCGCGTGCGCGTACGCGTTGCGCCAGGCGGCCTGGCCGATGAACGCGGCCAGGAGCACCAGCAGGGACGAGCGTGGCTGGTGGAAGTTGGTGAGCAACGCGTCGACGGCCTGGAATTCATGTCCGGGACGCACGAAAAGGCGTGTCACCCCGCTGGCCGGCGTGACCGTGCCCGCCGGCGTCGCGCAGGTCTCCAGCACGCGCAGGGTGGTCGTGCCCACGCTGACCACGCGGCCGCCGTCGCGCCGGGTGCGCTCGACCGCGGCGGCGGTCGCCGGCGGCAGCGTGAAGCGCTCCTCGTGCATGACATGGGAGTTGACGTCATCGCTGCGGATGCGCGCGAAGGTGGCCAGCCCGATGTCGAGGCTCACGGTCGCCCAGCCCACGCCGCGGGCGCGCAGCCGCTTCATCACCTCGGGCGTGAAGTGCAGGCCGGCGGTGGGCGCCGCGGCCGAGGTGGAATCGCCACGCGCATACAGCGTCTGGTAGCGCTCAGCGTCGTCGAGCCGGCCGTGGATGTACGGCGGCAGCGGCATCGCACCGAGCCGCTCGAAAGCCGCCTCGAGCTCGCCGCGATGACCCTCGAATCGGACGGTCCGTGCACCGTCATGATCACGCGCGGCAGCTTCAACGGTCGCTGCCAGACCGTCACCGATGGTCACTCGTGAGCCCACCGGCAGCCGGCGCCCGGGACGCACCAGGCACGAGAACGTCGCATCGCCGACCCGCTCCAGCACGAGTATCTCGGCGCGGCCGCCATCACTGCGCGTGCCCAGCAGCCGCGCCCTGCGCACCCGGGTGTCGTTGGCCACCAGCAGGTCGCCCGGCGACAGCAGCTGGGGCAGGTCGGCGAAGCAGCGGTCGCTGAGCACTGCATCGGCGGCCACGTGCAGCAACCGCGATGCGTCGCGGCGGGCCGGCGGCGTCTGCGCGATGCGCGGCGCCGGGAGCTCGTAGTCGAAGTCGCTCGCGGGCAGGGTCACGTCGCGAGTCTCGCGGCGTTCAGCTGTCGAAGAGCTCGGCCTGCGGTTCGGCCGATCCGGGCGCGCTTGCCGGCGGCGCCATGCCAAGGTGCTGGTACGCGGCGGCCGTGGCCAGCCGGCCCCGCGGGGTCCGTGCCAGCAGCCCGATGCGGATGAGAAACGGCTCGACCACGTCCTCGATGGTGTCGGGGTCCTCCTGCACGCTGACGGCGATCGTCTGCACGCCGACCGGGTGTCCGCGCAGTGACCCGCACAGCACGCCGACCACGCGCCGGTCCAGCTCGTCCAGCCCGAGCGAGTCGATGCCGAGCACGTCGAGCGCCGCCGCCGCCACCGCGGCGTCGATATGGCCGGCTGCGCGTACCTGCGCGTAGTCGCGCGAGCGGCGCAGCAGCCGGTTGACGATCCGCGGCGTCCCTCGTGCACGCGAAGCGATGAGCTGCGCCCCCGCCGCGTCGAGCTCCACCTCGAGCAGCCGCGCCGACCGGTTGGCGATGGCCACCAGCTCGTCGACGGCGTAGAAGTCGAGGCGAAAGGTGACCCCGAAACGGTCGCGCAGCGGTCCCCCGAGCGCGCCCGCCCGCGTGGTCGCGGCGATCACGGTGAAGCGCTTCAGCGAGAGCCGCAGCGTCTGCGCGCCGGCGCCCTTGCCGGCGACGAAATCGAAAGCGAGGTCCTCCATCGCCGGGTAGAGCGCCTCCTCCACGGCGCGGTTGAGGCGGTGCACCTCGTCGATGAAGAACACGTCGCGGTCCTCGAGGCTGGTGAGGATCGACGCCAGCATCCCCTGGTGCTCCAGCGCCGGGCCGCTGGTGAGGCGCGCGTGCACGCCCATCTCGTTGGCGATTATCTGAGCGAGGGTCGTCTTGCCGAGCCCGGGCGGCCCGTAGAGCAGCACGTGGTCGAGGGCCTCACCGCGATGTGCCGCCGCCTCGACGAGGATGCGCACCTGTTCGTGCACCGCGCTCTGGCCGACGAATTCGTCGAGCCGGCTGGGACGAAGGGCGACGTCGGCGGCGCGCTCCTCGTCGATCTCCTCGGGCGCGACGGTGCGCGCGTCGCTCATCGCGGCGCGCCCGCGGAATCGAGCCTGCGCAGCGCGGCTCCGACCAGCTGGGCGACATCGCCGCTCGAGCCGTCACCGCTGGCGGCGTTGACCGCAGCGCGCGCTTCCGGTTCACGAAAGCCGAGCCCCACCAGCCCGGCCACCGCGGCGCCCAGGGCATCACGCGCGTCTGCCGGCTGCCACGCGGCGTCCCCTGGGATGGCGAGCCCGTCGAGCTTGTCGCGCAGCTCGAGGATGACGCGCTCCGCGGTCTTGCGTCCGATCCCCGGCACGGTCGCCACCAGCGAGATGTCTCCGCCTCGGATGGCTCGCACCAGCGCCGGCAGCTCGGCGCGGCCGAGGATGCCCAGCGCAGCCTTCGGACCGATACGCTCGACGCCGAGCAGCAGACGGAACAGCTTCAGCTCCTCCGGGCCGGTGAAACCGAAGAGACGAATGGCATCGTCGCTGACGCTGGTGTGCACGTGCAGCGTCACCTCGTTGCCGTGCGCCTCATGCAGAGCTGCCAGCGTGCGCAGGTGGCAGAACACCTCATAGCCAACGCCGCCCGCGTCGAGGACCACGTGGTCGTCGCCGGTGGCGGCGAGGGCGCCGCGCAGCATCGCGATCATCGCGAAGCTCGCGCCAGCCGGGCGCGCGCCGCGGCGACGGCGGCGTCGAGCCGGCTGGGCGCCGCCGTCTGCCGGCGTGGCGACAGCGAACTGATGCGCACGCGATGATGGTGGCAGATGGCCACCGCGCAGGCGTCGGCCACATCGTCGGGGTCGGGGGCCTCACGCAGGTGCAGCAGCTGCACGGTCATGCGCGACACCTGCGGCTTGCGCGCCGCACCGTAGCCGCACACCGCCTCCTTGACCTGCACCGGGTTGTACTCGGCGATGTCGACGCCGGCGCGTCCCAGCGCGCACAGGATCACGCCGCGCGCCTCGCTGACCCGCATCGCGGTGCGGCGGTTGGTGGAGAAGTACAGCTGCTCGACGGCTGCGACCTCCGGCTGCAGCGACGCGCACGCATCGAGGACCAGGTCCATCAAGTTGACGAACCGAGCAGCGTCGCTGGTCTGTGGCGCGGTCTCGAGGCACGCCGCGTGCACGAGCGACAGCCTCCCGGGGACGCCGTCAACCAGCGCGATACCGGTGCGCGCGAGTCCCGGGTCCACGCCGAGCACGCGCATCAGCGCGGTTTCACGGCGCCGGCCGCGCGGTCAGCTGACAGATTCGAGGACTTCGTCCGGTATTTCGACGTTGGCATAGACCTGTTGGACGTCGTCGTGTTCCTCCAATGCGTCGAGAAGGCGCAGCACCGCCGGCGCCTGGCGTGCGTCAACCGGCACCGATGTGCTCGGGTGCATTGTCACCTCAGCACTGTCAACCGTGTAGGCCTTCTCCTCGAGCGTGCGTCGCGCTCCCTCGAATCGCGACGGCGACAGCGACACCTGCACATCGGCGCCGTCGACGCTGATGTCGCCCTCGTCGCCGACGTCGATGACGTCGAGCAGCTCGAGGGCGAGCTCCTCGGGGTCGCGAGCCCCGGCGGCGACGCGGATCACACCCTGCTGCGTGAACATCCAGCCCACGCTGTTGGTCTCACCCAGCGAGCCGCCGGAGCGGGTGAAGACGTTGCGGATGGCGGCCACGGTGCGGTTGCGATTGTCGGTCACGGTGTCGACCATGATCGCGATGCCGTGCGGGCCGTAGCCCTCGTAGCGCACTTCCTCGAGCTGCGCGCCCTCCTTGCCGCCTGCGCCGCGCTGGATCGCCCGATCGATGTTGTCGGCGGGCATGTTGACCTCTCGGGCTTTCTGTACGGCGAGGCGGAGCCGGAAGTTGCCCGAGGGATCGGCGCCCCCCTCGCGCGCCGCCACCGACAGCTCGCGGCTGACCTTCGTGAAGAGCTGGCCGCGTCGTGCGTCGACGACGGCCTTCTTGTGCTTGATGCCAGCCCACTTGCTGTGACCGGACATTGGACCTCCCGATCGAACAGATGTTTCGATTG
>VBJV01000147.1:0-3000 GCA_005879785.1 Chloroflexota bacterium
CCAACCTGAACACGCTGCCCGAGGTGCTCTGGATCCAGCCGGTGCCGAGCAGTCTCATCGCACCCGAGGGAGACCCCGCAGAGGTCGCGGTCGCCCGCGAATCGATCCGGCTCGCGTTCGTTGCCGCGCTGCAGCATCTGCCGCCTCGCCAACGCGCGGCGCTCATCCTGTGCGAGGTGCTCCGCTGGCAGGCGTCCGAGGTGGCCGAGCTGCTCGACACGAGCGTGGCGTCGGTGAACAGCGCGCTGCAGCGGGCCCGCTCGACGCTCGCCGCTCGCAAGGTGAGCGCCGACCAACCGGCGCCGCCACTCGACGATGACGATCGCGCGCTCCTGGCACGCTACGTGCGCGCGTTCGAGCGCTACGACCTCGACGCCCTCACCTCCCTGATCCATGAGGACGCGACACAATCGATGCCGCCGTACGACATGTGGCTCAGCGGCCGCGACGACATCTTCGCCTGGTGGTGGGGGCCGGGGATCGGCTGCAAGGATTCGCGCGTGATCCCGACGATCGCCGCCAACGAGTCGCCCGCGTTCGGGCAGTACAAGCCGAGTGCCACCGGCGACGGCTTCGAACCCTGGGCGCTCCAGGTCCTCGAGCTGTCAGGAGGCAGGATCGTGGAGCTGACGTTCTTCCTCGACACCGCCTCGCTCTTCCCCCTCTTCGGCCTGCCCCTGCACCTCGATTCCTAGCGCGTCGCGCAGGCCGCAGAACGCGATCAGCTCCTGCAATTCACGCGAGACTTCATACGGATGGATCTGCTGACCGCGCCGGCGCGCGGCCAGCTGCAGGCGGGCCAGCGCATCGAGGCTGACCGCGTCGGGCGCGAGCGCCTTCGCGCAGCAGGCGATCGTGCGCAGGGGACGTGCAGTCATCAATAGCAGGACGGTCGGGAGGCTGCGAACTCATCGCCCGTGCACCGATGAGTCCGGCGGGGAGGGGCGGTCTGAGGCTACGTGCTGAACGACAACCCGCAAAGGAGCAGATCCATGACACGCCGCTGGCTCGCTTTGATCGTTCTCTGTCTGGGCAGCTTGATGATCGTCCTCGACACCACGATCGTGAACGTCGCGCTGCCGTCGATCCGGACAGACCTGGGCTTCTCGCAGACCTCCCTGGCCTGGGTCGTCAACGCGTACCTGCTCACGTTCGGCGGCTTCCTGCTGCTCGGCGGGCGGCTCGGTGACCTGTTCGGGCACCGCCGCCTCTTCATCGCCGGCATCGCGCTGTTCACCGTGGCCTCGCTGTTCTGCGGCCTCGCCGGTTCGCAGGGATTCCTGGTCACCGCGCGCACTGTTCAGGGCGTGGGCGGGGCGATCGCCTCGGCGGTCTCGCTGTCGCTGATCATGAACCTGTTCTCTGAGCCGGCCGAGCGCGCCAAGGCGATGGGCATCCTCGGGTTTGTCATCTCCGGCGGCGGCTCGATCGGCGTGCTGCTCGGCGGGGTCCTCACCAACGCACTCAACTGGCACTGGGTGTTCCTCGTCAACCTGCCGATCGGGATCGCCGTCATCGTGCTGACCCTGCGACTGCTTCCCGGCCGCCACGCACGCGACACCGAGCGGCGTCTCGACGTCGCCGGTGCGGTCACGGTGACGGCGTCACTCATCCTCGCGGTGTACGCGATCGTGAACGGCAACCAGGCCGGCTGGACATCGGGACTCACGATCGCGCGTCTCTCCGTCGCCGCAGCCTTGCTGGGAGCCTTCGTGTTCATCGAGTCGCGCGTCGGCTCACCGCTGATGCCGCTCGCCGTGGTGCGCCTCCGCAACGTGGCGACCGCGAACGTGATCGGGGTCCTTTGGGCAGCCGGGATGTTCGGCTGGTTCTTCCTGTCAGCGCTGTACCTGCAGCTGGTGCTCGGTTACACGCCGCTCCAGGTCGGCCTCGCGTTCCTGCCCGCCAACCTGATCATGGGCGCCTGCTCGATGGTGATATCAGCCAAGCTGGTGATGCGCTTCGGGGTGAAGCCACCGCTGTCCGCCGGGTTGCTATGCGCTGCCGCCGGTCTGCTGCTGTTCGCGCGCGCGCCCGTCGCCGGCAACTTCTTCGTCGACGTGCTGCCCAGCATGATCCTGCTCGGTCTCGGGGCGGGTATCGCATTCAATCCGCTGTTGCTCGCGGCGATGAGCGACGTGGCGCCCGAGGACTCGGGTCTCGCCTCGGGCATCGTCAACACCGCGTTCATGATGGGAGGAGCGCTCGGCCTCGCCGTATTGGCCAGCCTGGCCGCATCCACCACCGGCAGTCTGCGGGTCACAGGGTCGGATCCGCTCACGGCGCTCGTGAACGGCTATCACGTCGCCTTCGTCGTCAGTGCTGTGTTCGCCACAGCGGCGGCCGTGATCGGCGCGACACGGCTGCGCGTGGCGCACTCGCCGCTCGAGGCGAGCGCCGAGACGGACGCCTACGAGCCCGCCGCAGATGCGGCCTGAGGAACACCTGCGGGATCAACCCGTCCGCCACGCCGTAGACGTCCTACCGGTTGCCGGCCGGAAGCTCTGGAGGTGGGGTGCGTTCCACAACGTCCGGAGCTGTCGCTCACACCCGTGGCAGATGGCGAACACGCTTTCGCCCTTGGCGACCAGGCGCTGCAGTGCGTTGGGGCGGCCGCAGTCCGGGCAGCGGAGCGTGAGGCGCCCCGTTTGCTCCGATGGACCTGCTTGAAACATACCCTGCATTATATCAGAGAACCTGATAGAGGTGTTATAACGCTGCACCGCGCAGGCGGCTCCGGATGCCTGAACCGCCTTCAGGTCGGACGACGCGTCACGATTCGGCCAGGTGCTTCAGCACGCGCAGCATCCAGTCGGTATACGGGTCGTGAAAGACTCTGACGCCGGCGAGATACAGGCTCCCAAGGCCCTCTGATACAAACGTGGCTCGCGTGACGTTCGCAGCGCGACTGCGTCGCCGGCTCAGCGCCGTGACGGTGAAGCAGCTGGCATAACTCGCAAAGCGATGCCGGCCGAGCAGCACCACCTCGCGGCCTTCGTC
>VBJV01000147.1:3071-3665 GCA_005879785.1 Chloroflexota bacterium
TGTCCCGAAGCTGCGGTCGCCCCAGCTCATGTCGCGGCGCAACGCGGCCGCCACCAGAAGAGGACCGACGGCCAGCGCGGCCAGCCGCGAGTGGCGCAGTGCCACGGGTAGCTGCGGCAGCACCTCCCACACACGCCCTGCCGGCGCGGCGACGATCAGCGCTCGCTCGCTGACAAAGTTCGCGCCGCCTTCGAAGCCGTCGATGAGCATTCAACGAACATCATCCGTCGAAGCGCAGCTTACGTCCACCGAGCGGCGGCGCGGGTGGCTAGCATGACGTCCCCATGACCGCTGACACCTGGCCGGCGCTCCCGTATGACGAGTGGCGCGCCACCCGCGACACACTGCACATGTACACGCAAGCGGTGGGAAAGCTTCGCCTTGCCCTTGCTCCATTCGAGCCCGAGTGGGGCAACGTGCCGCTGTACGTAACCGCACGGGGGCTGACCACATCACCCATCCCTGTGGGCCTGCGGGCGTTCGACGCCGAATTCGACCTGCTCGACCACGTGCTGGTGATTCGCACCAGCGACGGCGCGGTCGAGCGCGTTCCGCTGGGGAACGCGGTCGCGGATTTCTATGCCGGCGTCGTTG
>VBJV01000147.1:3686-9215 GCA_005879785.1 Chloroflexota bacterium
CGGATCCCATACCGCTGCCAGACGACCGGAGGCATCACACCTATGACGCGGCGTACGTGCACCGTTTTCAGCAGGTCCTGTCAATCGTCGACACCGTGCTGAAGCAGCACCGTGCCCGTTTTCGGGGCAGGACGACCCCGGTGCACTTCTTCTGGGGCACCTTCGACCTGGCGCTCACTCGTTACTCACTGGTCCCGCACCCGACTGAACCGGGCGCCGGCGTCATTGCACGCTTCGGCGGCGATGCCGAGCAGATCTGTGCCGGCTGGTGGCCGGGCGACGAGCGCACTCCAGGCTCCGCCTTCTTCGCCTACGGATACCCTGCGCCACCGGGCGTCGAGCACATCGCGGTCGGGCCCGATGGCGCCGCGTGGAGCGAGACGAGAGGCGAGTTTCTTCTGCCGTACGACAAGGCGCGGGCAGCGGTTGACCCTCGCCAGGCGGTGCTCGCTTTCTGCGACAGCACGTACCGCGGCCTGTCGGCGCGGATGCGCGGGTGGGACCCAGCGTGGACGGACTTCCCGACGCCCGACGCGGAATCTCTCGACGCCACCAGGAGATCGACATGAACGCCACGTGCTCGCATCTCGATCAGATCATCGAGGTCACACCGTCTGGAACAGGTTGCGTGGAATGCGTGGCTGCCGGAAGACACGACTGGGTACACCTTCGCGTGTGCCAGCAGTGCGGGCACGTCGGCTGCTGCGACTTCTCGCCCGGCAAGCACGCCACGGCGCACTACCAGACGATCGGCGATCCGATCATCCGCTCAGATGAGCCCGGCGAGGACTGGTACTACTGCTACCCGGACGACCTGATGTTCGAGATCGAGGGCGCGCCCCCAGCGCCGTCGCACCCCTAGCGATCGCTGACGCTAGGATTTCGCTGGTGGCATACGACGAAGAGCTCGCCGACCGCATCCGGGCGATCGTGGCGGCCGAGCGCGGCGTCACCGAGCAGCGGATGTTCGGCGGCCTGGCCTTCCTGATCGGAGGGAACATGGCGGTCGCCGCCAGCGGGCAGGGCGGGCTGCTGCTCCGCGTCGACCCCGCTGAGGGCGCGCGGCTCGTCAGCCGGTCGGAAGCCGAGCCCATGGTGATGCGCGGTCGGGAGATGCACGGCTGGCTGCGGATCGATGAGGGCGTAGTGCGCACGCGACGTCAGCTCGAGCGATGGGTCGCGCGTGGCGTCGAGTACGCACGGTCGCTGCCTGCGAAACGCTGAGGAACCACAATGCCAGATGCACCTGTTCTCGTCGTCGGTGGCACCGGAATGCTCGGCAGCCAGGTCGTCGCGCACCTGGTCGCCCGCAACAAGCACGTCCGCGCACTGGTACGCCCGACGACGACAACTGCGCCGCTGGTGGCGGCGGGTGCCGAGCTTGCTGCCGGCGACCTGCTCGACATCGCTTCGCTGCGGAACGCTCTGGACGGCGTCGACGCAGTCGTCTCGTCGGCGGCGGGGTACACGCGCCATACGCCTGGCGACACCATTGAGACGGATCACACGGGTAACGCGAATCTGATCGATGCGGCGGCCGACGCTGGCGTCCGCCGGTTTGTCTTCACCAGCATCCTCAACTGTCACGAGGCGCGGGACGTGCCGCACTTCTGGGCAAAGAAGGTCGCCGAGGACGCCCTTGCTGCGCGTGGCGTGCCCTTCGTCGCGCTGCGGCCCGGGGCCTTTGTGGATCAGGTCGGCATGTGGGGCGGCGACGGGTTTGCGGCCGGGCGGATCGCCTGGATGGGCGACAGCACCGTACCCATGACCTTCGTGTACACGCCGGACCTGGCCGACGTTCTCGCTGCTGCCGTCGACGCCGACGTCTCCGATGGCGAGCGCATCGACATCGGGTGGGACCGCGCCGTCACCGGGCGGGATATCGTCGAGATCGCCGGGAAGATCCTGGGGCGGCCGCTAGAGCTCATGGAGATGGATCCCGCGCAGCTGCGCAACGCCGGGATGCCCGACGACGCCATGAAGGATCTGATCGCGATGTTCGACTTCTTCCGTACGGGCCGGTACGTCGCCGACACGCGGCGCCAGGCCGAAGTGTTCGGCTCGGTGCCTGTGGCCGAGGACGCGATACGGCGCCGGCTCGCCGCACTCGGGCACGTCGCCTGAGGCTACTGCACCGGCATGTATGTCAGGTGCAGCACGCCACCGTCGTAGGCTTCGGTCCCACCGAGCGTGAACTTTGCGCTGGCGCCGCCTTCCGGAAAGAGCCGCCCGCCCGCGCCCGCGACAAGCGGATACATGAACAGGTGCACCTCGTCCACCAGACCGTCGGCCAGCATCGCCCGCACCAGGGTGCCGCTACCCGCTCCTTGAGATCGCCGATCGCGTCCGCGTCGTAGGGGCCGAGGATGGTCGAGTTTTTCCACTCGGCGCTCTTCAGCGTGGCGGAGACAACGTACTTCGGCGACTCGTTCATGAAGGGCGCGCCGGGGTCGTCCGCGGCGGTTCTGACGGACCAGGCGGGAGCGAACATCTCGAAGGTGCGGCGACCCAGGAGGATCGCCTTGCTTGAACCCATGATGGCGCTGATGGCCTCGCCCATCCGTGTGTCGAACGGGTAGTCGCCCGCCCAGGCGGGCGCATCGATGACACCGTCAACGGTGGTGAATTCGTGTACCAGGATCTTGCCCACGGTCGTCTCCTCACAGACTGGAGTGTTCG
This sequence comes from Chloroflexota bacterium, assembly GCA_005879785.1. Classification (GTDB taxonomy): domain Bacteria; phylum Chloroflexota; class Dormibacteria; order Aeolococcales; family Aeolococcaceae; genus CF-165. Next base: position 6,366 of record VBJV01000147.1, read on the forward strand.
TCTCTCCAGACGGATCCCGAGCCGAGAAATCATTCTCCGTTGTACTCGATTCCTGACGGGCAATTAGAACAGGGCGATCGCGTCTAACAGCGCTGGCCTCGGGCTCGCGTAAATTAGCAGGAGCGTCGCATCTACAAACGCCGACACAGATGGGGCAGGAGGTACGACAACGGCAACCACTGATCCAACCGACAGGCGCGCTGCGGCAATCAAGCGAATCAACGCGCGGCGCGATTTCATCAAGCACCTCATCGTCTACGCGGTCGTCAATGCAGGCCTGATCGTCATCTGGGCGGTGACGAGCGCGGGGTACTTCTGGCCCGGCTGGGTCCTGGGTGGATGGGGCATCGGCCTCGTGCTCCACGGTTGGGACCTCTACGGACGCCGTCCCATCTCCGAGGAAGACATCAAACGGGAGATGGAGCGCGCGCAGCGCCGGAGCGGAAGGACAAGCTAATGGCGCACACCACCGCGGCCGGCCTCTACTCGGTGGAGATGGCCTCCAGGACGTTGAGCCGCGCCGCACGACGCGCCGGCAGTATCGCTGCCGCCAGGCCGATGACCAGAGCACCCACCGCGTACCAGAGCAGCGATATGAACGGGACGGCGATGTGCCCCAGGCCGGTGAACGCGAGGGCGCGCACGACCGCGGCGCCCAGTGCGATGCCCACGATGATGCCGAGGATCAGTCCCAGAAAAGCGATCAGCACCGCCTCCCACCGCACCATTGTTCGTGTCTGACGTCGTGTGAGACCGATGGCGCGCAGCAGACCCAGCTCGCGGGTGCGTTCGATGATGGACAGCGCCAAGGTGTTGACGATTCCCAGGGCGGCGATGACGATGGCCATGACCAGAAAGACGTCGATGGCGGCGGTCAACTGATCGATCGCCTGGCTTTGCAAGGCCAGGAATGAAGCTGCGTCATAGGCCTTGAGCGTCGGGAACCTGACCAGGTCACGGTTGAGCGCAGCCAGACCGGCGCTGTGCGAGACATCTGGGGCAGCCCGCAACAGGATGATGAAGGCCTGCGGTTCCGGGAAGTACTTCGCGTACTGCTCCGACGAGATCATGTATCCGGTGGTGATGGCATTGGGATTGAAGATGCAGCCGATCCGCTCCCTGACGCTCGTGCCCACCTGCGGAAAGTTCACATCGAGGATGTCACCCACGCGCCACTGGTGATTGGATGCTTCGGTCTGATCGAGGAATATGGTGTCGGGCTGTCCCAGCGAGTTGGGATCGCCCGAGGCAACGTCCAGCGTGAAGAACTGCTGGTAATCGTCGGGGTTGGCCGCGAACACCGATGCGCTGGCGCCCTTGATCAGGATGGTGCCCTGTTTGAGGTCGTCAACGGCGGAGAAGTTCGAATCCTCGGCCAGCGCCGCCGTCGCGGTCGGGCTGATGCCGCCCGGGCCGCTGCCGCCACCGGCGGCGAAGACCATGTAGTCGGCCTTGACGGCCTGCCGCAGCGCCACCTCGGTGGAGGCCTTGGCCGACTGGGTCAGCACCGCGATGCCCACCACCAGGCTCACGCCGATCATCAACGCGGCCGCGGTCGACGCCGCTCGTCGTGGCGCGCGGATCGCGTTGGTGCGCGCCAGCTTGCCGGGTGTTCCCCGGAACCGGGCAATGGGCCATCCGAGAAACCCACTGATGGGGAGGACGGTGAGCGGCGCCAGCGATGAGACGCCGATGTAGAGGAGGAACGCTCCGAGTCCGAGCAGCTGAAAGGCGGCTGATGTTCCGGCAAACAACCCGAGTGCGACGAGCACCCCACCGATGACGGTGACGACGATGCCGGCGATGATGCGACGCCGGCCGAGCGGCTGCGCCGCATCCGCGGCGTCGCGAATTGCCTCCACCGGGGAAACGCGACTGGCTTTGCGGGCGGGCAGGATCGACGCCACCACGGTGATCACCGTGCCCAGCACCATGCCGATGACAACCGTGGATGTCTGCAGCACGAGGTCCGCGTCGGGCAGCCCGTTGCCGATCGAGCTGACCACTGAGTACAGGCCGTGCGCCAGAAACAAGCCCGCCACGCAGCCCACCGCCGACGCGGCGATGCCGGTGATCAGCGCCTCCGCCACGACCATGCCGAACACCTGACCACGTGTGGCGCCCAGTACACGCAGCAGGGCCAGCTCGCGAGTGCGCTGGGCGATGAGGATGCTGAACGTATTGATGATGATGTAGGAGCCCACGAACAGCGAGATCAGGGCGAAGACCAGCAGGATGGTGCGCAGGATGCCGAAGAAGGAATCGATACCCGAGACCTGCTGGCCTATGACCGTTGCCTCGGTGGCCGCCTCGGCGTAGCCGGGCAGGCTCGCGGCGACGCGGTCGCGCAACTCCGTCTGTGCGATTCCAGGCGCGGCGGCCGCCTGGATCTGGTCGAACTTGCCCTGCAATCCGAGCTCTCGTTGCACGACATCGAGGCGGAAAAGTGAAATGGTGGCACCGGCGAGACTGTCGGCCGAGCCATAGCCGGCGATGCCCGACACGACGAAATCCTCTTTGGTGCCGCCGTTGATGACGTAGTCGATGTGCTGGCCCACAGTGATGTTGTGGGCGGCGGCGGTGGCCGCATCGATCACCACGTCCGTGGCACCGGTGGGTGGCGCGCCCGAGCGGATGTGATACGGGGACAGCGTGGGGCTGGCGATCCAGTTGGTGGCGAATTGAGGCGGGCCGCCCGCCGGCGCGTACGGCTTGCCCGATCGGTCGAGCAGCGCGGCGCCGGCGCGAAAAACAACACCTTCGGCAACGCTGACCCCGGAGACGTGTTGCACGGTGCCCAGCAGCGACGTGGGCACGGGCCGATGTGCGTCGCTGAAACCGCCGTTCTGC
>VBJV01000032.1:0-5029 GCA_005879785.1 Chloroflexota bacterium
TGGAACCCGGCCGTATCGCTCGTAGGAGGCGTTTGCGTCGGGATTCGACTTGGGGTTATCGGGCTCGATCAGCGCGACGGTGTCGGGTGTCGCCGCCAGCATCTTCGCCACCCACGTCGTTCCTGACCTCGGTGCTCCAACAACAAAGATGCGGTTCGTCCGGCTTTCACGTCGCCACATCAGCCTCAACATACACCTCGTATCAGCGACCCTGGCGTCCATCGGCACGGACCGTGCACTCTTGCCAGGCTCGCCAGCGTGTCACCAAATATCGCAAGATTCGGGGCAGTCGATGGTCACGCAGCCCGATACCGCACCTAGTACAGGCCCCGATCCACCCACCGCACGGGTGCGATGGATCGAGGAGGCGGAGCGCGAGCCGTGGATCAGCATCCTCCAGGAGGTCGACGCCGAGATCGACCCCGACCTTTCGAATCTGCCCGCCCTGCTCGGCCGCGTCCCGCTGGCAATCTGGGCGGCGGCGCTGCTCCAGCCGCAGACCTTCTTTCCACGGTCGCATCCGCATCTTCCCGTGATGGCGTCGCCGCACGTCCAGCTCAAATACAACGCTGGTCACGGGGCGTCGCTGCTGCTTCGGTCGGTTGACTTTGTCAGGCAGACGGCGACGTGGTTGGGCAGTTGCGGTATCACCGTGGCGACAGCGCGCGGAATGGATTTCGGAATCGGCTGGGGACGGCTGGCCCGGCTCTGGCTGAAGTACGCCGCACCGAACGCGCTCTTGGGCGCCGACGCTTGGAAGCCCAGCCTCGACGAGGCTCGCGGTTGCAACCTCAAGAACCCGCTGCTGCATACCGGTGCCGTGCTCGCCGAGGCGCCGGCGGAGTCCCTGGACTTCGCCTGGGCATGCTCGGTCTTCACGCACTTGGACCGCGAAGCATTCGAAGCCTGCCTCCTCCACCTGGGCCGCTCGCTACGCCCGGGTGGCGCGCTGCTTTTCTCTGTGCGGCCTCATGAGTTCATGGGCCGCATCGGCAAGCCGGTTCCGCAACCCGACGAGCCGTTCGTCTTCCACACACATCCCACGGGGCCGGCGCACTTCGGCAACACGTCGGTGAGCCCGGCATGGGTCGCTGCGGAATGTGTACGAGCGGGCCTCGAGACACCGTGCCTGGAGTGGAGTCCACGCGATCCATATCAGGTGCTGGTGCTGACCAGACGTCCTCAGTAGCGGCGCCGTCTACGAGCGCTGAACAGCACGAAGCAACCGCCGACCGCGAGAAGGCTCGACCCGGCGCCGAGGCTGGGAAGGTCGGCAACGCGGAGACCACCAGTCGGCGGCGGCGTGATCGCCTGAACCTGGCTAGTTGTGCAGCCGAGCGCGCGAATGAATCCAAACGCCAGTGGCTGCCGGTGCGCCGCAATATCGAGCTGGAAATACCCGCACGTGTGCAGCTTGTACGTGCGTACCAGCCATCGCCGCTGTCGCGGCTGCCACTTCGCCCTGAATGTTTGATACCCGGGCATGATTTTCTGGGTCGTGCCCTTTGCCGTGATGAAATGGATGCCCGGCTGTCCTGGCTGCCCGTCGGCGACGTTCGCCCCATTGAGCGTCATGATGTGGCTCACCACGAAATGAAGGACGAACCGCTGCGGCTTGTGGGTGGCGTTTGTCACCGGCACGAGAAAATCGATCGTGACGGGCCCGTGTGAGAGGTCGTACGCCTTGGGGGTGATCGGGAAGCCTCGCGGATGCCCGGCCGCCAGGATGCCCTGGTAGAACGTGCGGTGGTGCGTTGCCGTCGCGCTGGGTGTCGCCGTCGGGGTCATCACCAGGGTCGTCAGGGTGGATGTCACGTAGGCGAACGATGCAAGGGCAAGGGACCGCTTCAGGCGTGTCCAGATCGATGAGCGCGCGACGGCTCCCTTGGGGGAGGCCAAACGCGGAATCGTCTCCTCTGGCATGACCACCTGTTGCCGTGCCCCCGCTGACGGCTGCGCCGCCAAAGCGCCCGACCCCTGAAAAACCGCCGGGTCCAAGCCGCATCATGACCAAGAGCGACGGGGTCCGTCAAACTGGGAGCGCCCGTTCGGACAGGGGAAAGCGATTGCGTACCCTCCTCCGGTGAGCGCGGCGCAACCCGATCGGGCCGGTCTGGTCGGCTCCCCTGCTGCCCGCCCGGCCTCCTACGGGCGCCTTCTCCGATCGCCCGGATTCGCGCCGCTTCTGTCCAGCGCGCTGCTCAGCCGCACCGCGGTGCAGCTCTGGGCCATCGCCACGGTGCTGTTCGCGCTGCAGCGCTACCACTCGGCCAGCGTCGCGGGGCTGAGCATCTTCCTGCTCATCTTTCCCGGGCTCGTGCTCAGCCCCGTCAATGGCGCATTGCTCGACCGCTTCGGTCGCACCCGGCTCATGATGCTGGACCTCAGCGTGGCGGCTGCCTGCGTGGGCACGATCGCAGCCCTGGCGGCCGCCGGCCGGCTTCCCGTATGGCTGTTGCTCCTCATCCTCGCGGCCGGCTCGCTCACCAGCACCCTGAGCGTCGCGGGGGCGCGCTCGCTGTTCCCGCTGCTGGTCGACCGCGAGCTCTGGGATCGCGCCAACGCTGCTGACAGCCTCTGCTACGCCGTCGCCCAGATCGCCGGTCCGGCGCTCGCGGGATTGCTCACCGCGCGCTTCGGCAGCGAGTGGGCGCTGACCGCGGCGGGCATCGCATTCGTGGTGGCCGCGACCTCGCTGCGCGGCATCCGCGAGCCCTACGTGCGCGACCGCCAGGAGCGATTGCTCTGGAGCGAAGCGCTGCACGGCGTTCGCTACGTGCTCTCGAACCGGACCCTCCGCTGGCTGGCCGTCTCGCTCTCAGTCGGGAACGCAGGGTGGGGCATGGTGCTCGTCGCCCTGCCCCTGCTCGTCTTCCGATTGCACGGCAACGCCGCCGTCGTGGGTGGCCTCTTCGCGCTGCAGGGAGTCGTCGGCATCCCCGCGACGCTGCTTGCGGGCCGGATGAACACGAACACCAGGGAGCGCGGGATCATCGCCCTGTGCAGCGTCGTCGTCGCGCTGGCGACGCTCGCGCTGCTCATCCCAGCGCTGACCGTGGTCGCGATCGCCCTCGCATGCGCCGGCATCGCGGAGGGCCCGATGAACGTGTCGCTCTTCTCGCTTCGTCAGCGACGCACGCCCCCGGCATGGTTCGGCCGTGCGTTCGCAATCTCGATGAGCCTCAACTTCGCCGGCATGCCGCTGGGATCCGCGCTCTCCGGGCCCATCCTCGGCGTGTCGATCACGCTTGCCATCGTTGTCGCCGCAGCGCTGGCTGCGTTCCAGGGCATCATCGCGCTGACGCTGGTCCCGAGCAGGGCATAGCACAAGCCCAGGATCAAGGCCGCGTTGAACCCCCAGTGCGCAGCCACGGCAGCAGCCAGGTTGCGCGTACGCAGGCGCAGGTAGGCGAACAGCAGGCCGCCGGCGAACAGCGCGAGCACGGCGACGATCGCCGCCAGGATGACGAGCAGGACGCTGTCGAGGTTGGTCTGGGCGAGGGTCTGCGCCTGCACCACCATGTGCCACGCGGCGAACACCGCCGACATGACCACGGCCGAACGGCGTGGCGAGAGGTTGCACATGAGCAGGCCGAGCAGCAGACCGCGAAAGGCCAGCTCCTCGGGCACCGCGGTCTGCAGCGGGAGGGCGATCAGCGCGTGAAACAGCAGCGGCAGCACTGCTTCGTCGCGCAGCGGTGCATACGTGACGCGACCGCCGACGAACGGGCCGAGCCGCAGGACCAGCAGTGACGCCGCTGCCAGCGCCAGCGCGATTCCCGTGCCGAGCAGCGCCGACCGTACGGCGCCCGCTCGGCGTATCCCCATCTCAGACGGCGACACACGGGCCGACCGGGCGGCGATGACCACCAGAAGCAGCGTCAGCGCCGCTTTCGCGCCTGCGGTCCACGAGACCGCCAGCACGTCCCCGCCCACAGCGACATCGGCGAGATTGCCGAGGACGACGAGCGCAGCGGAAACCGCGGCGACGCGGCGCTGCCAGCGGTGTGCCCTCAACGTCCCCTTCCCGCCGGCGTCCGGCGTGCGCTCAGCCTGTGCGGCGCCGCCTGCCGAGCGCGAGGGCTGCGCTGCCGCCCAGGAGCACGGTCGCGGCTGCGATCAGCGTGGCCAGTGCAGCCACCGGCAGCCCGCCGCCGCCTGCAACCGACCCCGTCGCCGGCAGCAACTGGCCTCTGCAGCTGATGGTCACCTGGGTCTGCGCCGTGACGCCGACACTCGGCGCCGTGGCCGTCAAGGTCGCCGTGCCGCAGCACGACCGGCCGGCGGTGAAGGTGGTCGTGGCCTGACCCTGGCCGGCGGTCGTGCCCGACGTTGGCGAGACTGAGCCGCACGACGCCACGCTGAACTGGACGGCCACGCCGGCGCCCGGCTGGCCGTTGGGCTGGGTGAGCGTGAACGTCACGGGGCATTGCTGTCCCTGAGCGGCGGTGGCGCAGCCGGCGCTGAGCACGCCGGCGTACCCGGGTGGCGGATAAGCGTGCACGGTCGCCGTCTCGATGAGCGCCCCCGCGGCGCCCGCGGCGGTCGCAATCGCCAGGGCGCCAATCAATGGCCGGCGCGCCCGCGCCGATTGGGGCTTCACGACGATCCAACCGTAACAGTGCCTCAGCGGGCTCCCGACCCTGTTGCAGGACTGTTGTTCCGCAGTGATCGCGAAGCGGTGAGGCCGGCGAAAGACTGGCGTCATGGCGGGCGTCGTCCTCGTCCACGACTATCTGACCCAGCGCGGCGGGGCCGAGCGCGTGGTCGAGGCTATGACGCGCGCCTTTCCGGAAGCGCCCCTGTACACGGCCCTGTACGACTCAGCCGCCAGCCATGTGGACCTTCGCGACGTGACCGTGCACCCGCTCTGGCCCAATGCGCTGCCGCTGCTGCGCCGTCACCATCGCTGGGCCCTGCCGGTGCTCGCGCCCGCGTTCTCCTGGACGCGCATCGACGCCGCGGTGACGCTGGTCAGCTCCAGTGGGTGGGCGCACGGCGTGCGCGCCAGTGGTCGCAAGGTCGTGTA
>VBJV01000032.1:5035-5558 GCA_005879785.1 Chloroflexota bacterium
CGGGCGCGAGGGCTGCGCTCACGTTGCTCGGCCCACCGCTGACGTCGTGGGCCCGCCGCTCGGCGCGCTCCGCGCATCGCTACCTCTGCGTCTCCCGGACGACACAGCGGCTGATACGCGAGACCTACGGCTTCGACGCCGAAGTGCTGCACCCACCGGTCACGTTCGACCCGCGAGGCGCACAAGAGGAGATCGCCGGCATGGAACCCGGTTTCCTGCTGTGCGTGTCGCGCCTGCTCCCCTACAAGAACGTCGACGCGGTGCTGGCTGCCGCGAGCGCGAGCCCGGGCCGCCGCGTGGTCATCGCGGGTGATGGACCCGAACGCGCTCACCTCGAGGCGCTGGCCGGCAGCAACGTTCGTTTCACCGGCGAGGTCAGCGAGGCGCAATTGCGCTGGCTGTACGCCAACAGCGCCGCACTGGTGGCTGCTGCGCACGAGGACTACGGCCTCACCGTGCTCGAAGCCGCTCGCTTCGGCCGTCCGGCCGCGGCGCTGCGCGCCGGTGGCTACCTCGAGACGGT
>VBJV01000032.1:5661-31994 GCA_005879785.1 Chloroflexota bacterium
CGGCGCGGTTCGGTGAGCCGCGCTTCAGCAAACGCCTGCAAGAGGTCGTTGCCGACGAGATGGGTCGTGCCTGAGGGCACGCTGCGCCGGTGGCTCCTCGCGGCGGCTGCACTCACGGTGCTGGGCGCGGCCGTCGTGGCGGTCGACGTCCTCACGCGTTACCTCCCGGCCGCCGGCGCCCTGCAGGATGGCGAGGAGGCGTTCTCGGCGGTGCACGCTGAGCTGCGCGGTGGGCTCGCCACGCTGGACGGCGCACGGCTCGGGCGCATCCAGGGGTTGCTCCTCCGGGCCTCCGAGGACTACGCGAGCAAGTCCGAGGTCGTGCAGTCCGGGTGGCTGGGCGGCCTGGGTGTCCACCTGCCCTTCCTCGGCGACCAAGTGGTCGGGGCGCGAGCGCTGCGCAGCACCGGTGCGGCGGCAACCCGTCTGGGCATCGACGTCGTGCCGTTGCTGCGCGGGCTGCTTCCCGTGGACAGGTCCACCCATCTGCCTGCGCTGACCCGCCTGACCCAGATCGCCGAGCGCGCCGGACCAAGGCCGCAGCAGGTGCTCGACGACCTGGATGCGCTCGATGCCGCCGCGGCGTCCATCCCCAGGCATTCGGGCCTCATCGGCCCGCTCCAAACCGCGCGGGCCAGGATCGCTGCTCTGGCGCCGACGGTGGCCGCGACCGTGCGTCCCGCGGTCGAGGTGCTGCGAGCACTGCCCGCAGCGCTCGGCGCGGGGACGCATCGCTACCTGCTGTTACTCGACAACCCGGGCGAGCAGCGGCCGGGTGGCGGCTTCATCGGCGCGGTGGGTGAGGTCACGGTCAGCGACGGCGTGGTCGGCGAGAGAACGTTCAGGTCCTCTGAGTTCGCCAACGCGGTGGTCAACTCGCCGCCCGCCCCGCGTGCGCTCGACGTCACGCTGTTTCGCGGCCATCCGCAAGAGCTCTCCGACAGCAACTGGTCGCCCGACTTTCCCACCTCGGCAGCCGCTGCCGCTCACATCTATCAGCTGGCGACCGGGGAGACCGTGGACGGCGTTTTCGGCGTCGACCCCATCGCGCTCGGTTACGTGCTCGAGATCCTCGGCCCCGTCGCGGCGCCGCCGTATCCGCAAGTCGTGAACGCAGACAACGCGCTGCTCCAGCTCAACGAGATCATCAACCGGGCGCGCCCCGGCGACCCGGGCAAGGCGTACCTCGCGCCCTTCGGCGCAGCGGTGCTCGATCGCATCCTGGCCGCGCCGCTCGGTGACGATCCCGCCCTCGCCGCAGCGCTGGTTCGCGCCGCGCGCGAGAAGCACATCGTGATGAGCTTCAACGACGCTGCGCTGATGGCGCGTGCGGATGCCGCCCGGCTCACGGGTCGCGTGGCCGATCCTGCGACCGACGCGGTGCAGGTCGTTGACGCCAATATTGGCGGCAACAAGGCGGACCTCTTCGTGGGGCGGCGTTTCGACCTCGTGGCTCGTATCGATGCTGACGGTCAGGTCGAGGACACGCTGACCCTCACCTACAGCAACCGGGGTCAGTCCAGCCCCGACCTGGCGTCGCTGGTCGCGCAGTACGGCGGCGAGTACCGCGACTACGTCCGCGTCTACGTACCCGAGACGGCATCCCTGCGATCGCTGACCTTGCGCCAGGGCGGGGCGTCGCGTCCGCTCAGCCCGGAGAGCGTCGATTTCGAGCTGCACCGCGAGGCGATCGGGTACCTGCTGGTGGTCCCGCCGGGGCAGACGGTGACGCTGACCATCACATACGCGGGGCCCTTCGTCGACCCGACCTCGCAGCCGGCCCGCTACACGCTGGCCTGGGCCAAGCAGATCGGGGCGCCGGGCTGGCCCGTGACCGTCTCCGTAAAGGCGGGCGGCGGCCAGGAGCGCCTCGCCGGCGACCTCACCGTGGACCGGAGCTGGACCGTCGCCGGCGGGTGAGCGCGGCCGGCTGCAGCCGGAGTTCGCTTCACGCTCCGAAAATTGATGGATCCGTGACCGCGCCGGAGCGAACCGTCATGGGTGCGGCGAGAGGGGGGACGTAGGCTCGGGAGCATGAGCGCGAGCCCCGCCATTCGTTTGGCCGCGCCCGCGCGAGTCCGTGCCGTCGAACGACCGGTCGCCCTCGGCCACTGGGTGTTCGCGATGGTCTGCCTGGACGCCGTGGTCGCGCTGGTCGCCGCCGGCGCGGGCCTCGAGGTCAGGTTCGGCGGCAGCGCAGAGGCTGCGGTCCAGGGGGTTCCGTACTCGTTTGTCGCCGCGGTGCTGACCCCCGTCTGGGTCGGCGTCCTCGCCGCCGGGGGCGCCTACGACCGTCGCTTCCTGGCCAGCGGCGCGGATGAGTACCGCCGGGTGATCAACTCCGGGGTCTGGCTGACCGGCCTGACGGTCTTCGGCGTCTTCGTGCTCCACGTGGGGCTGTCGCGTGGCTTCGTCGGCGTCACTTTCCCTCTGCTGATCGCGACCACCCTGGTGGAGCGCTACACGGTCCGCCGCGCCCTGCACCGTCAACTCGCGCTGGGTCGCGTCATCCACCGCACCATGGTGGTGGGCTCGCACGATGAGGTGCGCCAGCTCGTCGACCATATGGCGCGCGTGCCCTGGGCCGGCTTCAGCGTCATCGGCATGCACAGCGTCGAAGGCGAGCAGGTCGACGTGGAGTCGCTGGTGGAGGCGGTTCGCGACGCCGGCGCGGACACCATCGCGGTGGCGGGCTCGCGCCCGTTTCGCAACGGCGCACTGCGCGCCCTCTCGTGGCGGCTCGAGGGCACCGGCATCCAGCTGGTGGTCGCGCCGGCGGTGACCGACATCGCGGGTCCGCGCATAGCCATCCGGCCGGTCCAGGGCCTGCCGCTGCTCATGGTGGAGGATCCCGAGTTCAGCGGCGCGCGGCGCGTCATCAAAAGCGTGCTCGACCGAACCGGCGCGCTGCTCACGCTCGTCGCGCTGTGCCCGCTGCTGGTGTTGATCGCAGTGCTCGTCCGCTTGAGCAGCCCTGGTCCGGTGCTGTACCGGCAGCAGCGCGTCGGCCTCAACAGCGCGATCTTCACCATGTGGAAGTTCCGCACCATGCAGACGGGCGCCGACCGCGAGGTGCGCGGTGTCGCCCATCTCAACCATTGCGACAACGTCCTGTTCAAGATCCGCCAGGATCCGCGCGTCACCCCGGTCGGGCGCTGGCTGCGCCGCCATTCGCTGGACGAGCTGCCTCAGTTGTGGAACGTGATTCGCGGGCAGATGTCGCTGGTCGGGCCGCGCCCGCCACTGCCTGAGGAGGTGGACCAATACGGCGATGACGTGCGCCGCCGGCTGCTGGTCAAACCCGGTATGACCGGCCTCTGGCAGGTCAGCGGACGCGCCGAACTGCCCTGGCGCGAGAGCGTGCGCCTGGATCTCTTCTACGTGGAGAACTGGTCGGTCGCGCTCGACCTGATGGTGATCTGGAAGACGATGGGCGCTGTGCTACACGGGCGCGGAGCGTACTGACTGCTCGCGTCGTTTGATACCGTCAGAAACTCCAATGGCGACCACTGTTGTGAGACGTCCAGTACGCTAAAGGCATGCGCGTGCTGAGCTGGTGGGAACTGCGACGGTGAACCTTCGGCGGGAGACGGCGCCCGACCCGTACGCAAGCGTGCTCGCCCGTGAGTGGTTCTACGAATTTGAGCTCCCAGATGGCCGACGTACAACTTCGCACCTGCCGGCGGAGGTGGCCACCATCCATGAAACGCGCCTCCGGATGCTCGACGCAGCGCTTGCCTCAGCTATCACGGTCGGCACCGACGGACTCACCTGTCTGGATCTTGGATGCCATGAGGGCTATTACGCGCTTCACCTAGCTCGTCAAGGTTGGCACGTGACGGGTGTGGATGCACGGCGCGAAAATATCGAGGGCGCGATGCTCATGCGTGACCTCTACGCGGTGGACAACTTGAACTTCGTGCACCGCGAGATAGTGGACCTTGAGTCGTCTCCGCTCGGGCGTTTCGATCTCGTGCTCATGTTCGGGCTTCTATACCATTTGGAGAATCCTATCGCGGCCCTGCGTATGGCGCGCACTCATGCGCGACGGCTATGTATCGTCGAAAGCCAAATCGCGCCAAGTCTGACCGGGACTGTCGAGTGGGGTTCACGCAAATGGAGGAAACCGATCGTCGGCTCCTTCGCGATGGTAGACGAGAGCGACGAGCTCATGCGATCCAATCGGGAGGCCAACGTGAAGCCGCTGTCGTTAGTGGCCGACCTCGCTGGCCTCCTTCACACGATGCGTTCAGTTGGGTTCTCGAAGGTGGCAGTCGTCGATGTACCCAGAAATGGCAACGAACAGTTGAGGCGACGGAAGCGCGTCATGGTCGTCGGCCATGTCACGCCGGAAGCGATCTAGAACCCGGCGGGTGATTTACACCGAGAGCGATGAGACGCGCGATGCCCGAGGAACTGGGACGTCGTCACGGTTGGACGCGTGGCGCACGACGAACTCCTCGACCGAACCACGGTTCAATTCATCGATCCTATCGGCAATGAAATCATCCGGCCAATCCCACCAGCGGATGCGCAGCAGCGCTTCAACGATCGTGTCGGGGAACCGCCGGCGAACCTCACGCGCGGGATTGCCAACGGTGATGGCGTACGGACGGACATCTCTGGACACTACGGCGGCGGCTCCGACGACCGCGCCGTCGCCGATCGTCACGCCAGACAGAATCATCGCGTCCTTTCCTATCCAAACATCATTTCCTATGTGCACGTCCCCCTTGGTCCACGGAGCTCCGTCAGCGAGCCCATTCGGTAAGTTCCAGCGGAGCCTGAAAGGAAACGTCGACACAGTTTGAATGGTATGGTTGCCTCCGGTCAAAATGCGCACTCCGGGTGCGATGGATGTGAATGCGCCGACTTCAACGCGAGCCTCATCCCCGAGGAATCGCACGATTTCAGGTAGCCCGTACGAATGGCGTCCCATGGTAAGCGCGTTGGCCACGACGTCCTGCTCTCGAGCACTTCTGTGTCGCCGCACGCGAAGAATGCCCTGCTTGTAAAACGTGGGATGGTGCTTTGACATCGTGGTAAGAGGCGCGAGCTCATCGGCGCACACGCGATGCAAGGCGTCTCCGGAGCCGCTCTGAGATTGTCGGCCACGACCCCGAGGCCCGCATGTGACGGCGCGGTGACGATTGCGAGGTAGGGATCGCAGGCCGCCTGACTGGCGACTGCAGTCGCACGGGCGTAACGAATCCCGGCCTAAGAATGACCAGGCGGAGGTCACCTAGCGCGCTGCAGTTACGTCTTCGTCACAGTGCAGAGGTTCCCACGGGCCGAGACAAAAATAGCCCCGTGGTATTGGAGTTGGACGGCCGGTGGCAGGGTCACGTTGCCTTCGGATATGACCGATGGTTGTGAATCAAGAAGGTGCTGAGAAAACGGAGGGCACGTTGGCCCGCCCCTCAGGTGGGGTTTCCTTCGATACTCCCAAAACGCAGGCGCCTATTTCGGCACAGATCCAAAACGGCGTTGACCCTGCGATCCGCGGTGATCCAGACCAGGCGATCTTCCTGCCGGGTCCCTCCGTTGGCGCGCGCGCGGCCGCGGGCGTCGCTGTCCTGACTGGGCGGACCTTCCTACTGAAGACGATCACACTAGGTGCTGCCATCCTCTTTGCGCGACGCCTCGAACCCGCCGATTTTGGCGCCCTTGCGGTCGCAACCTCAATGGTTGGGTTGGCTTCGTTTGTCACTGATATAGGCCTGGGCGCCTCTCTGATTCAACGACTTCCGGCGCCCTCAAAGCAAGAACTCCGGGCGCTTATGACGTTGCAACTCGCGGTGGCCGCCTGCTGTGTCCTGGCCCTCTATGGCGTTGCTCCGAGGCTCGGTGCCGCAGGACCGCTGCTGGCATTAGCTGCCCCGAGTCTGGTTCTCTCAACGGTGCGCGCCCCTGCGCTTGTTGTACTCGAGCGCTCAATGGCGTTCGGCTCCGTTGCTGTGATCGACATAGCAGAACAAGTCGTGTATTACAGCTGGAGCGTCGCCGGGGTACTGCTGGGACACGGCGTGTTTGCTATCGCAAGCGCCATGGTTGTGAAAGCCTTGGTTGGCACGGTGGTTGCGTTTACGCTATCCCCCGACGGCCGCCTCCTGCCAGGCACATCCGTCAAACCGATCATCGGACACGTCAGCTATGGCCTCCGGTTTCAAGCAATCACTGCGGCAGTCATGAGCCGTGCTCAGGGGACCAACCTCACGATTGCCGCCGTGGCTGGGAGCAGCACCCTTGGGTACTGGTCGTTCGTCCTCAGGGTCTTCACGCTCCCGGTAGGTTTGCTCGACAGCGTCTATCGAGTGTCCTACCCGCTGATGGCTAGCGTGAGACGAGAAGCCGAAGACGCCGCCGTCATGGTCAAAACGATTTGTCGGTGGGTCGGCTTCGGATCGGCCGTCATTGCTGGGGGAATCGCCGGCACGGGGACCACGCTCGTGCCCTTCGTCTTCGGACACAAATGGGACCCGGCGCTGCCCGCTGTCCTCATGTTTGCTTTGGCATGGATGTTGCTAGCGCCAGTGTCATCTGCCGTGGTTGGCGCCTTGATGGTCAGAGGGGCAATGGCAGTTGTATCTCGTGCGGTGTTGATCAACGCAGCAACCGCTGTCACGCTCATCGCGGTAACCGGCAGGAGCCTTGGTATCGGCGGCGTAGGGCTCGCGATCCTGGTTGGTGTCGCTTGTGAGGCGATAGTCTTGGATCGAGGATGCCGGCGCGAGTTCGGCTTCTCGTGTCTGGCCATGCTCGTGCCGTCCCTTCGCATGTTCGTCGCTATCGCGATCGCCGGGCTGGCTATCGCTCACCTTCTGCCGTTCGGCGGCATACTCGCTACCCTTACCACGGGCGCAGGGGTTATCGCGACAAGCGCCATCGCAGTCAGGGTGTGCTGCGCCGAGGAAGCCCGGATCATCATGCGTGGCCTAGTGAGACGCGTCCGCGCTAGAGGGCCATTGGGCTGGCACGGTGCATAGAGACCCAACGCAGCTATACGCCGACCTCCTGAAGGGATGCCTCACACGAGCGCTGTTCGAGGACAACGACCATATCGTGGGCTGGAATGCTCCGCTGACGACGAGGCATCGCATCGCTCGCGTTGTCAGCAAGGCGCTCTGGACGCAACGCCTTCAGTTGGTGCGCCGCCGCCCTTACGAGAGCGACGCGCGCGCTGGGGGGCGTGACTGGCCTGAGCGCGCCGAGACCATGATCGGCCTGCGCCGCTTGGATAACCTCGAACGCTGCATAAGAACGGTGGTCGATGAGCGTGTACCCGGAGACCTGCTCGAGGCAGGCGTATGGCGCGGTGGTGCCGTGATTTTCATGCGCGCGATGCTGGAGGTCTTGGGCGACGAAGATCGCATTGTTTGGGCGGCGGACTCGTTTAAGGGTCTGCCGAAGCCGGATGAGTCGAAATATCCGGTCGACCGCGGCGATAGGCATCACCAGCGTGAGGAGCTCGCGGTGGACCTTCACACCGTCAAGCGCAACCTACGGCGGTATGGACTGCTCGACGAGCGGGTGCGCTTCTTGCCCGGTTGGTTTTCGGACACGTTAGAGAGTGCCCCAATTGAACGACTGGCTATCGCTCGGCTAGACTGCGACATGTATTCATCCACGATAGAAGCGCTGGATGCGCTATATCCGCGTGTCAGCGACGGCGGTTTCGTCATTGTTGACGACTATTTCGCTGTCGCAGGGTGTCAGGAGGCCGTACTCGACTATAGACGACGGAATGCTATCGAGGATCAGATTTGCGATATCGATGGTATGGGCGTCTACTGGCGCAAGGTCATCCGTAGTGTGCGTAACACAGGACGAGGATCAGCGCAGAGCCGAGTGAATCGATAGGGTCATGGCTGGCGACATAGCGGTTGTGGTCGTGAATTGGAATGGGGGCGTCCACACAACAAGTTGCCTGGATTCCTTGGCGGCGGGCACCGTGTTGCCGCGGGTCATCGTGGTTGACAACGGTTCGACCGACGGCAGCCTCGAGAAGGCCAAGCACCACCCTGTTGTCGCAGAGGTGATCGCGATGGGCCGCAACACGGGATACACAGGCGGCAACAATGCCGGCATCCGGCGCGCTCTTGCGGATACCTGCCGATTTATCTGCGTTCTGAACAACGACGTGGTACTCGAGCCGGATGCGCTGGAACGCCTGCGCTCGCACCTTGGTGCAACCGGAGCTCCGATCGCCCTTTGTCCCGATATCCGCTATTACGAGCGTCCGACCGAGTCCTGGTTCGCCGGAGGAATCGTGGAAGCGGGTTATCCTCGGCACCTTCAGAAAGCGGAACTGGCTGCAAAGAGCCGGCGTCACGTCCTTCGAGAGTCGGACTTCTTGACGGGCTGCTGCCTCATCGCGCCGCGTGGTGTCTGGGAGCGTGTCGGGCTTTTTGACGAACGCTATTTCCTGTTGTTCGAGGACTGTGATTGGTCGGTACGCGCTCGCGCGGCTGGTGTGCGGCTGCAGGTCGCGCTGGACAGCGTCGTGCTACACAAGGTTTCTCGTAGCTTCCAGAGCTGCGCGGTCAGCCGCCTCGGGGCGTTCTACTATGCGCGCAACGGCATGTTGTATACGACTCGCTATCAGCGGCGACACGCTCCCCGATTCTGCTTGCGGCACATCTGCCGGCCTGCGGCGCGCGCCTTCCTGCGACATCGGGAGGCAAAACCACAGAGGAAATTCCTGCTTTTCGGTCTCCTGGCCTTTGCGATTGCGCGGTTCGGGCGCGCACCGCGATGGATCGAATCTCTCGCGGACCGCCCGTAGCCGGCGGCACCATCGCGCTGGTTTGCGATGCGTCGATGTCTGTCGCAGCGCGGTTACGGATTGGCGCGCCGACCTGTGTTGTGATTGCTCCTGTGACGGCAGCCAGGTCGCAGGAGTAAGCGGGTGCGGATCCTGCGTATCTGCCCGGGCGCCAACGATCCGCGCCACCGCCAGCGCGAGCTCGCTCTGGCGCGCCGCGGTCACGAGGTGGGCCTGGTGCTGCCCGACTCGTATGGCAGCGACTGGCAGGTGGCCGAGGTCGAGGCGGACATCCGCGCCTGGCGTGCGCGCCTCTGGAACCGTCGCAGCATCCCGTTTCATCTGTGGCCTCCGTGGGTGGTGGCTCGAGCGATCCGCGAGTTCGACCCTGACGTCGTGGATATCCACGAGGAGCCGTACTGGCCCGCGGGCGGCGAGCTGACCTGGCTGGGGCGGCGGCGGCCGCTGGCGATGTATACGGCTCAGAACACGCTGCGGTCACTGCCTCGTCCGGTAGCGGCGATGCAGCGCACGGTGCTCGCGCGCGCCGGCGCCTGCTACCCATGCTGCTCGCAGGCAGCAGGGGTGCTGCGATCGCGCGGGTATCGCGGTCACATCGAGGTCGTGCCGCTCGGAGTCGACGATCGTTTGTTCGCGGTGCAGCCACGCGGCGACCGCATCGGGTTCATCGGCCGCTTCACGTCCGAAAAAGGGGTGGACGCGCTCGTCCGGTACGGACCGCGTCTGCTCGCGGTCGGTGAGGGCCCGCTGGCAGCGAGCATCCGCGCCGCCGGCGGCGAGGTGCGCAGCGCGCGCTCGTTCGAGTCGCTCTTCGGGGCGCTCGCCGAGATGGCCGTGCTGGCGGCCCCCTCGCGCACCACGCGCACCTGGAGAGAGCAATTCGGCCGGATGGCGATCGAGGCCATGGCGGCGGGCGTTCCTGTGGTGGCAACCGATTCGGGATCGCTTCCCGAGGTTGTCGGCGATGCGGGCATCATCGTCCCCGAGGGGGACGCGCAGGCCCTGCATCGCGCGATCGCCGCAGTGCTTGCGGAGCCCGGCGACCTGGGTGAGCTCGGCCGGCGCCGCGCACGCGCGCTGTATCGGTGGGATGGTATCGCTGCGAAGTTGGAGCACGTTTACAAAGAGGCACTCGCCGCATGATCAGCGTGCACGATCACGGAGTTGCGTCGACGGTTCAGCCGGTGCTGCTCAGCTCGGAACGGTGGGACGACGTGTGGCGCCGCAACCAGCAGCTGGCTGCGCGGGTGGATGGCACAGTGTTCGTGGAGCCCGCTCGACGCGGTTTTCGCGCCCGCTGGCGCGTCGCCGACGGAGTCGCGGTCGTAACGCCCGCGAAGGCGCTGCCGTTGCGCTGGAAGATGGGACGCGCACTGCACGCCCGGCTCACCGCCCGCGCCATTCGCGCCGGCCTTCCCGGCCGCCCGCTTGTCGTCTGGGCGACCCATGCGTTGGGAGCGCCCCTGGCCCGCGCTCTGGCTGCGCCCATCGTGTATGACCGCACCGACGACTGGCCCGCGATGGAGCAGTCGCCCACCGCGCGCGGGCTCGTCGAGCACTACGACCGCGAGCTCATTCGTGAGGCGGACGCGCTGGTGGTCGTCTCCGAGCCGATGCGCGACGAGCTCAGACAGGATGCCGTGCACATTCCGAACGGCGTGGACAGCGCGGCGTTCTCACGACGTCCACGACCCGGTGCGAACGGCAGGCTGCGCATCGGCTTTGCCGGCACGCTCGACCCCCTCCGGTTCGACATGGACATCCTCGGCGAGCTGGCGCGCGCGGATGACGTGACCCTCGTGCTCGCCGGGCCGGGTCACACAGTGCCGGGGAGCGAGCATCACGGCGTGGTCCGGCATGCGGAGCTCCCCGAGCTGCTGGCAACGTGCGACGCGCTGGTGGCTCCGTATCGCACCGATTGCGAGGCCAACCGCACCAGCGACTCGATCAAGCTGTACGAGTACTTCGCCACCGGCTTGCCGGTCATCGCCACCCCAACAGCGGGGTTCGAGCGCTTTCCCGATCTCGTCGCGTACTGGCCGGTGCAGCCTCCACTTCGCGACGCGATCGCGGGGCTGGGTGCGATGGCGGCACGCCGGCGCGAGATCGCGCGTCATGCGGACTGGGAGCAGCGCGCCTCGGCAATGCAGGGCGTGCTCGCGCAGGCGGCGAGACGATGGTGACGACCATGCGGAAGCTCGTGGCAGTGGTGGTGACCCATCGCAGCGAGGCGCACATCAAGGCGTGCCTGGACGCCGTGCTCGCGGTGGCTCCAGCGGCGCGGGTGGTGGTCTGGGACAACGCGTCGGCGGATCGCTCCGCCGACATCGCAGCGGCGATGCCGGCGCGGATCGAGGTCGTGCGCAGCCCCCACAATCGGGGCTTCGCGGCTGCCGTCAACGCGGCGGCTGCGCTGGTGCCCGCAGCCGACTTGCTGTTGGTCAACCCCGATGCCGTGCTGCAACCTGGAGCGGTCGCGGCGCTTGCCGCCGCCCTCGACGCGCATCCCAGCCTCGCCGTCGTGGGCAGCACGTTGCGGGCGTTCGACCGCTCCCCGCGCCCCGCCTGCTGGTCGTTTCCAACGCCAATGCGGACCGTGGCTGGGGCGGCCGTGGGACTGGGTCGGGCTTACTCGGCGCCGGTCCGGCATGTCGACGGCCTCGCAGTTCTTGGTGCCGGCTTCGTTCCCTTCACTGCCGCTCTGCTGCGCCGCATTCCGTTCGATGTCCTCGGCGGCCTCGACGAAGACTACTGGCTGTATGGCGAGGATGCCGACTACTGCTACCGGGCGCACCAGGCCGGATGGCAGATCGCCGTGACGCCCGACGCCGTCGCGCTGCACCTCGGCGGCGCCAGCAGCGAACCAACGGCGCGTGCCGAGGCGGTGCTGCGTGGCGGGGACCATTTTCGAGAGAAGTTCTACTCGACGCCGGCGTGTGCAGCTGCGGCTGCTGCACTGCGCGCCGGAGCCGCCGCACGGTTGAGCTGGGAGAGCGTCGCAGCGCGAGTCGGCGATCATCCTCGGTCGCGCGCCGAGTGGCGGCACGTGCTGAGCCACTACAAGTGAGCTCGGACACGCAGCGGCCGGCCGTGCTGCAGGTGATTCTCAGTCGCGAGTTCGCCGGTACCGAGCGCCAGGTTGCGGAGCTCGCGCAGGCGATCGGTGAGCGGGGCTGGCGCTCGCTCATCGCCGCGCGAGCGGATATCTCCCGCGACGCGCGGCGGGTCTTCGACTCGGCTGCCCAGGTCGTCGACCTTCGGGGAGACTCCCGCGCCGGCCTGGCTTCCGCCGTGGCGCGCGTGCTCCGGCACGAACGCGCTGCGGTTGTCAACGGACACCTCGGCGCGGGCACTGCGGCTGCTCTCGGCGCCGGCATCCTGGCCGGCGTTCCGGTGGTGAGCACGTTGCACTTCATCGCGCCGCGACACTCTCAGGCCCGCACCGCCGCGCTGCAGCGGCCGGTGTATCGCGCCATGCTGCGCAGGCTGGACGCCGTCATCGCCGTGTCCAACGCGGTCGGCGACTACGCGCTGGCGGCGGTACGAGCGCACGGGCCGCCGGTTCACGTCGTGCGCAACGGCCTTCGCGACCTCCCCGCGCCTGATCAACGCAGCCGCGCCGCGAGCGGTGCGGAGCCGGTGGTGTTGTTCGTGGGTCGGCTCAGCCCCGAGAAGCAGGTAGCGCTGCTCATCGAAGCCATGTCGAATGGACCACCGAACGCGCGGCTGTGGATCGCCGGCGAAGGACAGGAACGCGAGCGGCTGCGCCGCCTTGCCGATCAGCTCATGCCGGGGAGAGTCGCTCTGCTCGGCTTCGTCTCTGACATAGAGGGCTTGATGCAGCGAGCCTCGGTGCTGGCCGTCCCGAGTCGCGGCGAAGGCTTCGGTCTGGTGGCCCTGGAGGCGATGCGCGCCGCGTTACCGGTGGTGGGTTTCGCAGCCGGGGCGCTCCCGGAGATCGTCGAGGACGGTGTGACCGGGCTTCTCGCCGAGCGTTTGCGGCGCATCCTCGCCGATCCCGCGCTCGCAAGTAGTCTCGGCGCCGCTGGACAGCGGCGGTTCCGGCGCCTGTTCACCGCGGATCGCATGGCCGCAGAAACAGAGGCGGTGTACCAAGCCGTGATACGGCGTCGCACCGCGGCGCCGGTTTCAGCGTGAGCCCGCGTCCGGCGCCGATCGGGTTGTGGTCGGGGCGGATTCCGCTGCTCCACCGGTACGGCGAGGCGTCGTACTACCTGCAGTGCTCCAGCGCGCTGGCCGCGCTGTCGACGGATACGCGCTGGCTGCTCAGCGGCCACGAGTCGAAGGCCGAGCTGCATGCACTGCGGTCTCGCGGCATCACCGTCGATCAGCCGGCGGTGGCCTGGCCGCCGCGCAGAGTCACCAGGGCGGTGCGGGCACCGCGTTGCGAGTGGCAGTACCGCAATCTGCGCCTCGTCCACTACTGGTCGTCGACCAGCGCCGCGCCCACCGGCCTGCCTTACGTGGGCGGACGCTTCGGCGAGCGCGGTGACCTCGAGGC
The DNA here is from genome assembly GCA_005879785.1 of Chloroflexota bacterium. Lineage (GTDB taxonomy): Bacteria > Chloroflexota > Dormibacteria > Aeolococcales > Aeolococcaceae > CF-165. Next base: position 18,969 of record VBJV01000032.1, read on the forward strand.
GACGCGGCGGCTTGCCCACCGCGCGCGCGCGGTGATGACTCTCACCTGGGAATCAGCGGACCTGCTCGGTGAGCTGCTGGACTTGAACAAGTCCGACCTGGTACCGGTTGGGGCGGGCGTCGACGAGCAGCGGTTCTCTGCGGCGAGCGACGCCGGGGATCAGCCTGTCGTTGACACGTACCAGCTGCCCAGCACGTACGTGCTCTACCTGGGAGGATGGGCAGAGCGCAAGGGCCTCGATGCGCTGGCGCGAGCGCTCGGTCACATCGACCCGGACCATCGACCGGTCGTCGCGCTCAGCGGCGAGCCCCGCACCAAGGATTCCGCTCTGGCGCGTGACCTGCGCAGCCTGGGTGCCGTGACGCTCGGCTACGTGCCGGACGAGCACATCCCCGCGTTGCTCCGCAAGGCCACCGCGCTAGTCGTGCCCGCCCTCGCTGAGGGCTTTGGATTGCCTGTCGTCGAGGCCCAGGCGTGCGGGACACCTGTGGTCGCCTCCGATCTCCCCGTGCTCCGCAGTGTCAGCGGCGAGCACTGCGTGTTCTTTCCGCCTGGCAGTGCACCGGCCATGGCCAGGGCGCTGCTCGACACCCAGACGCGGCCCCCTCAACTCATCGAGAACGGGTTGCGCAACGCGCGCCGCCACTCGTGGAAGACGGTTGCTCAGCGAGTGTCCAGCGTGTACGCCATGGCGCTGGAACGGCCCGATGCGGCTTCCGCGTCTGCCGCCCGTGCCGGCTGAGCGCCGAGCTCCGCACGGAGCACGTCGAGATATGCGGTACCGAATCGGCGGTCCGGTTCAAGGTAGTTGCCCTCGGCCCACTCGTTCCACGACTTGATGAACAGCAACCGCTCAGTGGCGGATCGCGACTGCAGCGTGGCCACAGCCTCGCGCACGTGAACACCAAATCGCGCCGGCTGCGAGCCGGTCAACACGAGGCCCCGCCTGCCTGAGCGTGGGGTGTTGTCCCAGTTGGGGTACACGCAGGGCATGAGCTGCGCGCGGACGGCGAGGTCCGGTGCGGGCGGCGCATGACGTGCGTAGGCGTAGACCTCGGGACGCCGCAGCACCTTCCGGCCGAACCGCATCCTGGTGCGCGCAGCGCGCGTGTGGTTCTCTGCAGGCAGGCGCATGTACACGCCGGCGTCGAACCCGGCGTCTCGGGGATCGCCGAACACGGGGCCGCGGCCGAGCAGATCGGAGACCTCAGCGACGAGGTAGATCCCGGGCAGGCCGGCCTCTTTCGCCATGCGGTGCCAGCGCGCCGTGAAGGTGCGGGGGTCTGGCAGTTGCTCGGGCCGGAAGACGTAGAAGAGCGCCTTACCGTCGACGCAGAGATAGCGGGCGTCGTTGAACGCCGGCAGCAGCGCTGCGAAGTGGCGCCGGTCGTCGTCCTCGCCCGGATACGTCTGCTCGATGAGGACTCGCTCCGGTGCTCCGTGCCAGACGCCTGACCAGGTCTGGTTCGCCCAACCGAGACAGAACGGGAAGTCCGGCCGCCCCAAGCGAAGCACCTCTTCGAACGGCCGCTCGAGCAATTGCCGCCCGGCGAACCAGTAGTGCCAGTAGCAGAAGGCCTCGATACCGTGTGCGGCCGCGAGCTGCGCCTGCTGCTCACGTGTCTCCGCCACGCGGAGGTCGTAGAAGCCCAGGTCCGCGGGCAGATTGGGCTGCCGGTGTCCGCGAAACAGCGGGCGAGCCGAGACCACGTTGCTCCACTCGGTGAAGCCCGGCCCCCACCACGTCTCGTTTTCTGGAATCGGGTGAAACTGCGGCAGATAGAAGGCGATGGCTCGTGCGGCAAGCGTCACGAGACCACATGATCCTCAGGACCATTCACGACAGTGAAAACGTGGTGCGACGTGACCGTCACAGCCCGTCACGCTGTCGGCCGTCCCCGTAAGTGTGAATGCCGATGTGAGCAGCGGAGTGCAACGGGGATCTCGCGCGCTCAGAGTGCTCGTGGCCGGTCACGCCAGCGAACCCAGCGGCGCAGAGCTGGCGCTCGTCCGGCAGCTCGAGCGCCTGCGGCGGCTCGGTATCGACGTGCAGGCTTGCTTCGGCTCGGATGGCGCCGCAGCGGCGATGGCTCGTGACGCTGGAGCGCGAGTTCACATCCTCGAGCTTCCCCGAGACCTGCTGGAGCGGCGCCGCGGCGACCTCCGGCTGTTTGCAGACACATTGCGATTCGCTCCGGCGGTGATGTCCGGCGCCCGACTCGTCGCCGCTATCGCGCGCGCTGAGCGCATCGACGTGGTGAGCGCCTACAGCATGAAGGCCTTCGCATACGCCTCCATGGGAGCACGACTGGCAAACGTTCCCTTGCTGTGGCAGCTGCACGACATTCCTGCGCTCCCGTACTTCAGCGCTTCCGCGCAGCGTGCCTTCAGGGCGATGCTGCGCACAGCGCGGCCCCGCCTGGTCATCGTGCACTCGCAGGCGATGGTGCGCGCGCTGCCCTCCGTGCCGACCGCGATCGTGCCGCACGGCGTGCATCGTCATGCTGCCACGCCAACCCGACCGGCTCATGGGGGCGTGCTGCGCCTCGGCATGGCTGCGCGCCTCGCGGAGTGGAAAGGCCAGCACGTGGTGATCGACGCGCTGGCGCAATTGCCGGCGGAAACACTCGCCGGCGTGCAGCTGCGCATGGCCGGTGCTCCGTGGTTCGGCGAGGCTGCGTACGCGGAGCGGCTGCACCGGCTCGTGGCAGAGCGCGGCTTGGAAACCACGGTGCAATTCGCTGGGCACCTCAGCGATGTGGCGGCCTTCTATCGCGACGTCGATGTCGCCGTTCATGCCTCAACGGTGCCGGAACCCTTCGGCAATGCCGTCGTCGAGGCGCTCGCGGCGGGGCTGCCGGTCATCGCCTCCAGCGCCGGCGGCGTCGCCGAGATCCTGAACGGGTGCGACGGAGCGATCCTGGTGCCGGCCGGAGACGCCGCCGCACTGGCCCGCGCCATCAGCGGGCTTGCGGCAGAGGACCCCGCGCAGCTGCGGAGGCGGAGCCTCGCGGCGCGCGTTCGTGCGCGTCGGTATGACGCGCGTCTGGAGGCCATCCTGCTGGCACGCTGCTTCCGTGCCGTGGCCGCGAATGAGCCGCCGCGTCTGTCGCGCCGGCGCTCGCCCGGGCTGGTGACGGCCGCGGTCGCGTGATCGCCGCCCCGGCGACGATCCAGGGCAGGGCAAGGCTGCCGTGCACCCAGTAGATGTCGAAAAGCCCGTGCACGAATCGCGCGGCAAGCAGCGCCAGTGCCAGGACGGCGATCTGCGTGCGCGCGCGGATACAGAGCGCGGCGACGCCGGCCAGCATCACCACGAACGCGAGCACGCCGATCAGTCCTGACTCGGCGAGCGTCAACGCCAGCACGTTGTGCGGGTCGCCTTGGAGGGCGTACAGCCCGCTCTCCCAGAACCGGATGCCCACCCCGATCAGCGGTGACAGCTGCCATGCGTCCATAGCCTGCTGCACGTCCTGCTGCCGGTAGAAGAGCGCCCCGAACTGCTGCTGCTGCTCGACCGCGGCCTGCCCGCTGAACAGCACGGCGAACAGGCCGATGCCCACCACCGTGCCCAGCACCAGGAGCACGCTAAGGGCATCGAAACGACGCCTGAACAGCGCGTAGACAACCACGCCGCAGCCCAGCCCCAGCACCGCGCCGCGTGACTGCGTTGCCGCGAGCCCGGCAGCGAGCAGCAGGACGGCAGGCACGCGCAAGCGCCCCAGCGCGACCACCTCGCGTGGCGCGAGCAGCGCCAGCAGGACCGCCGCTGCCAGCAGATCGCCCGCGTAGTTCTTGTTGAGCAGGGGATAGGCAGGTGCGAATCGAGTCGCCGCCGCGAAAGCGATGCTGAGCAGGGCGATCACGACTCCACCGGCGATGAAGAGCCGCAGCGCCGCTGCCAGCCGGCCACTGAGCGTCAACGCCGCGCCGATCATCAGCCCGCCGCCAAGCAGCAGCAGTCGGTGCAGCCATTCCTGCCCCGCATACGGCGTCAGCGAATGCACGAGCGCGACGAGCTGCACCGCCTCGAATCCCGCGATGAGCAGCAGGGCGCTGCGCACGCCTCGGTCGCGCATCTCCAGCCTCGGCAGGGCAGCCAAGGTGCCGACGATGAGAAACGCGTCGGCGGTGCTCAGCGCACCGCCGGCGAGACGCACGATCTCGCCAAGCCAGACTGCAGGCACCGCGGCGACGATGAACAGCGGGGTGCCGCGCACGAGCAGCGCGGCCACCAGCGCAGACGCTGCGATACCGATGGCGAGGTCGGCGTGCTCCGGCGCCAGCAGCGCCAGCACCGACACAAGCGGCACACCGAGCGCCAGCGCTAGCAACGTGTGCCGGCTCAGCAGCCCCGGTCCCGTCACGGTCGCCGAGGACACGGCTGGGCTCAGCGCGCGCTGGCCACGGGAGACTGGACGGCGGGCCGGCGCGCTGGTTTCTCGGCGTTGGCGCTGTCGGGTTGCGACGCGGCGGCCTGCGAGAAGTAGTAGTCGAGGTACTCGCGCGGCGGGTCGCGGCGCGACTTGTTGAGCACCACACCGATGACGTTCGCACCGCTTCCCTTGAGTACCTCCAGCGCTCGCTGCAGCTGACGGGCGCCCGTGGCGCCGGCCTCGATGACCACGACCGTCGCAGACGCCTCTGCGGCGAGAGGCAGCGCGTCCGTGACAGCATCGACCGGGGGCGTGTCGATCACCACGATGTCGTAGCTGTGCTCCAGCCAGCGCAGCGTCAGCTCGGCCGCTCGCGAGGCGAGCAGCTCCGACGGGTTCGGCGGGGTCATGCCGGCGGTCATCAGCGACAGGTTCGTGAACCGTGTCTTCTGGGCACCGCTGAGATTGGGCGGCTGGCCGGTGGTGGCCACCGTGAGCAAGAGTTCCGACAGTCCCGGCTCGGCGCTGTGGTTGAACAGGCGATGCTGGCCCGGGCGGCGCATGTCGGCGTCGAGGAGCAGCACGCGAGACCCGGCGGCTCCGAGCACCGCCGAGAGGTTGGCAGCCGTACGCGTCTTGCCCTCACCGACACGCGCGGACGTCACGACCACGCTGCGCAACGTGCGGTCGACACCGGCGAAGAGCAGGCTGGTGCGCAGCGACCGGTACGCCTCGTCGGCAACGGCGGTGCGCATCTGCGTCCCGGACTTCGGGTCGCGCGAGTAGCTGGGGATGACACCGAGCACCGGGACGCCCACCTTCTGGCGAACGTCCTCCTCGGTGCGCAGCCCCTGATCGAGCAGTTGCAGGACGACCGCGATCGCGGTGCCGATGAGAAGCCCCGCGACCGCGCCGATGCCGGCGTCGGTGTAGAGATTGCGGCTGATCGGCGCGGCCGGCGCAACGGCCGCTGCCGCCACCGACACGTGCGCCACGTCGACACCCTGCTGTGCGCGGAATGCGCTGTAGTTCGCCGACAGCTGCGTCAATGTCGCCGTGTCGGCCTGGATCTGCCCTGCCAAAGCCATGGTGTCCTGGTGACCGCGCTGCAGGGCCGCCAGCTGCTGGTTCTCCTGCAGAAGTGACGCTTCCACCTTCTGGATCTCGGACTGCAGCGCCGCGCCCGCCTGGTCGATGTCGCGCTCGGACTGCGCGGTCGCCTGCGCTGCGTACACGCTCATGACGGCGTTGACGATCGCTGCCTGCTGAGTCCCGCTGGCCCCGCTGCTGCAGACGGTGATGAGCTCTGAGCTCGGTCCAGGACGCGCGACCAGGTGCGCGCGCAGCTGGTCGGAGCTGATGCGCAGGTGCAGGTCCCGGATGACCTCGCTGAGGACGCCGTTCTGGGTCATGAGGACGGCGTCCGTCTGGGTGATGTCGCTTGCGCTGGCAGCCTGGCTGCCGCTCGGCGCCTGGACGGCCACGCGGAGCAGGCCGCAGGACTGGTACGACGGCACCGCCGCGCGGGCGACCACGAATGCCAGCCCGCCGGCGAGCAGCGTCATGAAGGCCACGACAGGCGCCCACCTGCGCACCAGCTTGAGCAGCTGTATGAGATCGAAGGAGCGTTCCAAGCCCGATCCACCGTAACAGCGGCACGGTTCTCGGGAGCGCGACGTTGCGGCCGTATTCCGCGCTGTTACGACAGCGGAACAGCGGCATGCCGGCGCCGGACCGGAGCCGCCTCAGACTGGCGGCGTGATCCGCCGCGCGGCCCGTTTCTCGGCACTGCAGTGGGCAGTCGTGGCCATGATGGTCGCCTCGCTGATGGCCGGCGCCATCGCGGCCGCGGTGCTGCTGACCCAGCCGCCGGCTGCCGCCGCGGCGTTCCCGGTCGCCGGGCCGCCGCTCGACAACCCAGCGCTGCGCGCGTCACCGACGCCGAGCAGCGCCGCCGCCGTGCCGGCGACGGTGCGCCTGATCGTGCCCGCCGGCCGCATCGACATCCCGGTGATCGAAGGCGACGGCGTGCATGTTCCACTGGCGCGAGCCATGCACTACCCGGGCACCGGCGAGCCGGGCGGTGGCAGCACGTCACTCTTCTATGCTCATGCGCGCAGCGGCATGTTCCTCGGCTTGTGGAGGCTCCACCCCGGCGACGAGATCCGCGCAGTTCGCGCCGACGGCAGCGTGATCCGCTACACAGCCCACGAGATCCGCCACATCCCCTGGAACGACGTCGACATCCTGCGGCCGACGCAGTTCGAGCAGATCATCCTGCTGACGTGCACGACGTACAGCCCATACGACCCGCGCTACGTCGTTATCGGTACGCACGAGTAGACGTGCTCCGTAGAGGAGAACGAGCAGGGTTCGACATGCATAGCGTGCAGATCCGTCGTCGTTCATGTACGCAGTGTGATCTTGCGTCGACCTCCGACTCGCGAGCGCGGCGGATCCGGCCTCGATCTGACATAGGGCGCGTGGCCTTGTCAGGCCAGAGCAGTGCGAACACGCTGTCCACCGAATCTGAACCGAGGGATCAACCCTCCCATGGTGTGGTCCCGGGTTTGGATGGCATACGCGCGCTGGCGATCGGCGTCGTTTTCGGATTGCATCTAGCTCGCAAGTACTTCCCAGGCGGCGGGTCAGGCGTTGACGTGTTCTTCGTCCTCTCAGCATTCTTGATCACGTCCGGTCTACTCTACGAGTTGGATACCAAGGGCGCGATCCGTTTCAGCGACTTCTATTTCCGGCGCGCCTTCCGTCTCGCTCCCGCGCTACTCCTGTGGCTCCCATTGGCTGTGACGACTGCCGTCCTCGCTGGAGCTGGGAGCCAGGTCATCAGGAGCGCCATTGGTACCGTCGGTTATGTAAGTGATTTCTTCCAGGTGGCGCCCGGGTCTATCGCCACTGCGTTCGACCAGACGTGGTCGTTAGCTGTCGAAGAGCAGTTTTACCTAGCATGGCCAATGCTTCTGGTGGGCGTCTACGCTCTCACCGTCAGGCGCGAGCGAGGTCGGATCCTTGTCGGGCTGCTAGTAGCAGGTGCGGTCGCAACACAGGCGATTACCAGCTCAGCTGTCACGGCGAACTATTTCCTGCCCACGGGGCACATCGCCGCGCTAGCGGCCGGCTGCGTTGCGGCTGGCGTAGCGGCCCGGCCCATGGCTCCGTGGCTGCGCACGACGTCGGCGAGCAAATGGTCGGCTTCCGCAGCCGTCGGCATCTGCGGCGTCTACACACTCTTGGCACCGAGCCCGTTCCTCGTCTGGGCGCTGCTCATCGATGTCGCCTCGGTTCTCTTGATCTTCCATGCCCTCGTCGGGTCGCATTCCTACGTCATCGTCGTCCTTTGCAGCCGTGTCGTCCGGTGGATTGGGCAGCGGTCGTACGGAATCTACCTCTACGGGCTCACGCTTATTCAGACGGTGCCGCTCTTGGTTCGCGGAATTCCGTTGCACGTTGCCGCCTTCATCGACATCGCGGTTACGCTTCTCGTAGCCGAAGTGTCGTTTCGGTGGGTTGAACGGCCGGTACGCCGCGCCGGACGACATTGGCTCCGTGAGCGAGGCCGGCGGCGCCACGCTGACGCCGTTCCGGATGCCACGCTGGACTGGTCAGCGGGAGCCGGCTTCTCGGAGGAGCACCTCGCCCGCGATGGCGGCTAGGTCCGATGGTGCTGAGCCGCTTCTACCGCGCGCGGCGGACCGTTGACCAGAGGCTGATCTGCGGCGATGCCAGATGGTCGCGGTACGCGGCGCCGAACGCGGTGGGCGTGCCCGAGTAGTCGCTGATGAGCGCGGGGCCGCTCCGGCAGTCCCAGGTGTCCCACGTCCACCCGGCGTAGGACACACCCGTCAGGTCCGCCCAGCCCATATATCCGTCGATGAAGCCGCCCGCGCAGTCGTCCTCGCCGAGCTCGCCGGTGATGACCGGCACCTGTCGGGCCACCGGCGCGACCTGCGCAGTCCAGCAGGAGGCGGCGCTGCACGCGTTGAAGTTGTACACGTGCAGCGAGGCGGCCAGCTGGCCCGCCGGGTCACTCGGGCGGTGGGCGAGCCAGCCGGAGAGGTCGTTGGCGTGGGCGAGGCCACCGGCCATGACCAGCTGCCTGGCGCCGGTCGCGCGCACCGCGTCGACCAGCTGCTGCATGCCGGCCGAGTGCCAGGCGTAGGCGACCCCGTCGCCGGGGTCGATCGCGCATCCATCGCGCCAGCATGTCCAGGGATCGGAGGTCTGGGCATCACCGGTGTCGATGGTGGGCTCGTTGTACAGGTCGAAGATCACCGCCGGGTCCGCCTTGAACGTTGTGGCCACTGACGACCAGAACGATGGGGCATGGTCTGCGTCGGCCATGACCAGCTGCCGGGTTGCGGGCACCGTGCCCGGCGCAGCCCAATGCAGGTCGAGGATCACGAACAATCCCTGCTGGTGCAGCAGCTCCACGTATTGGGCAATCGCAGCTTGATACGCGACACCGCTGTATGCGGCCGGCACGCCGTTGATGCCGAGCCAGCAGTCCTCATTGAGCGGGACGCGGACGCTGTTCACATGCCACGCGGCCATGGCTGCGATCGACGCGGCGTCACTCGGTCCGTCGAAGATGCCATGGCCCTGGACGCAGGCGTATTCGGTGCCCGAGCGGTTCACGCCGGCGAGACGCAGGGCCTCGCCGGTGGCACTCACCAGGAACGGACCGCTCGCCGCGATCCCCGGCGACGATGCGGCCACCGGTGGGCTGCCGCCGGCCTGCCAGGCGAGCGCGCAGGTGAGCAGCAGGACGATCGCGCCCGCGGGCCGCCGCAATCGCATCAAACTAGGTTACGCGAGCGGTCACCACCAGTCGAAGGGACGGCCATCCCAGTCGTCGAGCACGGGGTACGTGGGATCGGCGGCCAGCTCGGTGACGCGATGCCCGAATGCGTCGACCTCTGCGTCCGACAGCATGCGCGAGAGTCGCGTGCGCAGCATCGACAGGGCTACGGTGTCGTCGCGCAGGGCCCGCAGGCGCTTGGTGAACGAAGCCGAGAGCGGCGATCCGCCCAGTGACAGGAGCGCCGTGCGCTGTCGTGGGTACGGCAGGAAGGACAGCGCGTTGTCGATGGCACGCAGGCGAATGCCGCGTGTGACCATGAGATGTGAACGCTTGCGATCGGCATTGTTGACCAGCACGTCGAGCGCGGCGACCCCGCGTAGGTGCCGCTCGAGGCGTTCGGTTTCCTTCGGCGTGGGCCGGCGCTCGGCGGCGTGCACGAACAGCTGCACCGAACCGGGGCCGAGGGGGCCGTCACGGAGCGTCGTGGGAGGGACGTAGCCGAGGTCGAGGGCGGCGTCGACGAGGTACGTGGCTGCCTCGCGGAGGTAGAGCGTGTGGCGGGGGAAGTCCCACAGCGGTCGCTCGCCGCGGGCCGGCTTGTACACCGCGCGCATGGGCTCGCCTGCCAGCTCCGGATCCGCAACTGCCAGCTCGAGGATGAAGACGGCGTTGCTTCCGTAGGGCACCTCGCGGATCCGGTCGACGCCGGCGTCGACCAGGCTGCGCAGCGTGTCGAGGTCGCCGCTGCGGCCGCCGTCTGAAGGTCCTGCCGAGGTGGCCACCTCGAAGCGCTCTCGCCCCGATGGCGCCTCTCCGATTCCGAGCGGCCCCTCGTCCATCGCGTTTCAGCGCGTTCTGCGCGCGGTGATGGCGACGGTGATCGCCGCCAGGACGAGCGGCACCCCGAAGAGGAGGCCGACCACCAGCGCCTTGCCGGGCGAATCGACGCCGACCCCCAGCGTGATCACCAGCGCCGCCACCAGCAGGACCGCCAGGTTGATGAGCCATGCCCGCTTCCGCGAGGGCATCCCCTCCATGCCGACGATCTCCCTGAGCCGAGCGTCGCCCGGCTGGCTCTCGAACCAAGCCACCCGCGTCGGCGGCACGGGCGTGTCGTCGGGGAGATCGACGCGGTCGAGGTCCGCCCACCATGCGGGTGCGCCGTCGCCGCGGCGCTGACCGGATGGTCGAGCGGAGCGCGAGGACTCGTCAGACATGGCTGGCCCCGTGAAAGACGTACGACAACGACCGGACGGCCGCCCCTGCGACAGCGTGGACGAGACCAGGCGGTGCATTGATGATACTGCGGCGGTTGGGTACTCCACCATCGCTCCCAGAGCTGCAGCGGGAGCACCGTGCGTGCCACCGCTGCGTCGACGCCGGCTTCATCACCCGCGCGCACCCCGTGTTCAGCGGCCACGCGGGGCAGCGCATCCTGCTGGTCGGGCAGGCACCCGGACCGGTCGAGACCGACCAGACGCGCCCGTTCGCCGGACGCGCCGGCCGTGTGCTGATGCGCTGGATGATCAGAGCTGGCTTCGACGACGAGTCCGACGTGCGTCAGCGCGTCTACATGACCGCGATGACGACCTGCTTTCCGGGGCGCAAGCACGATGGCAGCGGCGACCGCAGGCCGAGCGCACGCGAGGTGACGTTGTGCGCACCGTGGCTCGACTCGCTGCTGGCGACGCTGCGGCCGCGCCTGATCATCACCGTGGGATCACTTGCGCTGAGCCGGTTTCTCCCTGGGCGGCGCCTCGACGATGTGGTCGGCGGCGCGTTCACACACAGGGGCGCCGCGCTGCGCGGCCGGCCGCGCGAGCAGGCGATTCTGCCGCTGCCGCATCCGTCCGGCCAGAGTCGCTGGCTCAACGAAGCGACTCGTCTGGCACTCCTCGACCGGGCGCTGCAGACGTTGCGGCGATTGCGAGAATGGACCGAAACCGACGCGTGAGGGACCGGCAGGCGCGTGAGCATGCGCAGATCTGATGCTATGATCCGCACGCTGAACTGAGCGCTGCGATTGGAGAGAAGCGTGCCCAGACGAAAGGGTTCGCTGCACGGTCACAGCTCGCCCGAGGTCGTCGCATCCGCCGAGGCCCCGGCGCAGGCTGCGAAAGGCAAGAGCGCCGAGGCGATCCTCGAGCGCATCTTCGCGCCCACGCCCAAAGCGAGCCCGGCTGAGCAGGCAGAGAAGGCGCTGCGGCGCCCCAAGCAGCTCATCTATTGCGCGCTGTCCAACCGCAACTTCTATTGGCGCCAGCACGTGACCAAGTTCGTGCTCGACGAGGGCCACGTTCCAATCGTGCCGTTCATGCTGTTCGATTACTACCTGCTGCACACCGTGCCCAAGGAAACCGTGCGCGAGGCCTTCAACAACCTGATCGTGCGCTGCGACCAGATGTGGGTGTTCGGCAACACGTCGCTGGGGCTTAAGGTCCAGATCGGCATCGCCAAGCGACTGAAGAAGCCGGTGCGCTATTACGACATCACCGACATGCCCTATCGCGTCGTCAGCGTTCCCGAGGCTATGCTGCGTGAGGAATGAGGAAAGCATTCGCATGGCTGTGATCTGGGTCATCGTCGCCCTGGTTGCGCTCGTGGCGCTGTGGCTCATCTACCGCTTCAACAAGCTGATCCGGCTGCGCACGCGCACGCAGGAGGCGTGGTCGGAGATCGACGTGGAGCTGAAGCGGCGCCACGACCTGATCCCCAACCTGGTGGCGACGGCGCAGGGATATGCGGCGCACGAGCGCGGTGTGTTCGAGGCAGTGACCCAGGCACGCGCCAACGCGGTGGCCGCGTCGCAGGCAGGCAACCCGGCAGCCATGGCCGGCGCCGAGGACCAGCTGACCGGCGCCGTGCGCCAGCTGTTCGCTGTGGCCGAGAACTATCCGCAGCTCCGGGCCGCCGAGGTGTTCCTCAACCTCCAGGAGCAGCTGACCACGACCGAGGACAAGGTTGAGTTCTCGCGCCGCTTCTACAACGGCAACGTCCGCGACTTCAACACCGCGCTGCAGACATTTCCCACCAACATCTACGGTCGCATACTCGGCTTCCAGCAGTTCGCCTTCTTTGCCGCGGCCGACTCCGAGCGTGCTGCACCGACGGTACAGTTCGCATCCCCTCCTGCCCAGACGTAGACGCGTCAGCGCTATGTCTGCTGGACGTTGAGCATCGCCTGCAGCTTGGCGATGCGCTCCTCGATCGGCGGATGCGTGTCGAACAGGCGGTGGAAGAACCCCTTGTGGTGCTCCAGGGGGTTGTCGATGCACATCGCCGCCGTGACGTGGTTCATCTTTGCGAAGGGACGATCATTGCTCTGGATCTTCTGCAGCGCGTGCAGCAGCCCGATCGGGTTGCGCGTGAGCTCGACGCTGCTGGCGTCTGCGAGCGACTCGCGCGAGCGAGACAGGGCGAACTGCATGATCGGGCCCACGATGGCCGCGATCACCGACAGCACGATCGCGGCGGCGATGATCACCAGGTAGATGTAGCCGGAGTCGCGGCTGTTGCCGCCCCGCGAGAAGAAGAGCGAGCGCCAGAACAGGCTGGCCAGCAGCCCCGCCATGGCCACGACCGTGCTGACGATGAGGACCAGGCGCACGTCGAAGTTGCGGATGTGGCTCATCTCGTGCCCGAGCACGCCCTCGAGTTCCTCGCGGTTCATGATGTTGAGCAGGCCCGTGGTGACCGTCACCGCAGCGGACTTGGGGCTGAGGCCGGTGGCGAAGGCGTTCGGTGACGGATCGTCGATCACATAGACCTTGGGCATCGGCAGCCCGGCGCCGATGGCCAGCGTGGAGATGACGTCATAGAGGACGGGCGCGT
>VBJV01000154.1 GCA_005879785.1 Chloroflexota bacterium
TGCTGACCGCGGGCGAACGCGAAGAGATCGTTACCGAATGGAATGACACCGCGAAGACCTGGCCAGACGCCGAGGCGACGTCGCTCGTGGGCTGGCTCGAAGCGCAGGCAGCGCGGACTCCGAACGCCATTGCGGTGTCGGCCGAGCCCGAGCCCCGAGCCCCGAGCCCCGAGCCCGAAAAAGTGACCTACGCCGAGCTCCACGCGAGAGCCAACCAGATCGCGCGGCGCCTGCAGCGGCTGGGCGTCGCCGCGGAGTCACGCGTGGGCGTGTGGCTGCCGCGCTCGCCCGAGATGGTCGCGGCAATGGTGGGCGTGCTGAAGGCGGGCGCCGCGTACGTGCCGCTCGACCCGAGCTATCCCGCCGCGCGCCTCGCGTTCCAGGTGGCCGATGCGCAGGTGGCCGTGGTGCTGACCTCGACGGCATGTGCGGAAGTGGTGCCCGCGGGCGCGTATGCGGTGGAAGTGCTCGACGCGCCGGGCGCCGCGTGGCGACAGGAAGCGACGACGGCCCCCGAGGTGGAGGTCTCGCCAGACCAGCTTGCGTACGTGATCTATACGTCAGGGTCCACCGGGCAGCCGAAGGGCGCGATGAACACGCATCGAGGGATCGCGAACCGGCTCGCGTGGATGCAGGCGACCTACGGGCTCACGGCAGCCGACCGCGTCCTGCAGAAGACGTCGAGCAGCTTCGACGTGTCGGTGTGGGAACTGTTCTGGCCGCTCGGGACCGGGGCGACGCTGGTCGTCGCCAAGCCTGGCGGTCAAAACGATCCGGAGTATCTGGCCGGCGTCATCCGGCGCGCAGGCGTCACGGTGCTGCATTTCGTGCCCGCGATGCTCGAGGCGTTCGTCACTGCGGGCGGGCTGGGTGCGTGCGAGCGCGTGCGGCTGATCGTGTGCAGTGGCGAAGCGCTGCCAGGACCGCTCGCCGCGCGCTGTCTCACGGCCTGGCCGGGGCGGTTGGAAAACCTGTACGGCCCGACCGAAGCCGCGGTCGACGTGACGTGGCAGCCGTGCACGCCAGAGATGACGCACGCGGCGGTCGTGCCCATTGGACGGCCGGTCGCGAACACGCAGGTCTACGTGCGAGACGCGGCGGGACAGCCGGCGCCGATTGGCGTCGTAGGCGAGCTGTATCTGGGCGGCGTGCAGGTCGGGCGCGGCTACTGGGGCCGGCCGGACCTGACGGCCGAGCGCTTCGTGCCCGATCCGTTCGGCGCAGTACCGGGCGCGCGATTGTATCGGACCGGCGATCTGGCGCGCTATCGAGCGGACGGGATCTTCGAGTACGTGGGGCGCGCCGACCACCAGGTCAAGCTGCACGGGAACCGGATCGAACTGGGTGAGATCGAAGCGGCGCTGCGACGGCAACCGGAGATTCGCGACGCGGCTGTGCTGCTCCGTGCGGACGAGCGGGAGACCCCGCGGCTGATCGCGTACATCGTGCCGGGCGCGCCCGAGGCGGGTCTCGCCATCGACGCGCTCCAGCAGCAGTTACGTCAGCAGCTGCCGGAATACATGGTGCCCGCGGTCTTCGTCGTCCTCGACACGCTGCCGCTGAGCCCCAACGGAAAGGTCGATCGGCGTGCGCTTCCAGCCCCCTCCGGCGAACGGCCGACGCTGACGCACACCTACCTGGCTCCGCGTTCGGACGTGGAAGGCACGCTCGCCCGGATCTGGGCCGAGGTGCTGCGGCTCGACCGCGTCGGCATCCACGACAATTTCTTCGCGCTCGGCGGCGATTCAATTCTTGCGCTGCAGGTCCTGGCCCGCGCGCAGGAGAGCGGCGTGCAGCTCACGCCCCGCCAGCTGTTCCAGCACCAGACGATTGCCGACCTCGCGCTCGTCGCCACCGGATCCGAGCAGCCGTCGCGCGACTGGGCCGCCCTCGAGCCGGAGCATCTCACGAGCAGCGACGTGCCGCTCACCCCGATCCAGCAATGGTTCTTCGAGGTCCAGGCGGCGACCCCGCATCATTTGAATCAATCGGTGCTGCTCGCTGGCGGCCCCGCGCTCCCGCACGCCGGGTGGGAGGCGATTGTCGACGCCGTGCTCGCACATCACGACGCGCTCCGGCTTCGGTTCGCGCCTGAGAACGGCGCCTGGCGTCAGTACTATCTGGCGCGCGAGTCGCAGCGCGTCTTCATGGAAGTCGATCTCAGCGCGGCCGGCGGGCAGTGGCAGTCCGTCCTCGAGTCGGCGACCGCGCGCCTGCAACGCAGCCTCAACCTGACCAACGGTCCGTTGATGCGCATCGTGTTCTTCCGCGGCGCGACGCGCAGCGCCGATCGCATCTTCATCGTGGTCCACCATGCGGTCATCGACGGCGTGTCGTGGCGGATTCTTCTCGAGGATCTGTACCGCGCCAGCGCGCAGTGGAAGAGCGGGCTTCCCATCCAGCTGCCGGAGAAGACCTCATCGTTCCGTCGCTGGGCAGACCAGCTTCAAGCGTTGACGTCGACGCTCGACGAGACCTCGACCGCCTACTGGCAGGCCATCGACTCGCGGCAGAAGACCGCGAGCGTGCCGCACGACACGGCTGGTGTCAACACGATCGGATCGCAGCGGCACGTCACGATCGCGCTCACGGAAGAGGAGACCCAGGCGTTCCTCCAGCAGCCACCCCGCGCCTACCGGATGCAGGCGCACGAGGTGCTCGTCGCGGCGGTGGCCACGACGCTCGCCGGCTGGATGGGCAAGTCCGAAGCCATCCTCGCGCTCGAGGGGCATGGACGCGAGTCGGAGAACGACGATCTGAATCTCAGTCGCACCGTGGGCTGTTTCACCACGATGTTCCCGGTGTGCGTGAGCGTGCCACCCGGAGGCGGACCAGGCGGAATCCTGCGCGCCGTCAAGGATCGGTTGCGCGGCGTGCCTCGACGCGGGCTCGACTACGGGCTGTGGCGCTACGGTGTCGCGGACAGGCCGGCCGCAACGCCTGAAGTGATGGTGAACTATCTCGGTCAGTTCGACCAGGTGCTCGACGAAGCGGGTTCCGTGCTCGCGACCGAGAGCATGGGCCGCGCGCGGCATCCGGCCGCGCCTCGCGCGTTCGTGCTCGAAATCAACGCCGGCGTCACCGGAAACCGTTTGAGCGTGACGATTGGCTACAGCGCGAACCTGCACTGGCCCGAGACGATCGACACGTTCGGCTACGCCCTGGGCACGCGGCTCCGCGCGCTGATCGCGCACTGCCGTCAGGTGCCGTGGACGCGGACGACGCAGTCCGACGTCACGCTGACGAAGGTCACGCAACCGGAGCTCGACGCGTTCGCAGACGCCGGCGGCGAGATCGAGAGCGTGTATCCGCTGTCGCCGATGCAGGAAGGCCTGCTGTTCCACGCGCTGTTCGACCCGCAGTCTGCCGTCTACTTCCAGCAGTTCCGCGTGAGGCTCGAGGGAGATCTGGAGATCGACGCCTTCCGTCAGGCATGGGCCG
>VBJV01000155.1 GCA_005879785.1 Chloroflexota bacterium
GGCTCCGTGAGCGCGGCGACTTCCAGCGGCAGGTTGTCCGGGACGTGGTGCAGGATCCGCGCCGGCACGCGGACGAACTTCGTCATCGCGCCATTAACAGCGGCGCCGTAGCCCTTTCGGGTTGGGTCGAGGTTGTACAGCCCGCGCCGCGACATGGGGTTATTCGGGTCGATCACCGCGGCCGTCTCGCTGACGACGCGGTCGCCCTCGCGCCAGCCGGTCACCCGCTCGCCGAGCTTGCGAATGACGCCGCCAAACTCGTGCCCGAGGACGCACGGGTAGTTGACCGGCCAGCTCTGGCAGAACTGCCACATGTGCAGGTCGGACCCGCAGACGCCCACCGCCTGCACCTCCAGCAAAACGTCCTCCGGCCCGATCTCGGGGACGGGGACCTGGCGCAGCTCCACGGCGCCTTTCTGAGCGGCAAAATTGACCACAGCCGGTTGTGTCATTGTCTCCTCTTTCCCACCTTCACGTCCCCATACCCGTGCACCTTCTCGCAGATCAGCCGCAGCGACCCCTCAACATCGCCCGGCGCCGTCTTGAACGCGTCGGCATCGATCGTCAGGGGTGCGCCCAGCACGACCAGCGGCGCTCCGTACTCCGGCGTGCGCACGGCCTGCTCGATCGTCAGCCCGCCCACCGCCTGCACCGGCACGCTCACGGCCTGCACCACCTCGCGAAGCTGGTCCAGCGGGCTGGGCATGCGCTGGCCGCGCCGGGCGATGCCGCGGCGCTCGTCGTAGCCGACGTGGTGGATGATGTAGTCGCAGCCGACGTCCTCGAGCATCTTCGCCCCGGCCACCATGTCCGGGCAGCCGAGGTTGTCGCCCATCACCTCGATGTTCAGGTCGTTGCCCGCCTGCACGACGACCTTGAGCGTCTCGACGTGCGCCCGGGCCATGACGACGACGTGAGTCGCCCCCGCCTGGGCCATCAACTCGGCTTCGAGGTAGCCACCGTCCATGGTCTTGAGGTCGGCGACGATCGGTGTGTCGGGGAAGCGCTCGCGCAGCGCCCGCACGCCGTTCATGCCCTCGGCGATGATCAGTGGCGTCCCCGCCTCCAGCCAGTCGACGCCGGCGCGGAGGGCCATCTCGGCGGTGGAGAGCGCCTCGGGGATGCTGATCACGTCGAGGGAGATTTGGACGATGGGCTTCACGGTGGGCGATGATATCCGCCGCGGGTGGAGTTGCTACTTTGCGCCCTCACCGATCAGCGCAACGGCCTCTCGCCGGAGGATCTGGCAGACGAGGTAGTTCTCCGGCGACTCCAGGTCGTCGACGCCCGCATGGGGCACTTGCGTGTTGATCCGCTCCAGGCCCCGCTTGAGCCATTGCTGCGCATCGGCCGATCGCCCGGCCCGGTGGTGAGCCATCGCGATCAGCAGATCCAGCGTCGCTTGGCCCTCGAAAGTGTCGAGCGTCCGGGAGCGGCTCGCCTATTCAATGGCCGCATCCCATCGCCCGTTGCGGTACTCGGCCAGCGACTTGCAGAGGTGGAACCAGGGAGCCAGGGTCGCCGCCGCGCCGGGCGCCGCGGCGCGGTCGGCGAGACGGGTCAGTTGCGCCAGGTCGCCGACCGGCTCGGAGGTCAGCAGCGCCACTTTCGCCGACCGCTCGCCGAACTCGCGCCGCTCATCTCCGCCGAACCGCCGCACCATCTCGCCCGCCGCCTCGCGGTAGCTCTTGTCGTCGCCGAGGTACAGCTTTACGCACGCGAGTCGGTACCGGCCCCAGTGGTTCGCCGGATCGAGCGTGCACGCCCTGGCCCAGTCGTCGGCCGCCTCCTCAAAGTGCCCGGCCCGGGCATGCAGGGTTCCCCGCTCGACGTAGAGCAGCCCGTTTGACGGTTCGGCGGCGAGGTCGCGCGTGTTCGCGGTCGTCAGCAGGCCAAGGGCCTCCATCCGCATGCGGCGGCCGCCGTCGTCGTCGCCGGCGGCGTCGCGGGCGTCGGCGAGCGTCCGCAGCAGGGCGGCGGTGGCGGTTTCGGAGTTCGGCAGCTTCCGCTGCTCGGCCAGCGCCGCGCGCAGGTGCTCCAGCGCCGCCGCGTTGTCATCGCGGGCCCGGGCGACTTCATAGAGGGCCGTGTGGATGGCCGCCAGCGCGGGGGCGGCGCGGTCGCCTTCCGGGCGGCTGAGGTCCAGCGCCGCCCGGAACTGCCGCTCCGCCAGTGGCAGGCTGCGCTGGGTAAGGTAGAAGTAGCCGACCGCGATACGGCACGCGACGTGGGTGGACAGTTGGTCCTTCAACCATCCGGCGTCCATGCGCGCCACCGCGGCGTCCAGCCGCTCGCGCGCCCCGGGGGCGTTGCCGAAGGACATGAACAGGTCGCGGAGGAAGACGTTGGCTTCGTTCACCTCGTCCCGGGCCCGCTCGGCGGCAGCCTGGGCTTCGGTGGCTTCGCGGCGTGCGGCGTCGGCCCGCTGCGACTGCCGCCGTGACTGCACCATCCCGTAAGTCGCCAGTCCCAGCCCGGCCACCAGCGCGAGCGCCACCGCCGCCGCCGCCGCCACGCCCACCTTGTGCCGGTTGACGAACTTCGACACCCGGTAGGCCGTGCTCGGCGGCCGCGCCAGCACCGGCTCGCTGTCCAGGTGCCGCCGCACGTCCGCCGCCAGCGCCGCGGCCGAGTCGTAGCGGCGGGTCCGGTCCTTTTCCATCGCCTTAAGCACGATCCAGTCCAGGTCGCCGGCAACCTCCTTCCGCAGCGTCCGTGCGTCCGTGCGGTGCAATGAGGCGGCGGCCGCCCTCGCGCCGCCCCCCTTCGCGTCGCCGGCCGTTTGCTCCGTCAGCGTCGTCAGCCGCGTGCTCGGCCGCGGCGGATCGGTCTCGCGGATGATCCGCGCCATCCCGTCCAGCCCGGCGCTGCGCAGCACCTTCGCGTCGAACGGCTGCGTCCCGGTCAGCAGCTCGAACAGGATCACGCCCAGCGAATACACGTCCGTCCTGGTGTCCACGTCCAGCCCGCTGGTCTGGGCCTGCTCCGGGCTCATGTATTCCGGCGTCCCGATCAGCGCCCCCGTCTGCGTGTACAGCGTCCGCTGCGCGAGCTGCTGGTTCGTCGCCTTGGCGATGCCGAAGTCGATCACCTTTGGCACCGGCTTGCCGTCGAACAGCGTCACCAGGATGTTGCCCGGCTTGAGGTCCCGGTGGATGATCCCCTTCTGGTGCGCGTGCTGGATCGCGTTGCACACCTCGATGAACATCTCCAGCCGCTGGCGGGTGGTCAGCCTGTTGTTGTCGCAGTAGCTGTTGAGCGGGACCCCCGGCACGAATTCCATCGCGAAGAACGGCCGGCCGGTCTCGGTGACGCCGGCCTCGTAGACCTTGGCCACGTTGGGGTGGTTCATCAGCGCCAGCGCCTGGCGCTCGGCCTCGAACCGGGCCACGACCTCCTCGGTGTCCATGCCGAGGCGGATCACCTTCAGCGCGACGACGCGCCGCACCGGCTGCCGCTGCTCGGCCTTGTAGACCAGGCCCATGCCGCCTTCCCCAATCCGCTCGAGAATGCGGTAGGGGCCGATCTGCTCGGGGTCGTGGTGGCCGGGCCGGGCCGGCGGTTGGCGCGCGGTGACAGTTGCCTCGGCTTCGAGGGTCTCGGCGTCCGGACGCGCGGGAACTTCAGCCATGGCGGCAACAAAAGCCCGAAGAGGTGATCCGGTCGCGGT
>VBJV01000157.1:0-4192 GCA_005879785.1 Chloroflexota bacterium
TCCCGCCAGCCGTCACCGAGGTAGCTGCGCGCTGCCAGGTCGAGGTCGCGGCGCATATGGCCTGCGGTCACCGGGCGGTCGCGGGGGTCCTTGGCCAGCCCCGCTGTCAGCAGCGGCCCAGCCAGCGGAGGAGCTGAGCCCACCGGGATTGCCCCGCGCTGGTGCCCGTAGCCGAGTGCTGAGAGGTCCGAACCGGGATATGGCGGCCACCCCGTCAACGCTTCGAAGAACACCGCCGTGGCCGCGTAGAGGTCGGTGGCAGGCGTCTGCACGCGTCCCGCCCACAGCTCGGGAGCCATGTACTGCGGGGTCCCCGACCGCCAGCCGGGGTGCAACGCGGGCACGGGTATGCCGGCGTCGCGCAGCACCACCACCCCGGCCACCGAGACGATGACGCTCTCCGGCCGGACATCGAGGTGGCAGACGTGCAGGTCGTGCAACACCTCGAGGGCGGCCAGGCAGTCGTCGAACAAGGCCACCGCAGCGTTGATCTCGAGCGCACCCTGTACCTCGAGCAGGTGGCGCAGGCTCACGCCGTCGACGAGCTCCTCGACCACCGCGCTCGACTGCTGGTCGAAGGTGATCACGGCCGCGAGGCTGGCGTGGCGCACGTCGCGAAGCCGGTCGACGGTGTGCCGCAGATTCCGGGCGAACCCATGATCCGCCGCCAGCGCCGGCGAGAGCACCCGGATCAGCACCGGGCTGCCGCTGAGGTCTTCACGCCCCTCGATCAGGGCACCGGCGCGGTCGACGCCGAGGCCGCGCACCGACGTGTACCCGCGCACGATGGCGCGCGAGCGAAGGCCGCGGCGGCCAGACGCGTCGAAGTCACCCATAGCCTCAGTATGGGCGCCATTCCGCACATAGAATGGCCGGACAGTGGAGTTCGTCGAGAGCATCCTCGACCTCGTCGGCAACACCCCTTTGGTCCGCTTGCAGAAGGTCACCGAAGGGCTGCGTCCGACCATCCTCGCCAAGCTCGAGCAGCTCAACCCGGGTGGCAGCGTCAAGGACAGGATCGGGCTGGCCATGATCGAGGACGCCGAGCAGCGCGGCCTGCTCCGGCCCGGGGGGACGATCGTCGAGCCGACGTCGGGCAACACCGGACACGGCCTGGCGATGGCCGCGGCTATCAAGGACTACAAGATGATCTTCGTCATGCCCGACAAGATGTCGGCGGAGAAGATCAGCCTGCTGCGCGCATATGGAGCTGAGGTCGTCATCTGTCCCACCAACGTCGAACGCGAATCGCCGCAGTCCTACTACTCCGTCGCCGACCGCCTGACGCGCGAGGTGCCGGGGGCGTTTCAACCCAACCAGTACTTCAACCAGCGCAACCCGGAGGCGCACTACCGGTCCACCGGCCCGGAGATCTGGCGCCAGACCGACGGGCGAATCACCGATCTGGTCACCGGCATCGGCACCGGCGGGACCATCACCGGCACCGGTCGCTTCCTCAAAGAGCAGAAACCGAAGACGCGAGTGATCGGAGCGGACCCGGAGGGTTCCATCTTCAGCGGGCCGATCGCGCCGTACAAGGTTGAGGGTGTGGGTGAGGACTTCTGGCCCGGCACGTTCGACCCGGACATCGTCGACGAGATCATCCAGGTCACCGACCGCGAATCGTTTGTAGCCGCTCGCAAGCTGGCACGCGAAGAGGGCATCCTCGTCGGCGGCTCCGGCGGCATGGCGATGCACGCGGCCATCCAGGTCGGCGTGGAGCGCGGCGCCAAGGACCTCATCGTTGTGCTGCTGCCGGACACGGGTCGCAACTACCTCAGCAAGTTCTACTCCGACGAATGGATGCGCCAGAACGGCTACCTGCAGCGGCTCGTGCCCGCGCGCGTCGGCGAGGTCGTGACCGCCGGGCACGAGGACGGCGTTCCCAAGCTGGTGACCGTGTCGCCGAGCCGCTCCGTTGGTGAGGCGATCGACCTCATGCAGCAGTACGGCATCTCGCAGATGCCGGTCGTGGAGGATGGCGCCACGGGCGCATCCGCGGTGGTCGGCAGCATCCAGGAACGAACCCTGCTCGACCGCGTGTATCGCGACCCGGCCATCGTGTCCACGCCCGTCTCGACGGCCATGGATGCGCCATTCGCCAAGATCTCAGCGGCGGCGCCGATCGAGGAGGCGTTCGAGGCACTGCTGCGCGGCGAGCCGGCGTTGATGATCTTCGACGGCGAGGCGATGGTCGGCGTCATCACGCGCTCCGACCTCCTCGAATTCGTGGCGCATCGAGGCCGCTGATGCTCCGCCAGCCCGGCTTTGCGACGCGCGCGGTGCACGTCGGACAGGGACCTGACCCGCAGACAGGAGCGGTGGTGCAGCCCATCCACCTGGCGACCACGTTCGCGCAGGAGGCTGTGGGCCGCCACCGCGGATTCGAGTACGCGCGCACCGACAACCCCACTCGCCGCCAGCTCGAGGAATGCCTTGCCTCACTGGAGGGCGCGCACCACGCGATGGCGTTCGCCTCTGGGCTCGCCGCCACGAGCACAGTGCTGCTGCTCCTCGACCCGGGCGACCACGTCGTCTTCAGCGAGGACGTCTACGGCGGCAGCTTCCGGCTGTTCGACAAGGTGATGAAGCGCTACGGCCTCACCTTCACGGCCGTCGACCCCACCGACGTCGGCGCGGTCGGCGGCGCGCTGACGCCGCAGACCAAGCTGCTCTGGCTGGAGTCGCCCACCAACCCGCTGCTCCGCGTCGTCGACATCCACTCGCTCAGTGACATTGCCCACGAGCAGCACGCCCTGGTGTGCGTCGACAGCACGTTCGCCACTCCGCTGCTGACTCGCCCGCTCGCACTGGGCGCCGACCTCGTCGTGCACAGCTCGACAAAATTTCTCGGCGGCCACAGCGATGTGCTCGGCGGCGTGGTGCTCACCTCGGACGACACGCTCGCCGAGCGTCTGCGGTTTCACCAGAACGCTGTCGGCGCGGTGCCGTCTCCGTTCGACTGCTGGCTGCTTGCGCGCGGCCTGAAGACACTGGAGCTGCGGGTGATCCGCCAATCGGACTCCGCACTCGAGGTGGCGCGCTGGTTGCAGGACCACAAGCAGGTGAATCACGTTCACTACCCGGGCCTCGCGCATCACCCCGGTCACCAGCTGGCCCGCAAGCAGATGAACGGACGCTTCGGCGGCATCGTCTCGTTCGACGTGCACAGCCGCGGCGCTGCCGAGGTGGCGCTGCGCAGGCTCAAGGTCTTCACGCTGGCCGAGTCGCTGGGGGCCGTCGAGTCACTCGCCGAGCTTCCCGCCGCGATGACGCACGCATCGCTGCCGGCGGAGATGCGCGCGAGCGTCGGCGTCAGCGAAACGCTGATCCGCCTGTCGATCGGCGTGGAAGACGTGGGCGATCTCATCGCCGACCTGGAGCAGGCGCTGCCGAGATGATGATCGCCCGTCGGGTGCCCTCGCAGTACCCTGCCCCGAGATGACGTTCGACGCCTTCCTCCACCAGCTGCCCGATGCGGATCCCGACGAGACCGGCGAATGGCTGGAGTCGCTCGACACGCTGGTTGCAACCGAGGGCGTCGTGCGTGCCCGCTTCGTCATCGGCAAGCTGCTGGAGCGGGCACGGCGCCTGCAGGTGCCGGTGCCATCGCTGGTCTCGACGCCATACATCAACACCATCCCGCCCTCCGGCGCATCGTGCGCTGGAACGCCGCGGTCATGGTCACGCGCGCCAACAAGAAGAGCGACGGCATCGGCGGTCACCTGTCGACGTACGCGTCGGCGGCGTCGCTGTACGAGGTCGGGTTCAATCACTTCTTCCGCGGCAAGGACGACGGCCGCGCCGGTGACCAGATCTGGTACCAGGGCCATGCCGCGCCGGGGATGTACGCGCGCGCGCACCTCGAGGGACGCATCACCGAGGAGCAGATGGACAACTTCCGCCAGGAGTCGGGCGGCAACGGGCTGAGCTCATACCCGCACCCGCGCCTGATGCCGGACTTCTGGGAATTCCCCACGGTGTCCATGGGATTGGGTCCGCTCAACGCCATCTACCAGGCCCGCTTCAACCGCTACCTGTACAACCGCAAGATTGCAGACACGAGCGAGTGCCGGGTGTGGTGCTTCGTCGGCGACGGCGAGTGCGACGAGCCGGAGTCGCTCGGTGCACTGTCGCTGGCGGCGCGCGAGCAGCTCGACAACCTCATCTTCGTCGTCAACTGCAACCTGCA
>VBJV01000157.1:4243-7303 GCA_005879785.1 Chloroflexota bacterium
TCAAGGTGATCTGGGGCCGGGAATGGGACGATCTGCTGGCGCGCGACGTCGACGGTGTGCTGGTCGATCGCATGAACTCGGTCACCGACGGGGAATTCCAGAAATACGCGACCGAGAGCGGCGCGTACATCCGCGAGCACTTCTTCGGCCCAGACCCGCGGCTGCGACGCATGGTGGAACACCTCTCGGACGAGCAGCTCCGGCATCTGCGACGCGGCGGTCACGATTACCGCAAGCTGCACTCCGCGTACAAACTCGCGCTCGAGCAGCGCGGCGCTCCCACGGCGATCCTGGCGCACACCATCAAGGGCTGGACACTGGGTTCCGGTTTCGAGGCGCGCAACGTCACCCACCAGATCAAGAAGATCACCGAGGCCGAGTTGCGCGCCTTCCGCGACACCCTCGAGCTGCCGATCGCTGACAAGCAGCTCGGCGACAGCAACCCGCCCTACTACCACCCCGGCCCGGAGTCGGACGAGGTGGAGTACCTGATGTCACGGCGGCGGGCGCTGGGCGGACCGCTTCCCCGGCGCGTGGTGCGCGCAAATCTGCTCACGCTCCCCGGTGACAAGGCGTACGGCGAGTTTCTAGGCGGCAGCGGCGAGCGCGCGGCGTCCACCACCATGGCCTTCGCGGGCATCCTGCGCAACCTGCTGCGCGACAAGACGATCGGCAACCGAGTGGTGCCCATCATCCCCGACGAGGCGCGCACCTTCGGCATGGACGCGCTCTTCTCCGAGGTGAAGATCTACGCGGCCTTCGGACAGCGCTACGAGCCGGTGGACGCGGGCATGGTGCTGTCGTATCGCGAGGCGCAGGACGGGCAGATCCTGGAGGAGGGCATCACCGAGGCGGGCGCCATGGGCAGCTTCACCGCAGCTGGCACCTCGTACGCGACGCACGGGCAGCCGATGATCCCCTTCTACATCTTTTATTCGATGTTCGGCTACCAGCGCGTCGGCGATCTCATCTGGGCGTTCGGTGACGCGCGCGGCCGCGGCTTCATGCTCGGCGCGACTGCCGGCCGGACCACCCTCAACGGCGAGGGGCTGCAGCACGAGGACGGCCACTCGCCGTTGCTCTTCAGCGCGGTGCCCAACGTGCGCGTCTACGACCCAGCGTTTGCATACGAGCTCGCCGTGATCATGCGCGACGGTCTGCAGCGCATGTTCGTCGACGACGAGGACGTCTTCTACTACCTCACGCTGTACAACGAGAACTATCCGATGCCGGCGATGCCCGACGGCGTGCACGACGGCATCATCCGTGGCCTGTACCTCTTCCGCCCGGCGCAGGACGAGCGTGCCCACCATGCGCGCATCGTCGCCGGCGGCACGGCGATGAACGCGGCGCTGCGCGCACAGGCGCTGCTCGCCGATCAGCATGACGTGGCTGCGGACGTGTGGAGCGCCACCAGCTTCCAGCTGCTCCGCGACGACGCACTCGAGGTGGAACGCTGGAACCGGCTGCATCCCGACGCCGAGCCCCGCACTGCTTATGTCACCGATGTGCTCGGGGGCAGCGACGGCCCCGTCGTCGCGGTCAGCGACTACATGAAGGCGGTGCCCGACCAGGTCGGTCGCTTCGTGCCTCCGCCGTTCATCCCGCTGGGCACCGACGGATACGGCCGGAGTGACACGCGTGCAGCGCTGCGCCGCCACTTCGAGGTGGACGCCGAGTCGATCACCGTCGCCGTGCTGCACGGGCTGGTCGCGCAGAACCGCCTGCCCCGCCACGAGGCAGCCGCGGCCATCGAGCATTACGGCCTGCCGGCCGAGTCGCTCGACCCGCGGGTCAGGTAAGCGCGGAGCGCCTCGCGGCGCGGCTTTAAGCGCGCATCAGCACAGTGGCGCGGACGCTGTACACGGAACCGCCGGGCCCGGGGTGCGACTCGTAGAGGACCACGCGATCGGCGACGAACGGCATCGGCTGCAGAGGCCGGTCTGAAGCAGCTCGCCATGCTGTGCGAGCCGTGTCGGGCCAGGGGAGGCGAGGACGCCCCAGCGTGCAGTGCGGGCGAAACGGCCTCGCTTCCACGGCGAAGCCCTGGTCACGCAGCGCGTGCCTGCAACGCGCCGCCAGCTCCAGTAGGGTGCTCGGGACGGCTGACGCACCCAGCCACAGCACGCGCGGCCCGCCGCGTTCGGGGAACGACCCGAGGCGATCGAGAGTGAGGCCGGTCGGCGATGTCCCGGCGACGCCCGGTGCGATGGCCGCGGCCCCCCGCTCGCCGTCGGCGGAGGCGATCTGACCGAAGAAGTGCAGGGTCATGTGCAATGTCTCAGGGCGTGCCCATCGCACCGCGGCCACATCGTCACGCAACCGGGCGAGCAGCCGCTGTGCCTCGCCGAGCGCGGGTTCGGCGAGCGGGATGGCGAGAAAGCAGCGCACGTACCCTCAGGCTGTGGGCGTTGCCGCGGGCAGCGTCGGCGCGCCGGTGCACGGGTTGGCGCCGGCGTCGCTGATGTGCACCTGGATCTGCCCGCGCGCGCAGAGGTCTGCCACCGTCGTGAACAGTGACTCTGTGAACCACGAGGGACGGGCGGTGACCGTGTACGGCATGGGCGCGGCCACCAGGATGTGCCGGACACTGCGCGCCGGCGGCATGACCGCGTACACCTGGATGATGTCGTAGCCGCCCGCGTCGCGCACCGGGGTGGTGGTGTACCGACCGGCGCCGAGCGCGGTGACCGCGGCGGCGAACGCCGGATCGTACGTCTTGAGCGCCTCGGTGCTGATGGCTCCGAGGTCGCCGCCGCCACCGCTGGTACCGGTGTCGTCGGAGAAACTCTTCGCCGTGGTGGCGAAATCCGCGCCGGCGGCCAGCATGCTCTCGACGCTCGCGGCTCGCGCCTGCGCGAAGTGATCCTCGAGATGCTGCTCGTTCAGCTGCGCCGTGACCTCGTCGCGAAGCTGCGCCAGCGAGCCCCCGGCGCCGGCCAGCTGCGTTTGCAACGCCGTCATGCCGCCCGCCTGCTTGGCGTCTCGCGCGATCTCAGCCTGCACCTCGGCGTCGGTTGCAGCGAATCCATCTGCGGCCGCCTCCTGCGCGATGACGGT
>VBJV01000151.1:0-4214 GCA_005879785.1 Chloroflexota bacterium
ACGGAGCATTGGGAGCGAAAACCACATGACCAACGTCATCGAGATCGATCGCCTCCACTACCGGCCCGGGAAGGGGTTCGCCCTCTCGGATCTGTCCATCCACGTGCCGGCCGGGGCGATCTACGGGTTTCTCGGGCCCAACGGATCCGGGAAAACCACCACGATCCGGCTCGTGCTGGGGCTGCTGCGACCGCAGAGCGGACGCATCACCGTCCTGGGCGACCAGATGCCCGCCGACGCACCCAAGATTCTCGCGCGGGTCGGCTACGTCCCGGAGCAGCCGCACCTCGATCCGACGTTGACCGTCGCCGAGCTGCTGCGTTTCCAGGCGGCGTTCTACCCGACGTGGGACGGCGCGCGCGCCGCACAACTGCTGCGCCAGTTCGATCTCGACTGCGAGCGGCTGTTCGGACGGCTCTCGAAGGGACAGAAGGCGAAGGTGATGATCCTGCTCGCGCTGGCGCAGCAGGGCGATCTGCTCGTGCTGGACGAGCCCACCGACGGCCTCGATCCTGTGGTCCGTCGCGACATCCTGGCCGCCTTGATCGAATACGTCTCGCAGCGGGGCGCCGCGATCTTCATCTCCAGCCACCTGGTGCACGAGATCGAGCGGATCTGCGACTGGATCGCCGTGATGGACGACGGCCGGCTCGTCACTGAGGTGCCGATGGAGCAACTGAAGAACGGCACGAAACGCCTGCGCGTGGCCGGAGCACCGGCCACGCTCGGGCCGACGCCCTTCGCGCTGTTCGCGCGGGAGCCCGACACCGCCGCGGCCGAGACGTGGGTCGTGGGGGAATGGAAACCGGAAATGGCGGGCTACTTCCCCGGAATTGGCGCCGCGCTGCAGGAAGTGATCGACCTCGACCTCGAAGACGGGTTCGTCGAGCTGCTGCGCTCGTTCCGTGCCGGCGGCAGCGAAGGGAGCGCCTGATGTTCCGCGTGATGTTGTACACGCAATGGAAATGGTCCCGCCTGATCATCCTGCTGGGCACCGTCGCGGCGTTCGCGCTGCCGATCATTTCGCTGCAAGGGGCGGCGCGCGCCGATCGCAACCCGCTCGAAGCGCAGGATCTGCTGCGGACCGTGCACTCGTGGGGCACGCTGTACCCGGTCCTCGCGGCCGCGCTCGGTTTGCTCGTCGCGATGGCGGGGTGGGCGCCGGATCATCGCGGCCGCCACGTGCACGCCCTCACGTTGCCGCTGCCCCGCTGGCGCTACGTGCTGCTGCGCTGTGCGGGCGGCGCCGTCCTGCTGGCGATCCCGGTCGCCGCGGTGCTCGCCGGCGCCCTGTTCGCCACCGCCACCGCCACCCTGCCGCCGGGCCTGCAAGGCTACCCGCTCGCGCTGGCAGTGCATTTCGGCCTGGCCGTGGCGCTCGCCTATGCCATGTTCTTCGCGATCTCAGCGGGCACCGCTCGCACCGCCGGCATCATTCTCGGAGTATTCGGCGCGCTCGTCGTCGTGCAGATCGTGGCGGGCGTAGCCAATCTGGACGTCGACCTCATGAGCCCGCTGCAAATCGTCGTGCTCGGCTCCGCCGGGCCGTTCGCGATCTTCACCGGCCGCTGGATGCTGGTGGATGTGTAACTCGGCCGGCCTCTTCGTGCTGCTGAGCGCGATCGCGGCGCGACCGCTCGCCGCCCAGGCGATCGAACACCAACGGCTGCGCGCCCGGACCGACAGCCTGCCGCGCGAATTGACGCGCGCCAGCGCCATCGCGGACCTCGCCGACAGCCTCGAGCACCAACGCGCGTTCTCCGGCCGCGATACCATCGCCGTCGGCGGCCTGCGGATCGTGACCGACCCGTCGCCGCTGCCGGTCCGAGCGGCCGCGGAGCGCGCGTGGCCCGTGCTCGACAGCCTGTACGGCGACGCCGCGCAGCTGCTCGCCCAGTACCCCTACGTCATTCGGGCGTTCGACCCGGACACCACCGCGCCGCGGCCGACGGTGTACGTGGGCCTCACGGTGCCGTGGAACATGAACGCTGAGATACTGGCGCAGCTGCTCGTCGCCAATCCACCCATGCCCGCGCCGGACTATGCGCTGGCATCGTGGCTC
This sequence comes from Chloroflexota bacterium, assembly GCA_005879785.1. GTDB lineage: Bacteria > Chloroflexota > Dormibacteria > Aeolococcales > Aeolococcaceae > CF-165. The sequence continues at coordinate 2,063 of VBJV01000151.1, forward strand.
GGCGGAACGTTGCGCCCGACCACGCGCGCCGGAAGAGAACGGACGGACGTGTACCTGCAACTCGTGACCGCGCCGTCCACGCCCGCGCGCGCGTGCTTCCTGGGCGCGCTCGCGGCCTGTCGCATCGCCCTGGGCCTGCAGAGCGGCGGGGACGTGCTCGCCCTGTGGTATCCGGAAGCCGCCGAGCGTCGCGCGCTGGTCACGCGGACGTTCCCCGATTACTTCAACCACGGCGCCAACGCCGGTGCGTTTCGCGTGTGCGCGGGCGGCGTGGACTCGGTGTGTGACGCGCTGTTACGCCAGGTCTCCGCGGGCTCGCTGCCCAGCCCGCTCGGCGCCCAGGCGCGCACGACCGTACTGCGCCTCGCGCTGCGGTTGGGGGGCCGCGACGCCTACCGCCGGCTCATCGCGGATTCCGGAGCCCCGCTGTTCGAGCGGCTCGGAAACGCGGCCCAGGCGAACATGGACGACGTGCTGGCTCGGTGGCGTCTTGAGATTCTCGCCGCCCGCCCGCCCTCGGTCGCCCTGCCTTGGTGGGCGGCCGCGCTCGCGCTGGCGTGGGCGGCGGTGTTCGGAACCTGCGCGTTGCGGAGCTCGCGATGGCGCCTTGGTTGAGGCTGTGGCTCGCCGCCGGGCTCGTGGCGTGCGCGCTGATCGCCGCGGCGTACCTGCCGCCGCGCGGCGGTGTCCACGTGCGGGGCGTCGTGTTCACGACGCCGCGTCCGCTGACCGCCGCGCGGCTGCGCGCCCAGGCGCTCGGTGCCGCATGGCGCGCCGCCAGGGCACAACTGCGCGTGGCGGAAGCGCGGGCGCAGCTGGGAAACGCGGTCGACCGACCCACCAAGGACGCGCGCGGCGTCGTGCTCCTGATACTCGGTCCCGATAGCCTCGCCCACCGCGTCCGAGCGGCCGTAGCGGGAACTCTCGACACCGTGTGGCATCGCCTGGGACTGGGCGAGACCAAGATCGCTCTCGTCGTCGTGCTGGACCTCGCGGCGACGCCGGGATCGGAACGGATCTACGTCTTCCCCGATTCGACCGATCGTACCACATGCGCGGTGTGGCAGGCCGGCGGGTGGTGGATTCGCGCCGGCCACCCGCTGCCCACCGGCCCGACGTTCGGGACGTGGCTCCAGAACGCCCTCGGTCCGTGCGCGTTCTATGCGGCATTCGGATCGCCCGGGAGGCCCGTGCGCCGCTGGCTGGCGGAGCGGAAGTTCGACGTCACCCTGTATCCCGGGTGGACACCCGCCGACCGGCCGAGCGGCACTGAGCGGTCGCGATTCGGCCCGCGGAGTTGGTGGTGGGACGCGATTTATCAGTCGCCGCCCGCGACGGTCGGGTGCCTCGGCGGACGGGCGCCGGCGTGTCGTGCGGCAGTCCTGCGGGACGCGGCGTCCGGTGACGACTCGGTTCCGCGCGTCGTGACCACGGAGGGACGCTGGTGGTTCGGCCAGTTGTTGATCCCGGGTGAGCGCTACCTCGCGGACGTCGCGGCCGCGGTGGGCCCCGAACCTTGACCCTCGCGCTGGGCGAGCCGATCGGCGACTGGACCGTGAAGTGGGAACGCGGCTTCTCCCCGCCGCTGCCGCTCGGCCCGGCGGCGCCGCTCGGTGCCACCGCCGTCGCGCTGCTCGTCGCCGCGCTCGCGGTGGGGCTCGCCGCCATGGCCGCAGCGCGCCGGCAGGTCCGATGAGGCGCGCGGGCGTGTTGCTGGCGCTGGCCGCGACGGCGCTCACCGCGGACGCCGCCGCGCAAGGCAACCGGTGGCAGCAACAAGTACAGCAGCAGCTTGCTCGGGCCGTCGTGGCGTTCCGGGCGCAGCGCTTCGCGCGCCAGGAGCTGAGCCGCCAAGCCGCTCTGAATAACGAGGAGAGCGAGACCTTCTTGGTGACGCTGCAGGCGGGCGTGCCCTATTCGTTCATCGGCGTGTGCGATGTCGACTGCGAGCGCCTGGCGCTGGGGGTTGCGACCGCGACCGGCAACGATATCGCCGTCGACCAATCGAGCGGCGCGCTGCCCGTCGTCGCGTTTACGCCGACCATGACGGCATCCTACCGCGTGACGGTTCGCATGGCGGCCTGCCGCATGAGTCCGTGCTGGTACGGGGTGGCGGTGCTCAGGAAGTAGCCGGAACGAGCGCCGGGGGCTA
>VBJV01000151.1:4308-4754 GCA_005879785.1 Chloroflexota bacterium
GGGCTGCGATCCGGATTACTTCCGGACCGAAATCACGTTCGTGAACCACGTTCGCAGTCCCGAGGACGCGGACGTCCATGTCCTTCTCACCACGCAAGGCACCGGCAGCGGGGGCACGGAATACACGATCACGTTGATCGGGCGCAAACGTTTCGAAGGGCGAACGGACACGCTGCGCTACGTGGCCGGGAAGAGCGACACTGATCAGGAGCGGCGCGCCGGGGTCGCGCACGCCATCAAGCTGGGACTGGTGCGCTACGCCGCGGGCACACCGGTGGCACGACACCTTGAATTGACCTACACCGCTCCGATGGAACGTGGCGCGCCTGCCTCTCTCCACGATCCCTGGAATTACTGGGTCTTTACTTTCAGCGCCAACGGCTACTTCCAGGGGCAGCATTCGACCAATTACCAGCAGGTGTATGGCTCCGCCAACGCCAATCGCG
>VBJV01000152.1 GCA_005879785.1 Chloroflexota bacterium
TCGCCGGCACGGCAACGCCGTTGCAGTACTGGAAGTGGCCGATCTCATCGGAGAACCCGACGTTATAGCTGTGCGCGGCCCAGATCACGCGCGTTGCCTCGGACGAGGTCGCGTACATCGGATGGAAGGCGTAGGGGATGCCCACGCAGCTGGTTCCGCTCGGGTCGTACAGGAACTGCTTGAAACCGTTCGACGGGCTCGCGGTCATCGAACCGGACTGCCCGGTGCTGAGGTCGTCGATCTGTGCCTGCACGCCGTTGGCGGTGTCGTGCAGGCCTACGTTGAGGTTGTCGCCCGACGACATGAAGAGGTCGCGAATGCGGTCCGGTGTATAGGTGGTCAGCGTCGAGTCCAGCGGGTTCGCGGGTGCGGCCGCGACTCCGTTCTTGGTCACGAAGGCGAACTCGAAGGTTTCGATGCCAACTTTCGCCAGGCAATCGTCGTTGTTCAGCGTGCCGGCGACCGGATCCTCCTGCAGGCTGAAGACATTCATGGCGGCGCACCAGCGCACCGGGTCACAGGTGCTGGCCCCGAGCGCCACCGCCCAGGTGGGCCAGGGAATCCAGCCCGGCGGGTAGAACTGCAGCTCGAGGAACGCCGTGCCCGGATGGTTCGGCGACACCGCTGGATCCACGATGTTGCTGTCGCTGTCGGGCGTGCACGTGGAGACCTGCTCCGGATAGGACTGCGTGTCGCACAGCGCCATGCCGAACCACAAAGCACCGTGCAGCTCGAAGTTATAGGTTCGCGAGAGCGGGTGCGATGGCGGCGGATCATTCGGCAGCGTCACGTTGTAGCGCATCTGGTTGCCGGAGCCCGCCGTGTTCGAGTAGAAGAGCAGCGACGGCTCGTCGTGGCCGACGTAGTCGCCGTAGGCATCGCTGGGGCTGGCGAGGTCCGGACAGAGCCGGCTGTACTCGCAGTCGATGTGTGTGTGCTGGCTTGATGGTGCCGCCCGCGCGGGCACCCCGCCTCCTGAAGCCAGCGGGATCATGCCTGCGGCCGCGAGCGCCCCCGCGACCACCAACGGTCTCCTACCGATCATCGGCGCGGCCCTCCTGGGTTGGGAGCCGGCGCCATGCCTGCCAAAAAGGATCGAGTCGCCGGTTCCGGCGGATGTCAGTGCGGCAGCCAGCCTAGCACCGCGGGGCCGGGTGGCGTGGCCTTCGCCGCGTGTGCTGCGTTCGAGTCTCTTGCCGGGCGCGCGGGCGCGTCGCTCAGCTCGTGCAGGTCTGCGTGGGCACCGCCGCGGTGCGGCCGTGGGCTTGGTCGAGGTCGGGCGCGATCTGCGACATGGTCAGCGCGTAGCCCTCGTCGGAGCTGGTGGTACTGGCCGCGAACACCAGGCCGATGACCGTGCCGTTGCTGTCGACCATGGGACCGCCCGAGTTACCGGGAACGACATGGGCGGCGAGCACCTCGATGCCACGGGTGACCAGGCTGTCGCCGTAGATGTTGTAGCCGCGCGCGCTCTCGGTTCCGCTCACCGCGGCGGGAACGACCTGCTCGTTTTCTCCGCCCGGGTAACCGATCACCGCGCCGCTCGTGCCCCGCGGTGGGTCGGCGACCTGTGTCGGCAGCGCGGGCAGGCCGATGCTCGGCGAATAGAGGATAGCGACGTCGATGTCGGGGTCGAAGACCACCACCGTCGCCCGGTGCACCGAACCATCGGGCGTGTCCACCTCGACCCGGTTGGATCCGGCGACGACGTGCGCGTTGGTGACGAGATAGTGCACGGCCATGGGCCAGGCGGAGCCCGCCTCGGCACCCCCGCAGCCGAAGGCGACCACCTTCGATGTCGTGGCAGCGGCGTGGCGGATCCCGGCCGTGTCCACGAGTGGAGGGATGCTCAGCGGGGGAGGAGTGAACGGCGCGATTCCCGAGAAGGGATTCGGGAAGTTGGTGCCGCCGAGGATGTTCTCGATGGCGGCGAGAAAGCCCGGCGGGCGCGGGATGAAGGAGTCGAGCGCCCGCTCGATGGCCGAGTCGTGGATCTGCTGGTCGAGCGCGACCCACGGACTCTGTGAGAACGCCAGGCCGACGTACCAGGCGCCCGCCAGCGTGCCCAGTGCCGACAGCAACGCGCCGAGCCCGGAATCCCAGGTGGCGAAGCCGGTACGCAGGGTTCGCAGCCGGATGCGGAACCCCACCGCGGTGCCGATCGCCTGGCCGGTCAGCGTGATGGCCAGGAAGATGCCGATCGCAAAGAGCGGCTGGGTGGCGCGGTCATGCGTGATGGCTCGCGCCGCAGGGGGGGCCACGACCGCGCCGATGAGCAGGCCGATGAGCAGCCCACCCAACGAGAACGCCACCCAGCTGAGCCCTCGGCGGTAGCCGGATGCGGCGAAGATGATCAGCAGCCCGATGATGACCAGGTCCAGGTAGTCCATCGACAGCGGCACAGTGTGGCGGTTGAAGGCCGTTCGGTACGGCGGCGGCCTATTCTTGAGACGCCGGGGCGTGGCGCAGTGGTAGCGCACCTGCTTTGGGAGCAGGGGGTCCCCAGTTCGAGCCTGGGCGCCCCGACCACATCAAACTGAGCAACGCATTTTGAACTCGGGCTGAATTCGCGGGGAGCCGGTGTCGGCTCCGCGCGGAAGGTCTGAAGAAAATGCCGAGTCAGGGGGCTTTTGCGACGGTCTCGCCGCCAAGACGACGGCACCATGCCGTCCATGGAGGCGACCGCGATGAGGGTCCTCGACGGGACTGCAGTCCGCAGTCCTTCGCAACTGCAGGACGCGTACGAGCTCTTCCGGCTCGAGCGTCAGGGCAACCTGGTGACACCCCGCACCCTCGAGTTCTACGACCTTCGCATCGGTGAGTTCTTCGCCTGGTTGGGGCGGGACGCGCCGGGTGTCGAGCGCATCGATGGCAAGCTGCTCCAGCCCGAGACGCTGCACGCCTCCCACCGAGCAGTCCACACCTTCTTCGCCTGGGCCGAGCGCGACGGCTACCTCGTCGACGGCCGGCTGCTGCGGCTGCCGCCACCGCGCAAGGTGCGCAAGGAGGCGACGCTGTACCACCTGACCCAGCTGCGCGCCATCCTGGGGGCCTGCAGGCGGCCGGAGGAGACTCTCGCGGTGCGGATCCTTGTCGGCTCCGGCGTGCGCATCAGCGAGCTCTCAGGGCTGGCCGTGCGCGGCCCTGACGGGCTCCCCGACCTGATGCTCGACTCGCTGGAGCGCGGCCGCGCCGAGCTGCGCGTCCGGTGGGACGCCGGCGCGAAAGGGCGCAAGGCTCGGCGCGTGCCCATCACGCCGCAGCTCGCCCTGGCCGTCAAGCGCTACGTCGCGCGCGATCGGCCGCGCGTGGAGGCTGAAGCGCTGCTCGTAAGTGCGTACGGCCGGGCGTACCGGAAATGGGGACTCGACGCGATGATGGATCGTCTCGAGGAGCGCGTCGGATCTCGAACGTGTGCGTGCGGCGATGGGCCACGCCGACTACAGCGTGTTGCAGCGCTACGTGTTCATGAGCGCGGAGCGCGACCTGGGACCGAAGAGCGGCTGGGCCGAGTTCGTTGCCATGCCGTGAGGTTGCTACTTGAACGTCAGCACCGTGGCGGGATCAAGCTCGAGTGCGCGGATGACAGCGTGCACCGAGCCAAGCGTCGAGTTGCGCCTGCCATTGAGCATATCGCTGAGCGTGGCCCGGTCGACATGCGCAGCCGATGCGAGCTGCTGGTACGTCAGGTTCGCGACGATGCGAGCGCGCTCGACCTGGCGGCAGTCCAGGGTCCATCGCACCCGAGTCCTCCTCGATGGCGGCGAAAGCGGAATCCGTTGTCGCTGTGGTTCCCCCTGCGCCTCGATCGGGAGCTCAACTTGCAGCCTCGTCGCTGCACTTCTTCGAGCTGCGGGCATACCTATTCGCGGGCTACTCATGGCTTCCGTTGCAATGACTCTACCGGCCCTGCGCTTACATTCTGCTAACACTTTGCGAGTTTTCTGTTCGCAACTCCGGCTGATGCTTGACGCCGCAGGTCCAGCTGATGCTGTACACGGCGACTGACCGGCTGCGCTGCGAGGCCTGCGGTCGACCGATGAGCGCACCGCCCTATCGAGGCAGGCCACCGCGATTCTGCGGGACGTCATGCCGGTCCGCCGCGTATCGCCGGCGCCAGCAGCATCAGCGCGAGTCGCTTCCCCGCTGGCCGCACGCAAGTGGCACGGTTCGCCTCTCCGAGCTCCTGTGCTGGGAGGCGGAACGTGAAGAGCAGGAGCTCGCCCGAGCCGTGGCCCGCGGGAAACGGGCCCATCACGCCGCCCAGAAGCGCGCCTGGCGCCAGTGGCGGCATGCCCTGGCGGTCGCCGAGCGTCGCGGCGTGCTTTACGGAACGCCCGCCGCAAGTGACGCTGCGGCGGCGGTTTGGCGGGACATCGCAGAAGCGGTCGCAGAGTGTTCGAGGCTACGGGTACGGGGCGCGAGATGGAAACAGGAGCTGGATCGTGCGGAGAAACGAGTCGCTGCGCTCACGCCCAGTCGTGACTGGAGCTGAACACCGACACCGACAGCGCGGAGAGCAGCAGTGCTGGCGCGCGGAATTCGTGTGGAACGCGCTGCGTATGGATGGTGTCTGACGCCCGCGCCTGCACCGCCACGCAGGCCGCATAACTCGCGCTCCGCGCCTCGATCCAGCCACCTTCAACTCACGAGACCCACGCCCCATGCCGCTCACGCCATCCGTAGAGCCGCACACATCGCGCTCGCACATCACGTCGTCTCTTTCTCTCACAGACAGTTCCACCTGCGGCAACGCGCGACCCGGCTCGTCACGAATGTAAGCAGCGTGTAAACGCCGATCACGGTTGGGCGGTGTGGAGCGTGGGTTTGAAAGAACTCACCGGCGACGCCGTGGCTCGTAGCTTAACTAGGCGATGCGACCGATCAACGCTTGGCGGACGGTGCCATCGGCTCGCCGGGCGCGGATGCCATTGAAGGGGTTCGGCAGGCGAGGGAGGCGGTTCAGGAGGCCGCGGTGCGCTGTACCCGCTCACGACTGTGGCAGCCACTTCGACGAGGCATGGGGCTGCGACGGAGGACTCCGCGGCGAGCACGTCGAGGATGCGGCCCAGCACGGCGCGGTTCTGTCCGACGTGGCCCGGGCGCTTCCATGAACATGGCCGTGACCGGCTTTCGCCAGAGGAGGTAAGCCGAGTTCTGGCGACCGTCGAGCCGTGCATCCGTTACCGCATAAGCAACGATGCCCGCGGCTCGGCGACGGCGCTTGTCGACGAAATGCGTCCGTTGGGATATCGCAGGACGTACGCCGTGGCCACCTCGATGACGCAGATGAATCCGCCGTCGTCGTTGGTCACGGAATGTGGAAGTAGGATCGCCAGTCGGTGGGCGAGTGCGCGAAAGTTGCCGAGCAGTTGGTACCGTTGTAGCAGGATCCGGTGCTGCTGTCATAGTTGGGATCAGGATGGCTCCACGTGTCGACGTTTCCCGTCCCGCTGGTCTTGAGCGCCTGGTAGCAGTGCGAGGTGGGCGTTTCCAAGTCGCAGGGACGGTTGAGGCCGAGCGCGCCGAGCATGGAGTAGAGGGTGTCGTAGTGGTTGAGGAAGTCGTGATCGGGGCCGATTGAGCCGCTAATGCCGTACTTCCCCTGTCCGGTACTGTCCTGGGCCAGGAAGTAATTCATGACGATAAGTGGCACCATGCAACTCTCGGGCAGGCCGCTGCCGTCACCGCCGTAAACACCGGGGGTCATCTGCTCGCCGTGGCCGGGATTGCTGGTCGGCTGTGTGATGTCGGAATACTTTATCTGGGGGCTGTCAGGGTCGTAGCACGGCTTGTCTTGGGGCACAATGGGCTTGCCGTCGAGGCCAGAAATCCCAGTGGTGTTCTTGTTCTTCTGGCCTTCATCCCAAGTAAGCATCACCAATGTCTTGCCGTTGGTGTACTCGCTGTTAGCGCTCAGTTCGCCCATCAGCGTATTGATGAAGGTGTCACCGGCACCGACGGTGCCGTCGTGCATATTCTGCTGGTTGTCGCCGACGATCACGCTGAACTCGGGCAGCGTGACCGTACCGAAATTGACCGGTGCCCAGGTAGTCGGTCCGGCGGTGGGCATGTAGTCATCGTCGCTGTTGCACGCCGCGGTGTTGCTAGGACCGGTGTTGATGCCCACGTCGGTGAAGTAGAGCTGGGGATTATGGTGGGCGGCATAGGTGTGCCAGGACACCTGCTTCATGTTGACGGTGTGGGTGTCGCCCTCCCAGTCGACGGGCTCGCGGTTAGCGAAGGTGTTGTGCGCACTCTTCATATTGCCCAGCCAGCTTTTCTCGGTGCCGCAGCTTGGTGAGAGCGAGCGGCTGGTGCATCCGTCGGCGATCACTTGGCCGAATACGTCTGGCTTGGTGTAGGGCACAGTGGGGCTGCCCCCGCCGCATACCTTAAGGCCGCCAATCGGGTCGCAGTCGCCGGTGATAGGTGGCTTACCGCCCAGCAATGCGATGTAGTTGGGCAGCGACGGGTGGGTGGCGGCCGTGTAGTCGTCGGCGAAGCCGCAAGCGTGAGCCAGGAAGCTGATGTAGGGTGCTTTGCCGGTGTCGATGATCTGGCTGGTGCTGTGGTTCTCGTCGATGATCAGGACAACGTGGTCGATCTGAGGGATGTTGCCGCTGTGTCCACAAGGGCTGGAGTACGAGGGGGCGCTCGCTGTGTAGAACTCGCCGTAGGCGAACAGGCCGACCTCGGAGAGTGAGAACTCAGCTTCGGAGGGGAGGGTGGCGGTGGCCCAGAGGTTGACCACGCCTGCGGATGAGGAGTCCTCGAACACGGTGGTCATCGACTCGATATTGTTGAA
>VBJV01000033.1:0-13750 GCA_005879785.1 Chloroflexota bacterium
CGCAGGTCGAACTTCGACAGCGCGTGGCCGATCTTGTGCGGGTCCGCGTAGACGAGCAGCGCGGCCAGGGCGCCGCCGGCAAGGACGATGAGGACCGATGACTTCGAGCGGAGCCGCCGCGGAAGAAGTCCCGAGACGCGCTTGCTCACCCCTGAATTGTCGACCCCCGCAGCGGAAGTGCGGCAAAACCGATCGTCCCCGGCCCGGTGTGAGCGCCGGCGATAGGGCTCAGGGGCACCGTCTCGCTCCGAGCCACGGTCGTCGCCGACGCCAGCCCGTCTCTCAGGGTGGCGGCGTCCGCTTCGGCATCGGCGTGAAAGACGAGCAGCCACTGCGGATGGCCGTTGAGGTGCTCGACAGCTGCCCGCTGGAGCGCGCTCACCGCTCCGCTGGTGGTGCGCGTGAGGGCAACGCGCCCGGTCTCGCCTCCGAACAGGCGGAACACCGGCCGCACGTGCAGGGAGTTGGAGATACCCGCGATCAGCGCCGGCACCCGGCCGCTTCTCGCCACGTAGGTGAGCGTCGACAGCGCTCCGTACGTCCGCACCTCGCCGCACGCCCGCTGCACGGCGCTCAGCACCTCGTCGCTGGTTCGGCCTGCGGCGCTGAGATCGGCGGCAAGCCGCGCCACCAAGCCGAGGCCGCCCGCCGCGGTGCCGGTGTCGAGGACGGTCACCCGCCGCCGGCCTTCCTCGCCGGCGAGCATGGACGCAGCCAGGGTCGCCGCATCGAACATCCCACTCCAGATCGCGGGAATCGTCAGGCAGACGATCGCGTCGCTGTCGCAGCGCCGGAATGCGTCCAGATACTCACCAGGCGCCGGCGTCGAAGTCGACGTGGTGTGACCCTTGCGCAGGCGTCTGTAGAAAGACGCATACGCGCCGGTCCTCCCATCGTCGACGAACTCTTCGCCATCGATGAGGATGCGCTGAGGCACCACGGCAAGGCCGTGGTCGAGGTCCTCGGCGAGCGCAGCTCCGCCGTCGACGACGATCGCGCAGGGACGCGCTGTCAGTGTGTGTCTCCCAGAGTGCCGCGTTGCCGTGGAAATATGATGCTAAGGCCGGGCAGCACGCAAGTCGCTCTGCTCGCGTATATAGAAGGCGTCGTGGACGTCATTGCCGCATCTCAGCTGGTCGCGGTTTCGCTGTTCGGCTATCTGGTCGGTGGCATTCCGGTCGGCTGGCTGCTGGTGCGTTGGCAGCGCTTCGGTCTCGATGTGCGCGGCTACGGCTCGGGGAACATCGGCACGAGCAACGTCTATCGCCACGCCGGCTTCGACATCGCAGTTTTCGTCGGACCCCTGCAGTTTGCGCAGGGACTGGTCCCCGTCCTGGTGACTCGCGTGCTCGGCTTTCCGCTGGAGATCGCGGTCATCGTGGCCATCTGCGCCGTCGTCGGCAACGGCTGGCCCGTGTATCTGCGCTTCAACGGCGGGCGTGGGGTCGCGGTCGCCACCGGGGCGGTGGCGGCGCTGAGCATTCCCGGGCTGGTGGCGCTGCTGGTCTGCTACGCCGGCTCGGCGATTCGAGGCCGGATCGCCATCGGCGTCCTGGCCGGGTTCGTTGTCCTGCCTTTCGTTGCGTTCTTCTTCAGCGGGTGGACGCTCGCCGTCGGCTGCTGCGCCATCCTCGTGCTCCTGATGCTGCGGCGCCTCGAGGGCCTTCCGGATGACGCGCGCGCATACGGACACTTCTGGCGTCGCATCTATCAGCGGCTGGTGTTCGATGTGCGGCCGGGACGGCCGCTGATGGGACCGCGCACCGACCCGGGTGGCGACGCGCAGCGCCACTGAGCGTTGCGCCTCACCTCGCGGAGAGGACCTCGCCCGCGATCATCACCAGTGCAGGACGCGAGAGCACGTCAGGGTCGAGTCGCGGATCTGCGTCGTACAGCACGACGTCCGCCGGCGAGCCCTCGCCGATATCAGGCAGGCCGAGATAGGCGCGGGCCGCTGACGTCGCCGATGCAAGTGCGGTCTGCGCGTCCAGCCCGTAGCGGTGCAGGTTCGCGATCTCGCGCCAGAACTCAGCAGGAGGGATGGTGTCGGATCCGGCCAGGATGGTGACGCCGCGCGCTGCGGCCAGGGGCAGCAGCGCGTACAGTTCCTCGAGATAGAACCGGCGCGCTCGCTCCTGGTATTGGGGGTCGGGAAGCTCCTGGCCGAGCATGAACCCGCTCACCAGCGTGACCGTCGGGCACCACGCGACGCGCGCCGCCGCCATGCGTTCGATCTGCTCGGGTTGGATGTTGCATCCGTGCTCGATCGAGTCCACGCCGCACTGCAGCCCGGCTTCCACTGAGGCCGTGTCCATGCAGTGCATCGCAACGCGCGCCCCGCCCCGATGCGCCGCGTCGACGGCGGCGGCGAGGACGGCGGGCTCGTAATGCTGCTCGACGCGACCGTTCTCCGGCGAGAACCAGTCGTCGACTATCTTCACCCAGGTCGCACCGCTGCGGACCTGCGCGCCGACCGCGTCGACAAGCTCCGCGGCGGTGGTGGGGAGCGTCCAGCTGGTGATGTATCGCCCCGGGGGCGCGAGAAACCGCCCTGCTGCGATGAGGCGCGGGTCGTGCGCGTCGACAGCCGCCATGCTCACGCCACCGGTGTCGCGGCACGCGGTGACGCCGGCAGCGAAGTAATCAGCCAGGTTCGCCGTCACCACAGCGGCGCTTCCCGGCGCCAGCCCGCGGTCGGAGAGGTCGAACGTCGAGTGCGCGTGGCAATCGACCAGGCCTGCAATCGCGCACGCCGCTGATCGAGTCTCGGCGCCCTCCTGGGGCGAGAACGTGATCCGCCCGTCGCGCACCCAGAACTCGGCGTCGTCCGTGCGGATATGAAAGGCCATCAGCTCGCGCGGCTCTGCGTCTCGCTCGCACCGGCGGCTGCATCGTCGTTGTAGATGTCGCCGAACGGATACCACCACGACGGTTCCCGGCGGACCATCGGCTCCAGGCTGCGAGCGACGCGCTGCATGATCTCCGCATCGGAGTCGCCGCGCTCCACCAGGATCGGTGCATGGATGTTCAGACGATACAAACCCCGGTGGCGCCAGCAGTCGACCGGCAAGATGGGCACGCCGGTCAGGCGTGCCACCCACGCCGGGGCCGTGCTGAAACTCATGCGCCCGCCTAGGAAATCGACCTCGACGGTGGCGCCCCGCTCGGGCAGGTCACAGAGAATTGCGTCGAAGCGCCCTTTGCGCACGGCGCGCACCAGACCGCGTGCCGCGCCGTCGCTCATGAGCACCTCCATGTCCTGATGACGCCGCGCCCAGACCGCGATGCGGGTCACGAGGTCTGGCCCCACGGGTCCCATGACGGTGGTCAGGTGCAGCCCGCTGGCGATTGCACACGACGCGGCGACGTCCCAGCTGCCGAAGTGCACCAGCGTGAAGATGCCGCCGCCCGTCTGCTCCATCGCTGCAAAGGCATGCTCGAGCCCGTACGCGCGCATGTGCCGGTGCATCGCGTGCGGCGGGACAGCGTAGCTCCAGACGAAGTCGAATGACGTGCGCATGAAGTGCCGGAAGCAGCGCCGCGCCAGCCGCCTGCTCTCGCCGATGTTGAGGTCCGGCATCATGCGGCGCAGGTTGGCCGCGGTGCGCCGGCGCCGTGCGGGGGGCGTGAGCGCGTACGTCGCCATGCCGAGCAGGTCGGCGAGCACGTAGCGCAGCGGGCCGAGGAGCCGCAGCGCGCGGCTGGCGATCCAGAGGCCGAAGCGGAGCGGAAGCGACGGCGGTCGAAGCAGCCGGGCGGATGCTTCGGCGTTCAGAGGACCTTGCGCGCCTCCTCGGGGAGCAGCGCGACATGGTGCTTGGTGGAGATCTCGCGCACGGTGCCGCTCTGCGCGCGCATGACCAGGCTGTGCGTCTCTGCCCACCAGTTGTGATACAGCACGCCGCGCAGGAGTCCGCCGCCGCTGATTCCGGTCAGCGCGGCGCTCACCTCGTGGCCCGGGACGAGCTGATCCATGCTGATCGCCGCTTCCGGGTCGAAACCGGCGGCACGGATGGCCGCCGCCTCGTCCTGGTGGCGTACCCACGGGCGGCACTGGATCTCGCCGCCGAGGCAGCGCATCGCGCACGCAGCCACGATCGCTTCACGCGTCCCGCCGGAGCCGACCATGACGTCGATGCCCGATGCGGGCCATGCCGCCATCATCGCCAGGCCGACATCGCCATCGCTGACCAGCGCGACACGCGCACCCAGCCCGCGCAGCTTCTCCAGCAGCGGCTGGTGGCGCGGCCTGTCGAGCAGCACCACCGTGAGGTCCTGCACCTGCACGTTCATCGCGAAGGCCACCCTGCGCAGGTTGTTCTCGGGCGTGTCGGTGATGTCGATGGCGCCCCGAGCCTGCGGGCCGACCGCGATCTTGTGCATGTAGGCAACCGGCGGCGGCTGCAGAATGCCGCCGGGCTCCGCCGCGACGGCCACGCTGAGCGCCTGGCTCAGCCCGCCGGCCACCAGGCTGATGCCGTCGACCGGCAGGACGGCGAGGTCGACCCGATCGCGCCCCGCGCCGATGCTGCGCCCATGGACCAGGCGGTTGTTGGGTCCCTCCGGGCCGATGATGATCCGCCCGTCGAACGGCATCCCGGCGAGCGCCTCCTCCATGAGCCGCTGACCGGCTTCACGAGTCCCCGTCTTGTCGCCCCGCCCCAGCCAGCGACCCACCGACAGCGCGGCGGCCTCGGTGGCGCGCAGGAGTTCGAGGCCACGGTGCCGGTCGCGGCCGATGCGCGCGGTTGCGGCGTTGGTCTTGGCGGCGGTGCTCACGGCGGCCAATTATCAGTGGTGGACGGTCGAGCTCAGGTGAGACCTCGCAGCGATCCCCCGCTCGATGCCGGCATGACCGTGTGCAGCTCCAGCGTCGAGGGATCGATGCTCACCACCGCCGTGCCGGCGGCGCTCTCCACCGTGGCATACAGCGGTCCGCCGGCCGGCCATTGCCTCAGGTGCAAGCCGGCGATCTGGGCGGCGCGCACCTCGCCTGACGCCAGACCGAGCACGTGGAGCGTGGTCGGGTACGGGGCGGAGCCGCACCCGGAATCGGCCACCGGCACCGTCTCGTAGGCGACGAGCGCTGCGTCCGCTGCGAAGACCGCATAGCCGGCCACGTTGGTCCCACTCATGTTGAGCCGCGCCGTCGACGCGCCTGACGATGTGACGCGAAGCTGATCGACTCCGCCGGAGCCGCTGTCGTGAAAACAGATGGTCGCCCAGCTCGCCCCGAATGAACTGAGCGGGCAGGTCGGCTCCGAGGTCAGGGAGGTCACCGTCTGGGTGACCGGGTCGATGACTGCGCTGTAGCCGGCGAGCATCTCCATGTCGAACGGTGCGCACCCGCATGTGCCGGTCACCTCGCGACGGAAGACGATCCCGGCCTGCGTCCAGGTGGCGAGCCCGTACATCCACGTGGGTGGCGCATCGGCTGTGGGCCGGGACGGATCCGACACGCGATCGGCAATCACCGTGGACCCGCCGCCGATTCGCTGCACGGTGATCCGATTCTCGACCACGCCGGGCGACCGCGTCACCGCACGGCTGGTGTCGTACGCGTACTCGCCACCATCCGGCGAGACCAGGAGCTCACCGGCGTCACCGGGCACCGGTCCGATGTCGATGACGCCACCGGCGGCGGTCAGCACATCGACGCGCCCGCCCTGCATCCAGTACGCGCCCGCGGGCCCGGCAACCACCCGCCATGGCTCGGCTGTGATATGCGTCGAGGCGACGGTCCGGCCCGCGCTGGTGACCAGCAGCACAGCGGTCGTCCCAGCGCCGCCGTCCGCTCTCGCCACAACGAGCAAGCCGGAAGATGCCGGCGGTGACGGTGGCGACGGCGCGGCGGTCGGAGCCGCCATGGGCAGTCCTTCGCGTGCGTTGATGAGGTGCGAGGTACTCGGCGCGGAGGCTGTCGCCAGCACCGCGGCGGGTTCAACCGTGCGAGCGCTGCTCGGGAGTGCGCCGCATCCGGTGAGGGCGAGCAATGTGATGGTGGCCAGGGGCACGGCCCGGACGGTGGCCATCTCGCGATCCTCTGTCATGCGCGTTTGCATGACCGAGCAACGCCCGCATGTGACAACGGTTTCGCGTAACCAAACCTCCTGCCGGGCGTTGCGCCGCGGCCGCCAGGACGCCGGGTGCGTCAGCCCGTCGTCGTGACTCGCTGGCCTTCGACCAGCACGTCGGCCGTATCCGCGGAGCGGCCATCGTCGGGCTGCCTCGAGCGCGTTGCCGCCACCATGAACTCGCGGAACAGCGGGTGCGGACGGCCGGGATGTGAGCGGAACTCGGGATGAAACTGCGTACCCACGAAGAACGGGTGGTCCCGCAGCTCGATGATCTCGACGAGGCGTCCGTTCGGGGAGGTCCCCGAGAACACGACTCCGGCACGGGAGAGCGGCTCCCGGTAATGGTTGTTGAACTCGAAGCGGTGGCGATGGCGCTCGTAAACGACGGCCTCGCCGTACGCGTCCGCGGCACGCGTCTGCGGCGTGAGCTTGCACGGATACACGCCGAGCCGCATCGTCCCGCCCTTCTCCTCGATGTCGCGCTGCTCGGGCAGCAGGTCGATGATCGCATGCGCCGTGAAGGCGTTGAACTCGGTCGAGTTGGCGTCAGGAGCGTCCAGAACTTCGCGGGCCACGTCGACAACGGCGCACTGCATGCCCAGGCACAGCCCGAGGTATGGGATCAGGTGCTGGCGCGCGTAGCGTGAGGCGAGCACCTTTCCCTCGATGCCGCGGTGCCCGAACCCACCTGGCACCACGATGCCGTCGACCCCGTCCAGCAGCGCAGCGTCGACGTCAAGGTTCTCCGAGTTGACCCAGACGAGCTGCAGGTCCGCACCACAGTGCAGCGCGGCGTGGCGCAGCGCCTCGGTGACGCTGATGTACGAGTCGGGCATCTCCACATACTTGCCGACGACGGCGATGCGCACCGGTGGTTTCGGCGCCGCGATGCGCCTGCAGAGGTCCTTCCATTCGGCGAGGTCGGGCTCACTCGCCTGCAGTCCCAGCATCTCGACGATGTAGTCGCCGAGACCGGCGTCCTCCAGCACGAGCGGCACCAGGTAGATCGAGGTGGCGTCAGCGACGTTGATCACGGCGCGCTTCTCGACGTCGCCGAACAGCGCGATCTTGTCCTTGAGCGCCTGGCTGATCGGCTTCTCGCTGCGGGCCACGATGACATCCGGCTGGATGCCGATCGAGCGCAGCGTGTTGACCGAATGCTGGGTCGGCTTGCTCTTGAACTCCTCGCTGGCGTTTACGAAGGGCACCAGCGTCAGGTGGACGTAGCAGACGTTGCCGCGCCCGACATCGTTCTTCATCTGCCGTATGGCCTCGAGAAAGGGCAGCGACTCGATGTCGCCGACGGTTCCTCCGATCTCGACGATGACCACATCCGGCTCGGGCAGCTCGTTCTCGGCGACGCGAAGGATGCGGTGCTTGATCTCGTTGGTGATGTGCGGGATGACCTGCACCGTGCCGCCCAGGTAGTCGCCGCGGCGCTCCTTGGCGATGACTGAGGCGTAGATCTTCCCGGTGGTGACGTTGCTCGCCTTGCTGAGCGCGACGTCGACGAACCGCTCGTAATGGCCGAGGTCGAGGTCGGTCTCAGCGCCGTCGTCGGTGACGAACACCTCTCCGTGCTGGTACGGCGACATCGTGCCCGGGTCGACGTTGAGGTACGGATCGAGCTTCTGCATGCCGACGTGCAGGCCCCGAGCCTTGAGGATCGTGCCGACGGACGCGGCGGTGATGCCCTTCCCCAGGGAGGAGACAACTCCGCCCGTCACAAAGACAAACTTGGCCATGAGCAGAGTCTCCCGGAGTGGTTTTTGCGATTGTATCAACCGCTGGGACCCACAGCGCACTTTTGTTCGCTGCTGCTCTGGGTCAGCGGTTACGCGCCCCTGGGCTCCAGGATGACCACGCGCGTCTGATCGGTGTCGCCGGTGGGTCCGCTGACCACCAGGCGCGGCTGCGGCTGCCACGTGCCCTCGGCAAGCCCCATCTCCTTGGCGAACTTGTCGACCGGTTCGTACTCGGTCGCTCCGCCGGTGCTGGAGTAGCGAGCCGGCACGACGTAGGCCGGCTCGATGGCGTTGACCAGCTTGGTCGCCTCGCCGGCAGTCAGCGCGTCGCCGCCGCCGACCGGCACGACCAGGATGTCGACGTGGCCGAGCGCGTCGATCTCGTCCTCGGTGAGCTGGCGCCTGAGCCGGCCGGCCGACACCACGCGCACCTCGTCCACCTCGACGCGCATCACCGTGTTCTCGCCGGTGGCCAGGCCGAAGATGGTCACGCCGCGTACCTCGAACTCGCCGGGGCCGCTCACCTCCTGCGCGTGGCCCTCACGCTGGCGCAGGCGGTCAGGGTCGGTCTCGCCCTCGGTGCGCACCACGATATCGGGTGTCGCTCGAGCGAGCCCGGGCAGGGCGACCTGCGGGGGATCGATCACGACCGTCGCCTCGCGACCGCGCAAGCGCATGCAGGACAGCCCGTGATAGGTCAACTCCATGGCGGCCGCATCCTAGCGGCTGGGAACCGACGGGGGCGGTAACCGCATCACGACTGCACCGATCCCACCACCAGCGCGACGGTGCGCGTCGACCCGCTGCGGACGAGGGTGAGGGTGACGTGCTGGTCCGCAGACAGGCCGAGCGCGATCGGGTCGAGCGGGTGATCGGTGTTGACAGCCGTGGCGTCGACGGCCGTCACCACGTCGCCTGGCATCAGGCCCGCCTGGGCGGCCGGGCCGCCGCTGAGCACGGTGCTGATCCACGCCCCCGCCGGCAGGCCCAGCGCGGCCGCCGTCGCCGGCTCGAGCACCACGGAGGTGAGGCCGAGGGTGGGCGTCGAGGGTGTCGTGCCTGCCTGTTGCACGAGGTCCGAGGCGGCCCGGCCGGAGAGGCCGACCAGGCCGCCGGTCGCTCCGCCGGCGTCCACGACGACCCCGATCACCTGCCCGGCGCCGTTGAGCAGCGGCGCGCCGTCGGCCCGCGGATTGGCCGTCGCGTCGACCGTCAGCGCGTCCGCCAGGGTTGTCACCCCGTCGGCGAGCGTCACCGTGCGTCCCGTCGAGCTCACCGTGCCGGTGCCCAGCGTCACCGGGAAGAAGGGCAGGTGGGCGACGGCTATGGCCAGGTCGCCGGGTTTGGCCGGGGTGCCGCTGATGGTCAGCGCGGGCAGCCCCTGAGCGCCCACCGCGCGCAGCAGCGCGATCCCGTGGTTGGGATCGGCGCGGACGATCACGGCGGGGAACGCATGGCCGTCCGCCGTGGCGATCTTGAGCGCGCTCGCTCCGCGGATCGCATGGATGCTGGTCACCACGAGGCCGTCAGCACTCACGGCGAAGCCGTTCGCTACGGTCGCCGTGCCATCGAGCAGGGTTGCCGGGTCGATCGGACCGGTGATGATCTCCACGACGGAGACGGCCTTCTGCTCGGCGATGGTGCCGACGGTGAGGCCGGCGTTGCCTGGATTCCCGGCGGAGATCGACTGGGTGACGACGCGCTCGACCGGTCCGAACCGCGAGTAGATCCCCCAGGCGGCCAGCGCGCCGCCGACCAGGCCCACGCAGGCACTCAGCACGACCGCCGCCAGCAGCGGCTGGCGGCCGGCGTGAACGGTCACTCCGCAGCGACCGCCTGACGCCGGCTGAGGTAGCGGACGATCCCTGCCGCGTTGCTGTGGACACCGTTGAGGACCTCGAACTTCTGCCGAACCGTGTCGGGCAGGGCCTCGGGCGGCTGCGCGAAAGCGTCGGCGAGCGCCGCGGCCACATCGTCGACGCCGGCCTCGGCGGAGGCTGCCATCACCTGCTCGGCGACCCCCACCCAGCGATGCAGCATCTCTTCAGCTTCGGCGAGCGTCGCCTGGGCGTCGGCCACCGGGCCGTAATGGGTCAGGACCAGGTGCTCGGGACGCAGCTCGACGAAGCGGCGCAGGCTGGCCACGGCCTGCTCGAGATCGAAGTCGGGGGGTGGCGTGGCCGGCCGGAGCACGCCGATGTCGGGGAGCTGCACGCCGACCGCGTCACCCACCAGCAGCGTCCCGGTCGCCTCGTCGAGCACCGCGTGGTGATGCTTGGCGTGCCCCGGCGAGTCGACCATCACCAGGCGGCGGTCGCCGCCCAGGTCCACGCGATGACCGTCGGCGGCTGCGAGCAGGCGATCCTCGGGCACGGGCAGCATCCTCCCGTACAGGCCGTCGAGCAGTGGCCCGTACACGCGCGCTGCGCTGTCGATGAGCCGCGCCGGATCGACGAGGTGCCGCGCGCCGCGCTCGTGCACCACGACGGTCGCGCGCGGGAAGGCGGCGGCCAGGTCGCCGACCGCTCCGGCGTGGTCGAGGTGGATATGCGTGACGATCAGCCAGCGCAGGTCGGCGGCTCCGACCCCGGCCGCCTCGAGCGCGTCGCTCACGGCCGGAGCACTCGTCTGCGCTCCGGTCTCGACCAGCGCGGGTTGCGCTCCGTCGATGAGGAACCCGGCGGTCATGTGCTCCATGCCACCGAGCAGCGTGTCGAGCTGCCGGACCCCGGGCGCTATTTCCAGCACGTGCTTCAGCGAGCGGGGGTCGGCGAAGGCGTGACGCCGGCTTGGTTGAGCAGCTGCTGCAGCGCGCTGAGGTCCTGCTGTACCTTCGCCTCCTCCCGGCCGTAGGTTGCGTAGTCGCCTGCCTTGAGCGCGGCTTGCGCCGCCTGGTTGTCCTGCTCCAGCTGCGCGGCGAGCGCGAGGATCTGTTGCTGGACCGTGCCAGGGGTTGGTGCGGGGGTGGCGCCCGGGGACGGAGAGGCGCCCGGCGATGGGCTGGGAGTCGGTGATGGCGACCCCGGCAAACCCGGAATCTGCTGCGTGGTGTTGAGCAGCTTCTGGATGGCCCCGCTCAGCGACGTGTCGTCAGCAACCTGGGTCTGCGTGCCGACGATGACGTATTGCAGCAGCGGAAAGCTGCTGCCCGACGCGCTCGCCGCCAGCACGTAGAAGGGACGCACGTACAGGAAGGACTGGTTGTTGAAGGGCAGCACGATCACGTTGCCGAGGATCACCTGCGATCGCTGCTGACCCAGCAGCGTTATCTGCTGGCTGACGTCGCGGTTGGCCGTGATGTTGTTGTCGAACTGCAGCGGCCCCAGCACGTTGTCTGCGTTGTTGAGGCGCACGGCGACCAGCTTGGGATGGTTGGTCTTGGTGTAATCGCATTTGGCCGCCAGCCACGCGGTCATGTTGTTCGCCGACGACCCGCTGCCGCTGGTGCCCGGCGAGAAGGTCTGGAAGAGCAGGAACTGGGGACTGCTCTCTCCGGGGAGTGTGGCCTCGATGTAGTAGGGCTGCGTGTCCTGCTGGTTGTTGTTGATCAGCTCCTGGGAGATCCGGTAGCGATCGCTTCCGTTGAAGAACACCGAAGCGTCCTGCACATGTACCAGCGAGTACACGTCGGCCTGAGCGCTGAACAGATCCTCAGGGTAGCGGAGGTGGCTGCGAAGGTAGGCCGGCATCCGATCGAACGGGACGAGCAGCCCCGGATAGATGGCATTCCAGGCGGCCGTGATCGGCTCCTGCACGTCCATCACGTAGAGCGTCGTGGCGCAGGTCTTGGCGTCGACCACCGCCTTGACCGCGTTGCGCATGTATGAGGTCCCGTCGCCCAGCTGGGAAGACTCGGGGAAGAGATCGCTCTTCACATACGCATCGGCGATCCACACCAGGTGGCCGCTCTCGGGGTCGACGACGATGTAGGGATCCGCATCCATGGTGAGAAACGGCGCCAGCGTCTGCACGCGATCCTTGATCTCGCGGTGCACCAGCGCGCGGCTGCGGTCGGTCAGTGAGTTGTTGAGGAACAGATCGAAGCCATTGAAGGCGCCGATCGAGACGGCCAGCTTGTCGATGAACCCGTTGATCGGGATCCCGGCCTCGTCGGTCCCGCCAGAGGTGGTCGCGTCCCCCGTCGTGGACGGATAGTCGAACTCCCGCTGCTGCGTCCCCGACACGACCGGCTGGGTGGTCGACAGGCCGCAGTAGACCCGCGGGTCGGGCTTGGCGTTGTCACCGAAGAAGAGATCCGGCGGCGCCGCCGGGGACACCTGGCGCATGGGCTGCTGGCCCACCAGCACCTGCGGCTTGCCGTCGGCGGCCCACTGGTTCACGGATACCGCGGTGACGCCGTAGCCGTGCGTGTAGTTCAGCGCCTTGTTGACGAAGGATGTGTTGGGGATGTCACCCTCAGCGATCTCGCGCGGGCCCAGCATGACCTCGGTTTCGGCGCCGGTGGACGGGTCTGCGTAGCGATCGACCGTGATGGTGGGATAGGTCTGGTAGCTGCGGCTGCGATCCACCTGGGCGAGCGTGTCGGGCAGCTGGCGGTAGTCCTGGATGCGCACGTTGCGAAGCGTGCCGGGATCGGCGGTGAGGTCCTGCAACGTGGGTGGATGCGGTGAGCCGAACGAGCGGCTCTGCACGTTGGCATTAGGCCCGGTGTCCTCGAGCGCCCAGGCGTAGCGGCTGGTGGTGAGGAAATCCTGGATCGGATTGGTCTGCGCCACCTGCGCGTTGGGATTGACGCTGGTGTTCTGGTAGATCGCGGCGGGAATTCCCTGGGCCAGGCCGGCCCCGATCAGCCAAACGGCGAGCAGACCGCCGTAGCCGGCGAGCGTGCCGACGGTGGCGCGCCGCCAGCGCGCGGCGAGCACCACCACGGTGATCACCGCGAACACGATCGCCACAACCTGCAGTCCACCGAGCACGGGCCGGACGACGTTGCGCTGGGTCGCGTCGAGACCGACGAACGTGTCGTGTGACGACGTGGCCAGGTGGTACACACCGAAATGGGCGCCGAACGTGGCCAGCACGAAGATGGCGACCAGAAGGATGCCGGCATGCAGAACGGCCACCCGCAGCGCGTCTCGCGGCGTCTTGCCCGCCGGCGCGGAGAGCGGGATGGGCACATCCTCGGGCGAGTTCTCGATGGCCAGCGCGACGAACGTCAGTGCCAGAGCGCCGAGCAGCCCGATGATTACCCCCGCCCATATCAGGCCGAGGAGCAGGTCGATCACGGGCAGCGTAAACAGGAAAAACGAGTAGTCGGAGTGGAACGCCGGGTCGGACGCACCGAAGCTGTGCCCGTTCATCCACAGCAGCACCGCCTGCCACTGACCGCTCACCACGGCCCCGCCGATGATGCCGACGACGAGCGCGATGCCCGCCCCCACCCAGGCGATGACCCTGCGCCCGCGGCGGTCGAGCTGCGCTGCGGCCATCGCCCAACCGATCACGTTGACACCAACCAGCAGACCGGTGATGCCCAGTCCGATCAGAAACAGCACCACGTGCGCCACCAGCGGCGTCCAGAAGACGTTGGTGTGGCCCAGCGAACGGTAGAAGAGGTAGTCGCTGCGCAGACCGAGCAGCCAGCGCGCGATGAGGAACAGCACGATCAGCACCGCCACGATCGCGGCGCCGATGAACCGCCGACGGTAGCGGCCGGGCTGCCGGATGACGCGGGGACGGCCGGGGCGCCGCCGGAAGAATTGCTCGGGATCGAAGCCGAACGCGCTCATCTGGCCGGTAAGACTAGCGGCGGTTCAGCAGCAGGCGGACGTCGAATGGATCGCGCCGCCGGCGGACCCGACGGGAGACCTCCGGGCGGATCTGCACCATGTACGGCTCCTGCTGACGCAGCACCTCCTCTATGGCGTCGGCGATGAGCATGCCCGCCTGAACGGTCGGCACACGCTC
>VBJV01000033.1:13764-22233 GCA_005879785.1 Chloroflexota bacterium
CAGTCGTCGAGACGGCGCAGCCGCTGGCGACGGTCCTCGCCATCGGGGGAGAGCATGGAAATCACAGTATCGCAACGCCGCTCCCGGCGGACGGCTGGCCTCCCGATCCCCCGGCGGGGGCCTAGGTAGCCCCGACCGGCTCCCCGCGGAGGGCATGGACCTTCTGCTCTCCCGGCTCCGCGGCTGCAGGCTCGACGTCTGCGTCGAGGAGGCGCTGCCACAGGTCCTGATCGTCGGCGACGGCGGTGTCTCGGTCGATGGGCCCGCCCGGCGAAACCAGCGCCTCACCAGACATGACCTCGGCGATAGCAAGAAGCGTCATCGTGGAAATCCTCTCTGTTGTCCTGACGCCGGCCCCATGGTGAGGCACCGTACCTTTCGGTGCAATGACGTTCTCGCAATGATTGCCATTGCTTAATCAGAACGTCATGCGGTCACGCGGGAATGGCGATCTTGCGTGATCGTGACGCCGCTCCGGCTCGCCGCGGCTTGCGGTCGCCACGCGACTCCGCAGTGGTTGGCAGCACGCCAAGGACCCGGCGCAGATACTCACCCGTGGCACTCCGCGCATCCGCCGCAACCTGTTCAGGCGTCCCCGCTGCCACCACCTCGCCGCCCTCGTCGCCACCGCCCGGTCCCAGATCGATGATGTGGTCGGCGGTCTTGAGGACGTCGAGGTTGTGCTCGATGACGATCACGGTGTTCCCCGAGTCGACCAGGCGATGCAGCACCGCCAGGAGCTTGTCGACGTCCGCGAAGTGCAGTCCGGTGGTGGGCTCGTCGAGGATGTACAGCGTGCTACCCGTCTCGCGGCGGCTCAACTCCGTGCTCAGCTTGACCCGCTGCGCCTCACCCCCGCTCAGCTGCGTCGCGGGTTGGCCGAGGCGGATGTAGCCGAGCCCGACGTCCTGCAGCGTGCGCAGGCGGCGCAGGATGCGCGGTTGGTTCTCGAACAGCTTGGCGGCCTCGTCGACGGTCATGTCGAGCACGTCGGCGATGCTCTTGCCGCGGAACTTCACCTCCAGCGCCTCTCGGTTGTACCGCCGACCCTTGCACACATCGCACGGCACGTAGATGTCCGGCAGGAAGTGCATCTCGATCTTGATCATGCCGTCGCCGGCGCACGCCTCACAGCGGCCGCCCACGACGTTGAAGGAGAAGCGTCCCGGCTTGTAGCCGCGGATGCGCGCCTCGGGGAGCTTGGCGAACAGGTCGCGCACGTCGGTGAACAAGCCGACGTACGTGGCCGGGTTGCTGCGCGGCGTGCGCCCGATCGGCGACTGGTCGACGTCGATGACCTTGTCGATGTGCTTCAGGCCGTCGACCCGCTCGTGCTTGCCCGGACGCTGCTTGGCGCGGTAAAGGTGCTGTGCCAGACGCCGGTACAGAATGTCGTTGACCAGCGTGCTCTTGCCGCTGCCGCTGACACCCGCCACGCAGATGAAGGTTCCCAGCGGGAAGCTCACATCGAAGTTGCGCAGGTTGTTCTCCTGGGCGCCGCGGACGACCAGCGTCCGCGCGCCGGCGGGACGCCGGATGAGCGGCAGCGCGATGCTGCGCTCCCCGCGCAGGAATTGCGCGGTGATGCTCTGCGGAGCGGCGAGCACCTCCTCGAGTGAGCCCGACGCGATGATGTGGCCGCCGTGCTCGCCGGCCCCTGGCCCGATGTCGACGACGTGACCACGAGGACCGTGTTGCCGAGGTCGCGCAGCCGGGTGAGGGTCGCGATCAGCTTCGCGTTGTCCTTCTGGTGGAGCCCGATCGAGGGCTCATCGAGGATGTAGAGCACGCCCATGAGCTTGCTGCCGATCTGGGTCGCCAGCCTGATCCGCTGCGCCTCCCCGCCGCTGAGCGTCGCCGCTGCGCGATCGATGGTCAGATAGTCCAGCCCGACGTCGTGAAGGAAGCCGAGTCGCTCCTTGATCTCCTTGACGACCTGGCGGGCGATCACCTGCTCGCGCTCGCTGAGGCGCAGTGTGTCGAGACGGCTCAGCGCCGCGACGATGCTGTGCCGGCAGAAGTCGGCGATGCTCATGCCGTCGACTGTCACGGCCAGGTACTCGGGCTTCAGCCGTGCGCCGTTGCATGCCGGACACGGCTTCTGCATCATCAGCCGCTCGATCTCCTGCTTGACCCACTCCGAGTCGGTCTCGCGGTAGCGGCGCTGCAGGTTGTTGATGACACCCTCGTAGCCGGCTTCGAAGCTGCGCGAGCGGCCGCTGTGCGAGACGTAGCGCATGCGCACGGTCTCTTCCTTGGGTAGCCCATACAGGATCAGCCGTTGCTCCGGCGCGGCCAACTGCTGCCAGGGGACGTTGAGGGGGATCCGGAAGCGCCGGCACACCGTCTCCAGCACCTCCATGAGCCAGTGCTGCGACGGACCGCGGGTCCATCCCGACAGGGCGCCCTCGTCGATGCTGAGGCTCGGGTCAGGAACGACCGCGTCAGGGTCGACCTCGAGGCGCATGCCCAGACCGGTGCAGGCAGGGCACGCGCCGTGCGGGTTGTTGAACGAGAAGTTGCGCGGCGCCGGCTCCTCCATCGAGATGCCGTCGTACACGCACGCGTACTCCTGTGAGAAGAGCATCTCCTCGAGCCCGCTGTCCGCGTCGATGGGAATCAGCAGCAGCAGCCCGTCGCTGAGCTTGGCCGCCTGCTCGAGTGAGTCGTTGAGCCGCGAGCTCAGTTCCGGGTTGATGACCACGCGGTCCACGACGACTTCGATGTCGTGCTTGAACTTCTTGTCCAGCGTTATAGCCTCGGAGAGGTCGCGCACCTCGCCATCGATGCGCGCACGCGCAAATCCCTTGCGGCGCGCCTCGTCGAAGACCTCGCGATGCTCGCCCTTGCGCCCTTGCACCATCGGCGCGGTGACCATCAGCCGCGTGCCCTCTGGTAGCGCAAGCACCTGGTCGGCGATCTGCTCGATGGACTGCTTGCCGATCTCGCGCCCGCACTTGGGGCAGTGCGGATGCCCGATGCGTGCATAGAGCAGGCGCAGGTAGTCGTAGATCTCCGTGACCGTGCCCACGGTCGAGCGCGGATTCTTGCTCGTCCCCTTCTGGTCGATCGAGATGGCCGGGCTCAGGCCTTCGATGTGATCGACATCTGGCTTCTCCATCTGCCCCAGGAACTGGCGCGCGTACGCGCTGAGCGACTCGACATACCTGCGCTGCCCCTCGGCGTAGATGGTGTCGAAGGCCAGCGACGACTTGCCGCTGCCGGACAGCCCCGTGATGACGATGAGCTTGTCACGCGGCAGGACGAGGTCGACGTTCTTGAGGTTGTGCTCACGAGCACCACGAATGACGATCTCTTCGGTGGGCATCAACCCTCGCGACGCGGCAGAAAGGTGGGCATTAACCGACTAGCGTACCCAAGGACGTGGGCCGGACAACAGCCCGGGGTGGTCTACGGTCCGGCGGCTCCGCGATGCGCCACCAGGCCTGCCGCCGCCTGTCCGCCGAGCATGTTCGCGGCGCTGAGCCTGTCGTCGATGAGCCGGAGCAGCTCTTTGACCTTGAACGGTTTGGTCATGTATGCGGCAGCGCCCAGCGCCATCATGCGCTCGCGAGGCGCGTGGGTGGCGTCGGCGCTGAGGATCACGACCGGCACGTCCGCGAGCGAGGGTATTTGCCGCAGCCTGGTCAGGACCTCGTCGCCGCTCATATCGCTGAGATGCAGGTCGAGCAGGACCAGGTCGGGCCGGTCCGTCTCGATGTGCTCGAGCGTATCGGCGGCGGTCTCCCGCACGACCAGGCGGATCATCGGCCGCTCCTGGTCGAGCAGCCGGCGCACCAGCTCGATGTTGTCCGGGTTGTCCTCCGCGTACACGACCACGCGGCCGGCGCCCCGGAGTCGCGCTCCGTGGTCATCGCGTTCGCCTCGACGCCGCCCCGCGGCCACCGGTTCGGCTCGGGTCAGCTCCACGGACACGGTGGTGCCGACGCCCGGCCGGCTGTGCACGCTGATGGTCCCACCCATAGCCTCCACCAACGCCTTGGTGAGAGCGAGGCCGAGGCCGGTCCCCTCGATGGTGCTGCGCTCCGCCCCTAGGCGGTCGAAGGGCTGGAACAGACGGCTCTGCAGCGCGGGGGCGATGCCGATCCCTGTGTCGGCACACTCGATGATGACGCGCCCCGGCAGCGCGGTCGTGCGCACGGTCACCGTGCCTTCCGGACGGTTGTATTTGAGCGCGTTGGAGATCAGATTCACGAGCACCTGGCGGAGGCGCTGCGCGTCCGCCTGGACGTACGCGTGCTCCTGGTCACCAGTGATCGTCACGGGGATAGGCTGGTTTTCGTCGCGCCGCACCAGGCGCTGCGCGCGAGCTATGGCCTCGCCCACCGAGACGGCCGCGAGGGTCAGCTCCGACTTGCCCGATTCGATGCGAGCGATCTCAAGGACGTCGTCGATCAGCCGGGCGAGGTGGTCACCGGCGCGCTGGATCGCTTCCACGCTCTCGGTCTGGTCGTCGCGCGGGTTGCTCATGCTGAGCAGGTCGGCGAAACCGACAATCGCGCTCATCGGCGTACGGAGCTCGTGGCTCATGCGTGACAGGTGATCGCTCTTGGCCCGGCTGGCCGCCTCCACCTGCGCGCGCGCCACCTCCACCTGTGCGGCGCGGCGTTGCAGCTCGTTCGCCTGCTGCTCTGACGTTTTCAGCGCGCGCTCAGCGACCATGACGGTGTCACTCACACGCAGGGAGACAATCGCCAGAACGCTGATCGTGAGCGCCCCGATGACCACGTCGGAGAACAGCCGCCCGTGCACGATCACCCAGAACAGGGTGAGAACGATGACGACTCCGAGCGTGACGTAGAGCCAGCGCGGGGCGTAGTACAGCGCCAGGAACGTGAGCACCAGCAACGTCAACGGGAAGAAGGCGAAGTAGGACGCGGCGAACAGCTGGATGATCAGCACCCCGATGAGCCCGATGATCGGGGGCAGCGCCTGCCACCGCACCGGGATCCGTGGCCAGGGCAGGAAGAAGACAGACAGCGTCGCGGCGAGCACGATGCTGGACGACAGACCACGCACCACGAGGAGATCGATGTTGTCGGGGAACGCGACCCACGCGCCCATACCCATGCCCGCCGCGATGGGTACGGACTGGATTGCCCGAGGCTGCCGGCCCCACCAAGCCGACACCGAACCGATCGCCGCGAGGCCCACGACGCTCAGCGTCGCGTACTTGAGTGCCGTGAGCGGTGAGGCGGCGTTGCCGGCGAGGAAGCCGAGGATCGCGGCGACGAAGAGCGGCGCCATGCGCCGGTTCAACCCTTCGGCGCGGAACGGACCTGACTCCAGGTCCGAGCGGAGGTCTGCGTCCTTGCGCCCGGACAGGGTCAGCAGCATGACGGGGTGAAGGGAGAGCTTATTCGCTGGTCGCCGTACCGGTGGGCGCACCGGCGGCGGCTTCTGCCTTCTCCTTCCTTTCGCGCCGTGCCCCCTTGGGCATCAGACGCATCTTGACCTCGCCGTCCGCGACCTCGACCAGCACCTGGTCACCGGGGCCGTGCTTGAGACGCAGCAACTCTTCGCTGAGCGGATCCTCGATGACACGCTGTATCACCCGGCGCAACGGACGGGCGCCGTAGATCTTGTCGAAGCCCTCGACGACGAGCTTCTCCTTGGCCTCGTCGCTGACGGTGAAGACCAGCTCCTGGGCTGCCAGGGTCAAGGCGACCTTGGCGAGCATCAGGTCGACGATGCTGAGCATCTGCTCGTGCGAGAGCCGCTGGAACACAACCACTGCATCGACGCGGTTCAGGAACTCCGGACGGAACTGCTTCTTCAGGTCGTCCATGATCGAGTCGCGCATCTTCGCGTGCTCTGAACCGGCAGCCCGCTCATCCGGCACGGCCGGCTGGAAGCCCAGCGACATGTTGATCTTCAACCCCGACACGCCGAGGTTGCTGGTCATGATGATGATCGTGTTGGAGAAGTTGACGGCCTTGCCCTTGGCGTCGCTGAGGCGGCCGTCCTCGAGGATCTGCAACAGCATGTTGAAGACCTCGGGGTGCGCCTTCTCGATCTCGTCGAACAGCACCACCGAGTAGGGGCGGCGTCGCACCGCTTCAGTGAGCTGGCCGCCCTCGTCATACCCGACGTACCCGGGGGGAGACCCAACCAGGCGGGCGGTGGAGTGCCGCTCCATGAACTCGCTCATGTCGAGCCGGATGATCGCGTCCTCGTTGTCGAACAGGAATGCTGCCAGCGCGCGTGCGAGCTCCGTCTTGCCCACGCCGGTGGGGCCGAGGAACATGAACGAACCGATCGGGCGCTTGGCGCCCTTGAGACCGGCGCGCGCACGTCGCACCGCCTGCGAGATCACCTTCACGGCGTCGTCCTGGCCCACGTAGCGCTTGTGGATCTCGTCCTCCATGCGCAGCAGGCGTGAGGTCTCTTCCTCCACCAGCCGCGACACGGGGACGCCCGTCCAGGACGAGATGATCTCGGCGATGTGCTCCTCGGTGACGTCGGGGACGGTGGCGCCGAGCTCGTCGCGCCACTTCATCTCCAGCGACACGTACTTGTCCTTCTGTTTCTTCTCCTTGTCGCGGAAGCTCGCCGCAGTCTCGTAGTCCTGGGCGGCGATGGCCTCTTCCTTCTGCGTCTGCAGCTCGCGGATATCGCGCTGCATCTGCCGGAGATCCTCGGGCGTGGTGGTGAGCTTCATGCGCACGCGGGCGCTGGACTCGTCGATGAGGTCGATGGCCTTGTCGGGCAGTGAACGATCGTTGACATAGCGCACCGACAGCTCCGCGGCCGCCTTGAGCGCGTCGTCGGTGATCTTCACGCGATGGTGCTTCTCGTACAGCGGGCGGATGCCGTGCAGAATCTCGATCGTCTCCGGCAGCGTCGGCTCGTCGACGAACACCGGCTGGAAGCGCCGCTCCAGTGCCGCGTCCTTCTCGATGTACTTGCGGTACTCGTTGAGCGTTGTGGCGCCGATGCACTGGATCTCACCGCGCGCCAGCGCGGGCTTGAGGATGTTGGCCGCATCGATGGCTCCCTCGGCGGCGCCGGCGCCGACCAGTGTGTGCAGCTCGTCGATGAAAAGTACGACTTCGCGGGACGAGCGGATCTCGTCAAGGATCTTCTTGAGCCGCTCCTCGAACTCACCGCGGTACTTGGTGCCGGCCACCAGCGCGCCCATGTCCAGCGTGAGCACGCGCTTGCCCATCAGGGATTCGGGGATGTTGCCCAGGATGATCTGCTGCGCCAGGCCCTCGGCGATGGCCGTCTTGCCGACGCCCGGCTCGCCGATGAGCGCGGGATTGTTCTTGGTGCGCCGGCTGAGGATCTGCACCACACGCTCGATCTCCATGGCCCGGCCGATGACCGGATCAAGCTGGTTCTTCTGGGCCAGGTCGGTCAGATCGCGGCAGAACTGGTCGAGCAGCGGCGTCTTGGAGGGCTTCTTCTGGGCCTCTTTGGACTCCTCTTCGAGCCCGGACTCGTGCAGCAGCCGCTCGATCTCCGCGCGCGTCTTCTCCAAGTTTGCGCCGAGGTCTTCCAGAACATGGGCGGCGATGCCTTCGCCCTCGATGAGCAGCCCGAGCAGCAGGTGCTCGGTGCCCACATAGTTGTTGCCCATGCGCCGCGCCTCTTCGAAGGAGATCTCGATGACCTTCTTCACCCGCGACGTGGGGATGATCTGCTGGATGATGATCCGCTCGTTGCGGCCGAGCACGGACTCGATGGTGCTGCGCACCTTGTTGATCTCGACGCCGAGGTTGTTCAGCACCTTGGCGGCGAGGCCTTCGCCCTCGCGGAGGAGCCCGAGCAGCAGGTGCTCTGTGCCGATGTACGAATGGTGCGAGCGCTCAGCCTCTTCCTGGGCGAGGGTGAGGACTTTCTTCGCTCTCTCCGTGAAGCGCTCGAATGGATACAAAGGATGCCTCCGTTGCCCCCTCCGGCCCCTCCTTTCAAGACGGATGGGGTCAGACGAAGGCGGCTAGGACGTCCACCATTATGCCCACCTCAGTCAGATGCGAAGCAACCGGGCGACAACGGCGACGTAGCCGCCACGAAACGGGCCACCTACTCCTGGGGCTCGGCTCGCCGAAGTAGAGCCCTGACTTTGCCGAGGGTCACTCCATGTTCACGAAGGATGTGCGCGGCGACTCCTCGCTTCTGGCTGAGCAGGCCAACCAGCAGGTGCTCACTGCCGATCGCCTGGGTCCCACTCCGGGTTGCGGCGCGAGCGATCTCGATCACATTCTTGACCCCGGGCGTGGCATAGGCCAGGCCTTGGTTATCCTCCGCGGCCTCGCGAAGCGAGTCGACCGTTTTCCGCACGCCACGGAGCGATATCCCAAGCTGTTTGAGGATGGAGGCCGCTCGCCCCTTCCGGCTGAGAAGCAGACCCAGGAGGAGGTGCTCTGTTCTCAGCTCTTTTTCTCCGCTCTTCATGGCTTCATTCAGAGTGAGCTTCAGCACCATGCCCGCGTTTTCGGTGAA
>VBJV01000158.1 GCA_005879785.1 Chloroflexota bacterium
AAGGAATACCGTCAGCTCGTCCTGGCGCCGCTGACGCTGCGCGCGCGGCTCTGCGACCTGATTCAGCGCGAGACCGAGCATGCGCGGGCCGGCCGCGAGGCGCGGCTGATCATCAAGGTGAACTCGCTCACCGACGATCAGATGATCCGCGTGCTGTACCGATCGTCGCAGGCGGGCGTCTCGAGCGACCTGATCGTCCGCGGCATCTGCAGCCTGCGTCCCGGGATTGCGGGCGTCAGCGACAACATCCGCGTGCGGTCGATCGTCGGCCGCTTCCTGGAGCATTCACGGATCTTCTCGTTCCTGAATGGCGGCGACGACGAGCTGTACATCGGCAGCGCCGACCTGATGGAGCGCAACCTCGATCGCCGGGTGGAGACGCTGGTTCCGGTGCGCGACGCCGACATCCGCCAGCACCTCCGCGACGTCGTGCTGAACGCCTACCTGAAGGACACCGATCGCGCGATGGTGCTCGACGCGGCCGGCCGCTACCAGAGTCCGACCGCGGGCTCCGAATCGTTCAACGCGCAGCGCTTTCTGCTGGAACACTATACCCAGTCGCGAGCTGACTGACCGCGCGGCGGCGAATTATCTTCTCACCGGCCGGCGCGGTTTTCAGACACGCGCATCCTCTGTGGCACAATCTGCGCCGGAAGGATAAGGCTATGCGATACGCACTCGCGCTCGTGTTCGTTCTGACCGCCGCGTTCGTCCCCGCAGCGGCCCGGCAGGCGCCGCGAATGGGAAGCCAGCCCGTGGAGCCGTACAAGGTGATCGGCAACATCTATTACGTCGGCTCCGTCGATGTGTCGTCCCACATCATCGTCACCAAGCAGGGTCTCATTCTGATCGACACCGGCACAAAGGAGATGGTGCCGATCGTCCAGTCGAGCATCCAGAAGCTTGGCCACCGGCTCAGCGATGTGAAGATCATCCTGTCGAGCCACGCGCACTGGGACCACGTCGAAGGACATGCCGCGATGAAGCAGGCCACCGGCGCCCGGATCATGGCGGTTGGGGAAGACGCTGCGTCAATCTCCTCCGGCAAGGACACCTCAGCGGCGAATGCCGGCGGATGGACGCCGGTGAAGGTCGACCGCGTGCTCAAGGAGCTGCGCCCCGACGTCTTTCTCGCCCAGCATGGCCGGCTCTACGGGATGGAAGAGAAGATGCAGCGCATGAAGACCGGTGCCGGCAACCCGTTCATCGATCCGGAGGGGTACCGGACGTTCGTCGCCGCGCAGGAGGCCGCGTACTTGAAGCAGCTCGCGGAGGAGCGCAGCGGATCGCGGTGACTTCGGGCTCCGGGCTTCAGGCTTAAGGCACCTTTCTCGAGTCCCTTGAGGGCCGAGCGGTCGGACGCGCGGCCGGCACGCACGTCACGAGCATATCCTCTGCTACGATGCGTCACATGGCGCCGGTACCGTCGCCGACACATAAGGCTCTCGTCGAAGCAGCCCGCTCGACGCCGGGTCTTGAATTGCTCCTCTTGTTCGGCTCGCGAGCGCGCGGGGACGCCCTGCCCGCATCGGATTGGGACTTTGGCTACATTGCCGCCCGGGAAGTTGACGCGCCGGGCCTGCTGGCACGCATCGTCGAAGCCGTTGGCAGCGACCACGTGGACCTCGTGGATTTGCATGCGGCAGGCGGAATGCTGCGATACCGGGCGGCGCGCGATGGCTTGGCCGTGTTCGAAGCGGAACCGGCGCGCGCCGATCGGTTCCGGATCGAGGCGGCGCGATTCTGGTGCGACGCTGAGCCCGTGCTGAAGCGCGGTTACGAGTCGGTGCTCGCAGAATTGAAGCCGTGAGCGTCTTCGACCGCGCCGTCCTGGCCGAGCGCGTCATGGCCGTGGAGCGGCATCTGAAACGCGTCGCGGAACGGCTGCCAGAAGCTGCCTCCGATCTTCAACCCGCGACCGACGCGTCGGATGCGGTGGTGCTTCATCTGTGGCAGGCCACGCAGATCGTCATCGACCTCGCGGTCGGGGCGTGCATCGCATTGAAGCTCGGCACGCCTGCCAGCTACGCTGACGCCTTCCGCCGCCTGGAGCAGGCAACCCTGATTGACGCGCCCCTGGCGAGCCGTCTCGTCCGCGCCGCGGGCTTCCGCAACATCGTCGCGCACGCGTACGAGACGCTCGACATGGAGCGCGTCCATGCCGCCGCACGGAACGGTCCCGCTGACCTGCTCGCGTTCCTCGCGAAATTGCGCGACCATGCGCCGCCAGGTTGACGACAGAGAACCAGCGTGGCCGACGGAAAAGGCCGAACTGCAGTAGCGATATAATCCCGCCGTTTTCTGCCGTCCGTAACAACACACACGCCTGGCGTCTTGGTGCCACGAGGTCTGGAGGTTTCGATGAAGACTCAAAGCTGCCTGCGCGGTGGGGTGCTGAAGTGGCTGGCCGTAGCGCTCGTGGGCCTGCCGCTCGGCGCTCAACCGGTGCCCCTCCACGCGCAGCGCGGCGCACCGCAGAACGGAGAATGGCGCACGTACGGCGGCGACCCCGGCAACTCCAAGTACTCGCCGCTCGATCAGATCACGCGTGACAACTTCAGCCGCCTGAGAGTTGCCTGGCGCTGGAAGTCGGTCGATGGGTTCCTGAGCAAGGCTGCGCCGGGCGGAGGCGAGGTGTGGGGAAGCTCGAACGTCATCTTCGACCAGTTGAACAAGGAGAACCCGAAGCGCTGGCGGGACGGGCAGGCGCCCTCGGTGGCGAATCTGAAGGCAACGCCGCTGATGGTGGGCGGACGGCTGTTCATCAACACGCCCATCTCGATTGGCGCCGCAATCGACGCGCGGACCGGCCAGACGCTCTGGATTTACAACCCCAAGAGCTACGAGGCCGGGACGACGACGATGTCGGCGCGGTGGAATCAGCGCGGCGTCGCCTATTGGACCGACGGGAAGGACGAGCGGGTGTCCTGGGGGACCGGCGATGGGTATCTCGTCGCCGTTGACGCGAAGACCGGGATTCCGGTGGAGAGCTTCGGCACCCGCGGACGCATCGACCTGATGCAGGGGCTGCCCGGCGCGGTGCGAGGCGCGCGCGACTGGCTGAACGCGCTCACTTACTCGGTGCAGTCGCCGCCGACCATCATCCGCGACACCATCGTCACGCCCGCGTCGATTTCTTCCTACAACGTTCTGAAGGAGCAGATCCCCGGCTATACCCGGGGATGGGACGTCCGGACCGGCAAGCTGAAATGGACCTTCCACACCGTGCCGCGACCCGGCGAGTTCGGCAACGACACGTGGGAGGGCGAGTCGTGGTCGTACACGGGCAAGATCAGCGGCTGGAGCATCTGGAGCGCGGACGAGGAGCTCGGCTACCTCTACGTGCCGCTCAATACCGCCGCGCCTGATTACTACGGCGGCCATCGGCTCGGCGACAACCTGTATGCCGAGTCACTCCTCTGCCTCG
>VBJV01000148.1 GCA_005879785.1 Chloroflexota bacterium
GGATCGAGGTACTCGTCGCACTGGGTGCCGGGGTACTGCGCGGTGCCGATCGCGTGGCAGTGGGTGCCGGGTCCCCGGCGCTGGACGTAGGCGACGTAGAGCAGCAGCAGCCCGGCGCCGGAGATCGCGCCCCACCAGGAATGGGCTGCCGTTGACCGGCGGCTGAGCAGGATAGCGATCACGGCCACGACGGGCAGCAGGAACAGCAGCGAGATGAGGCCGAGTGCTGCTCCGGCGCCGACGATCACCCAGGCGGCGAACCACATCCAGCCGTACCGCGACAGCACCGGTTCCATGGCTGAATGATCCCACGCAGTCGGTGAATGTGTGACCTCGTTGCGGCTCGGAGGGGGTCAGACCCCGAACGGGGTCTGACCCCCTCCCGCGGTGGCGCCGGACGCTGATTCGCGGCCGCTATCGTCTCGCCCATGGCGCATGTCCACACCTACCGCACGGCGATCTCGTGGAGCGGATCGACCGCCAGCGGCTACGAGCAGTACGACCGCACGCACCGGATCGAGCTGCCACCGGGAGCGCCCACCCTGACCGCCAGCGCCGATCCCGCCTTCCGGGGCAGTAAGGAGCTGACCAACCCCGAGCAGCTGCTGCTGGCCGCGGCCAGCTCGTGCCAGATGCTCTCGTTCCTGGCCATCGCGGCTCGATCAGGCGTCGACGTCCTCTCGTACTCCGACGAGGCGGAAGCCGTGATGCCGGAGGACGACAAGCCGGTGCGGATCACCAGCATCACGCTTCGGCCGCGGATGGTGGTCGCCGCCGGAAGCGACATCGCGCGGGTGCTTCGGATCGTCGAGAAGGCGCACCACGAGTGCTACATCGCCAACAGCGTGACCAGCGAGATCGTGATCGAGCCGACCGTCGAGGTTGCACCTTCGATCGGGGTCTGACCCCGGCAGGGGTCTGACCCCTCCCCGAGCCGCACCCAGGCTACGCTGCCGCGCCATGGCGACGCGGGCACTCATCTTCGACTTCAACGGCACGCTCTCCGACGATGAGCACGTGATGGAGGCGGTCGCGCGGGACGTGTTCTCGCGGTACGGGCCTGCGCCGACCCACGACGAGTACGTCGATCGGCTGGCCGGCAAGTCGGACGAGGCGATGGTGCGAACGTGGCTGGGCGACCGCGACGACGTCGAGGCAATCGTTGCCGAGCGCATCAACGGCTACCTGGAACGCGTCCCGGACGGGCGCACGATCGGCCCGGCGATGCGCGAGGCGGTGCGCTTGGCGGCATCGCAGGTGCCGATCGCGATCGTGTCGGGCGCCGCCCGCGCCGAGATCGAGCCGGTCGTGCGGGCGGCGGGGATTGCCGAGCGCTTCACCGCCGTCGTCACATCGGACGACGTCGCCAACGGCAAGCCGCACCCGGAGGGCTACGACGTCGCCCTGGCGCGGCTTCGGGCCGCGTTGCCAGACCTGAAGCCGGCCGAGGTGACCGTGATCGAGGACACCGAGGCGGGCGTCGCCGCCGCGACGGCCGCCGGCATGCGCTGCTTGGCGCTGGTCGGCACGATGCCGGCCGAGCGATTGGCAGCCGCCCACGGGCTGATCGAGGGCGTCGACCGTGCGCTGATCGCGCGCCTGCTCAACTCAGGCTGACGCGGGCCGCGCCATCCCGATCGACCGCCCGGCCCGGTCGGGCAGCGGTAAGGTGGCGTGCCGAGCGGCCAGTGCCCGCACCCGCGCCAGCACCTCGCCATTGGCCGGCGCCGCTCGGCCCAGCCCGGTATCCACGTGCAGCAGCATCTGTTCGGCGGTGGCGAGTACCGTGCCGTCATTGCCACCGGTCATGCGGTGGAAGACGTGCAGCCGCTTCTCGTCGGCCGCCAGCAGCTGCGTGGTGACGGCGAGGTCGTCACCCGCGGACGCCTCGCCAAGGTGGCTCAGGTGCGTCTCCACGGTGAAGAAGCTGTTGCCACCGTCCAGGTAGGCGGCGTCGACGCCGAGCCGGCGCAGCAGCCCGTCGGTGGCGTCGCCGAACACCTGAAGGTAGCGGCTCTCATGCGCATGGCCGTTGTAGTCGACCCACTCCGGCTGCACCCGCCCGCGATGCAGCGGCCGTCCCTCGCCGTCCTCCGCGTCGCCGTCCTCGCGGCCGGGGACGCCGCCAAGCAGCGCCCGCTCGTGGCGTGCCAGCACCGCGCCGGCGCCAACGTCCTGCGCCCGCAGTGCCTGCAGCACCGCGACCAGGCAGTCGTCGCGCAGCCGCTCCATCTCGCGTACGCCCATGCCGTCCGCCTGCTCGTCCGACTGGGCAACGATGCGGTCGAGCAGCTCGTCGGTCAGCTCCGGCACGTCGGTCAGCTTCGTCCACGGCCACTGCAGCGCGGGCCCGAACTGGGCCAGGAAGTGGCGCATGCCGTCCTCGCCGCCGGCGATGCGGTAGCTCTGGAACGAGCCCATCGCCGCCCAGCGCAGCCCCGCCCCCAGCCGCACCGCATCGTCCACCTCGGACACCGTGGCGACGTCGTCGTTGATCAGCCACAGCGCCTCCCGCCACAGCGCCTCGAGCAGCCGGTCGGCGATGAAGCCGTCGATCTCCTTGCGCACGATCAGCGGCGACATGCCGAGCGCGCGGTAGACCGCCGCCGCCCGCTCGACCGACGCGGGCGAAGTGCGCTCACCGGCGCACACCTCGACCAGCGGCAGCAGGTAGACGGGGTTGAAGGGATGACCGACCAGCATCCGCTCGGGATGCCGCATGTCCCGCTGCAGCCTCGATGGCAGCAGCCCCGAGGTGGAGGACGCGATCACCACGTCCGGCTCGATCACGACGTCGACCGCCGCCAGCAGTTTCCGCTTCAGCTGCTCCCGCTCGGGCGCGCTCTCGATCACGAAGTCGCAGCCCGACACCGTCTCCTCGGGCGAGGAGACCAGCGTGAGATCGCCCTCGGCCGGGATCGGCGCGAGCGTCAGCCGGCGAAGCGCGCGGCGGGCGTTGTCGAGCACCTCACCGACCTTGCGGGCAGCTTCCGGGTCGGGATCGAACAACCTCACGTCCACCCCGTGCAGCAGGAAGCGCGCCGCCCAGCCGGCGCCGATCACGCCCGCGCCGAGCAGGCCGACGGTTCGGGGAAGTCCCGCCTCAGCCACGGCGGTGGAGCGCGAGCCGCTCGCGCACCTCGTCGGGCCCCAGCACGCGCACGTTCATCGCCTCCAGGATCCGCACCGCCCGCTCCACCAGCTGGGCGTTGGTCGCCAGCACACCCCGCGAGAGGTAGAGGTTGTCCTCCAGGCCAACGCGAACGTTGCCGCCCACGATCGGCGCCAGCGCCACGAACGGCAGCTGCATGCGGCCGATCGAGAAGGCCGAGAAGATCGCCCCCGGCGGCAGCAGCGAAGAGAGGGCGAGCAGCGTGCCGGGATCGTCCGGCGCGCCGTAGGGGATGCCGGTGCAGAGCTGGATCAGC
>VBJV01000149.1 GCA_005879785.1 Chloroflexota bacterium
GGATCACCACCAGGATCATGAACACCACCATCCCGACCAGGATGTTGCCGCCCACCACGAACGATCCGAAGGCGTGGATCACGCTCCCGGCGTCGCCGCGCAGCAGCACCAGCCGGGTAACGCTGACGTTGATCGCGAGCCGAAACAGCGTGGTCAACAGCAGCAGCGAGGGGAATGCCGCGAAGTCGAGTGCCCGCGGCACGTACATGGTCGTGATCAGAATCACCAGCGCGGCGCCGATGTTGGCGGTGATCAGCAGGTCGAGCAGCGCCGCCGGCAGCGGCACGAGCATCATCACGACCACCACGACCACGGCGACCGCCGCCAGCATGTCCGAGTGCTTCAGCATCTGCTTCATGGTTCACGCCTCGCAGACGCGGCTCCCGAGCAAACGGGGAGCGGACGTGGGGCGCTCGACCGGGGGGCGGCCTGGCGCGTGGCGGGACGACGCTTTCGCACCTCAGGCCCGGTCATCGACCGACTGTGAGCGAGTTTGAGTCGGCTACGCGCTTCGCGGCAGCGAGCGCTGCGGGCGGCGCCGGGCGCGCTCGCGACCGCTGCGGCCGGCCGTGCGGTAGACGAACGCCAGCACCTCGGCGACCGCCTGGAAGAAGCTGTCGGGGATCATCTGGCCCAGCTCCACCTCACGGTAGAGGGCGCGTGCCAGAGGCGGATTTGAGAGCACCGTGACATCGTGCCTGCCCGCCTCCTCGCGGATCGCGGCGGCCACCAGGTCGACGCCCTTGGCGACCAGCTCCGGAGCCGGGCGGGTGCCGTCGTAGCGCAGGGCGACCGCGAAGTGGGTCGGGTTCGTGATCACCACGTCGGCCGTCGCCACCTCGGCGATCATGCGCTTGCGGGCCTGCTGGAACTGCCGCCGCCGGATCGCGCCCCGCACCTCGGGTGCCAGGTCGGACTGGCGCGCCTCCTGCTTGATCTCGTCCTTGCTCATCCGCAGCTGCTTCTCGTGCCGGTGCCGCTGGTAGCCGTAGTCGACCGCCGCCACCAGCGCGAAGGCGATGCAGACGTAGATCGCGATCCTGATGACGATCGATGCCAGCTCGAACAGCATCGCCGCCGGCGGGATGCCGGTCATCGCGGCCAGCTCGCCGATCCGGGGGTAGACGGCCATGAATGCCGCCGCCGCCACCACGGCCGTCTTGACGCTGGCCTTGAGCGTCTCGAATACGGCGTTGATGCCGAAGATCTTCTTCAGCCCCTGACGTGGATCCATCCGGCTCCACTGCGGCTTGATCGTGGTCAGCGTGATCCGCGGCCGCACCTGGATGACGCTCGCCAGCACGCCGCCGGCCAGCGCGGCCAGCGCCACCGGGGCTGCCAGCGTGGCGATCGAGCGCATAGACGACAACGCCAGATCCGAGATGCCACCGCGCGAGACGAGGGAGGGGTTCGCGTTCTGAGCCAGCCCGTGTCGAAGCACGTCCGAGGAGCCGCGCAGCAGCATGCCGCCGGTCGCCATCAGCGCGCCGACGCAGGCAAACAGCACCACGGCCGTGTTCACGTCCGACGACTTGACCACCTGGCCCTTCTTGCGCGCCTCCTCTCGGCGCTTGGGAGTGGCCTTCTCGGTCTTGTTGTCGCCGCTCACCCCTTCAGGATCTCCAGCGCCTGCACGACCGAGTTCTGCATCTCGTCGGTAAGGTGGGCGGCCACGAACGGCAGCGAGGCGCCGATCACGGCGAAGCCGAGCATGATCTTGGCCGGCAGCCCGACGAAGAACACGTTCATCTGCGGCACGGCGCGCGATACCAGGCCGAAGGCGGCGTCCGAGATGACGAGCGCGATCACCACCGGCGCCGAGATCTCGAGCCCGATCACGAACACCCGTTCCAGACCGGCCGGTGCGCTCGCCGCCAGGGCGTTGATGCTGGGGGTCTTGCCCACCGGCAGCAGCCGGTAGCTGGTCGCCAGCCCCTGGATCATGATCTGGTCGCCGCCCGTGACCATGAAGATCATCGTCGCGAACAGGGAGTAGAACTGGGCCAGCACCGCGTTCTGCTGGTTGGAGATGGGATCGATCTGGGCGGCGAAGCTGAAGCCGATGATGGTGTCGATCAGGCCGGCGCCGGCCGACACGGCGGCGCCCAGCACCGCCAGCGGCATCGCGAAGGCGATCCCCACCA
This sequence comes from Chloroflexota bacterium, assembly GCA_005879785.1. Taxonomy (GTDB): domain Bacteria; phylum Chloroflexota; class Dormibacteria; order Aeolococcales; family Aeolococcaceae; genus CF-165. The sequence continues at coordinate 2,145 of VBJV01000149.1, forward strand.
GCAGCTCCTTCAAAAGCAGCGTCACCACCAGGCCGGTGTCACTCGGGATGTGCTGGCCGTGGGTCGCGATCGGCATCAGCGCCAGCGAGATCGCGAACGCGAGCATCAGCTTCGCGCGCACCGGGATCATGCGGGACGAGAAGCCGGGAGCGAGCAGGAACAAGCCGCCGACGCGTGCCAGCACGAGCATGAACCCCATCAGCTGGGCGCTTGCGAGGTTGGGCAGCGCCAGCTGGTCGGCCAGGATCACGGGCCGACCATCGACGGGATGCTGGTGTAGAGCGCCTCGGTGTAGGCGATCATCTGGCTGAGCATCCACGGCCCGCCGATCGCCATCACCGCGCCGGTGACCAGGATCTTCGGGATGAAGCTGAGCGTCTGCTCCTGGATCTGGGTCACGGCCTGAAACACCGAGACGGCGAGGCCGACCACCAGGCCGGCGAGCAGGAACGGCATCGACACCTTCAGCGCAACGATCAGCGCCTGCATCGCGAGATGGATAACGGTGTCCTGGTTCATGGCGTCCCCGTCGTCAGGTGTGGAATGACTGCACCAGTCCCTGGATCACCAGGTGCCAGCCGTCGACCAGCACGAACAGCATGATCTTGAACGGCAGCGAGATCAGGATCGGAGGCAGCATCATCATGCCCATCGACATCAGCGTCGAGCTGACCACCATGTCGATGATCAGGAACGGCAGGTAGATCAGGAAGCCGATCTGGAACGCCGTTTTCAGTTCGGAGATCATGAAGGCGGGGATCAGTACGTAGGTGGGCACGTCGGCCCGCGTCTTGGGCCGCGGCATGTCGGCCATCTTCACGAACAGGGCCAGGTCGGAGTCGCGCGTCTGCTTGAACATGAACGTGCGCAGCGGCTCCTGGCCGCGGTCGAAGGTGACCTGAAGCGAGATCTGCTTGTGGAGGTAGGGCTGCACCGCGACCTCGTTCGTGGCCTTGATGGTCGGTGCCATCACGAACAGCGAGAGGAACAGCGACATCCCCACCAGCACCTGGTTTGGGGGCATGGTCGGCGTGCCGAG